>CAYOWC010000311.1:0-5522 GCA_964407525.1 uncultured Desulfobacteraceae bacterium | reverse complement strand
TCTCTTTCACACAGGCAAAAATCGAGGGGGCCGTTTAAAATGAGCGAAAGGTGAGGTTTATAATTGCGAATCGTAATTTCTCAAGAAGTCCAGTTTCCCATAAAATTATAAGGCTTAAAAACAATTGAAAAAGTTCTTCGTCTTCTCGGAGTTTAGGCGTAAGCCTTTTATAAAATCCACCCAAGCTTATTGAGAAGTTAGAGTGAATCATAAATCAAAATAAGGCGCACTGAATACTGACACCTGAAACCTGACACCTCAGTTTCAAAAAATTCCGATTCTACGCGCTAATATGCTATCAACCGAAAACTGCTATCTAAAAAGAGGACCACCCATGCGATCCATTTTCGGGTTTCTGCCAATTCTGTTAACGCTCTTCCTGTTCCAGATCTCTTTCTATGGCTGTCGTGGATCGGAAAGCAATGCCCAGCCTGAAAAGAAACAGGAAAAAGTGAAGGCTGTAAATATTGATATCCTCGAAATAAAACCAACACCGATTCATGACATCCTGATTCTCCCGGGAGAAACAGAAGCCTGGCAGGACGTTCTCGTCTCAGCGGACAAAAGCGGACGAATTGAATGGATAGGACCCCGTGAAGGGGACCGGGTAAAAAAAGGGGAACTCCTTGCCCGTATTGATGTATCCGCCCTCAAAGCCATTATTGACCGGGCGGAAGCCACGCTGAACCTGGCGGATGATCTCTACCAGCGTCGCAAAATCCTTTTCGATCGCGGCATCGTTCACAAGGAAGCCATTGAAAAGGCTCTGACCGACAAGGCCCTCGCAGAAAGCGATCTCTTGAAGGCCAGGGTGGAATATGATAGAGGCTTTCCCCGTTCCCCTATCAGCGGAACAGTGAACCACCTGTACGTGGACGAAGGTGAGTTTCTTAATCGCGGTGAATCCATGGTGGATCTTGTGAATGTGGACAAGATCAAAATAAATGTGAATGTCCCGGAATTAGATATCCGCCATCTTAAACGTGGCCAAAATGCTATGGTAAAAATCGACGCCTTCCCGGAGCGCCTGCTTCCCGGAAAAATAGACTTTGTTTCCTACAAAGCCGATCCTGCTACAAAAACGTTCCTCGTGCGGATTCTTATTGACAATCCGAAACATGAAATCAGGCCCGGAATGATCGCCCGGGCCGTTTTTCAACGTCGCATTATTCCGGACGCCTTGGTTGCGCCCCTTTTTGCCCTCATGGACAAGGGGGGTGAACGCATTCTTTTTCTTGAAAAAGACGGGATTGTCCTTGCACGAACCGTTTCCATAGGGGTTATCGAAAAGGATCGCGTCCAGATCACCAGCGGACTTGAGGTTGGAGATCGCTTGATCGTAACTGGCCAGAGAGACATTGAAGAAGGGATGAGGGTCCAAGTCAAATGATCCTGAACCAGGCCGCCCTCAAACGTCAGATCACCGTACTGACCCTCATGTTGTTCATTTTGATCGCCGGGATATATTGCTATATCAACCTGCCCCGCGAAAATTTCCCCGACATCACCATCCCGTATGTCTTCGTTACCACCACCTACGAGGGAGTAGCCCCCGAAGACATGGAGGAATTAATCACCGTCCCCATTGAACGGAAACTCAAGGGCATTTCGGACGTGGAGGAGATCCGTTCGACCTCAGCAGAAGGAATTTCCACCGTGGCGGTCAAATTTCTACCCAAGGTGGACATTGACGACGCGGTCCAGAAAGTACGAGACAAGGTAGACCAGGCCAAAAAGGACCTGCCGGCCGAGCTTCACGACGATCCGGTCATCCAGGAGGTGAATTTCTCGGATTTGCCGGTAATCCGGGTGGTTCTTTCCGGTCCTTTCAGCCTCAGGCGCCTCCAGAAATTCGCAGAGGACATGGAAGACAGTATTGAGTCGATTCCCGGAGTTCTGGATGCCCGCCTCAGTGGCGGCCTGGAGCGGGAAATCCATGTGGAGTTCGATCTGGACCGGGTGGGCGCTTACAGAGTACCTTTTTCAGGACTGATCAACGCGGTAACAAAAAGTAATGTAAACATGCCCGGCGGAAGCATGGATATTGGTCAGGCCAAGTACCTTGTGCGGGTACCGGAGGATTTCAAGCACCCTTCGGAAATTTTTTCCATCGTGGCCTTTGTCCGAGACGGAAAACCGGTGTACCTTCGGGATGTGGCATTTATCCGCGACAGCAATAAAGATCCCCTCACAAGAAGCAGGATTAACGGGGAAAAAAGCGTCACCCTGGCCATTCAGAAGCGAAGCGGAGAAAACATTGTCACAGTAACCGATGAGGTCAAAAAGATCGTCCAGGAAATGCGTTCCCTTTTTCCGCCCACACTCAAGATCGATCTGACTTCGGATATGTCCAATGACGTGCAATTAATGGTGTCCGACCTGGAAAACAACATTCTCTCAGGGTTGATCCTTGTGGTGGCGGTCATCCTCATATTTATTGGCGGACGTTCCGCCATTTTCGTCGCCCTGGCCATTCCCTACTCCATGTTCATTACCTTCATTCTTCTGGCCGGATTTGGAGTGACCCTGAACATGGTAGTTCTTTTTTCCCTGATCCTGGCGTTAGGCATGCTCGTGGATAACGGGATTGTGATCGTGGAGAACATTTATAGGCATATCCAGCAGGGAATGCCGAAACAGAAGGCCGCCCTCGTAGGAACCAATCAGGTGGCCTGGCCGGTCATCACGTCCACCATGACCACCTTAGGCGCCTTCCTTCCCATGCTGTTCTGGCCCGGAATCATGGGGGAGTTCATGGGCTACCTTCCCGAAACTCTGATCATGGCCCTTACGGCCTCACTTTTCGTAGCTTTGGTTATCAACCCGGTTCTCTCAGCCCGCTACCAGACGGCAAAACTGATTGTAGCAGACGAAAAAAAACAATCGAAAGATCCATTTATTAAAAGGCTTTATCTTATTATTCTCAAGTGGTCGTTGAAACACCGCCTGATTGTCGTCCTTCTGTCTTTCGTATTATTAGTAACCTCCGTTATCCTGTACGGCGCCTTTGGAAGAGGGAGTGAATTCATGCCCGACACCGAACCGAAAAGGGCGTACGTTCACGTGAAGGCCCCGGAGGGGACAAATCTTGACAGATCCGACAAGCTGGTCTCTCTTGTGGAAAACATTGTCTCTAAATACGAGGATATTCGGTATGTGATCACGAATATCGGTTCGGCAGGGGGCGATCCTTTTTCCCAGGGGGGTACGGGGACCCATATCAACCGCGTGGCTCTGGATTTCAAAGATTTCCATGATCGATCCACCCCCTCGTCCGTTGTGGTGGAAGAAATCAGGGAGAAGACCCTGTCGACTATCAAGGGCGCTGAAGTGCAGGTGGAAAAAGAAAAAGAAGGTCCACCCACGGGCGCCCCGGTAAACCTGGAAATTTCGGGAAAAGATATCCATATCCTCGGGGACCTTGCTGCCAAAGCCAGAAAAGCAATCAAGGACATTCCCGGCCTGGTTGACCTCAAAGATAATTTTGTAAAAGGAAAACCTGAGATCCGTGTCCGGGTGGACAAGGAAAAAGCGGCCTTGATGGGGCTCGATACATACACTGTCGCCTACACCATAAAGGCGGCCATCAACGGGGTGAAGGTAGGCGTTTACCGGGAGGGAAAGGATGAATACGACATCATAGCACGCCTTCCTGAACGTGACCGCCACACGATAGAAAACATCAAACGGCTCACCGTCTCAGGCCCTAAGGGAGAACCGATCCCTCTCACCTCTCTTGCGGAAATTTCCCTGACCAGCGGCCTGGGAGCCATCATGCGGCTGGATCAGAAAAGAGTCGTCACCATATCGGGAGATGTTTCCGGTCGCCTGGCAAACGATGTCATAGCTGATATCGGCAAAAGGCTTGAAACAAAGATCGACTGGCCACGGGGATACACTTTCCGTTTTACAGGGGAACAATTAGAGCAGGCAAAAGCCACGGCCTTCCTGGGAAAAGCCTTTATTGCCACCATTTTTATTATTTTTCTCATCCTGGTGACTCAGTTTAATTCTTTCATGACCCCTTTTATCATTCTCACTTCGGTGATTCTCTCCCTCATCGGCGTCTTCTTAGGGCTCCTCATTACTGATACCGCTTTCGGGGTCATCATGACCGGGATCGGGGTCATCAGTCTTGCCGGAGTGGTAGTCAATAACGCCATTGTTCTCATCGATTATTATCATCAACTCATGGAAAGGGGAATTTCTTCCACGGAAGCCTTACTGAAAGCCGGTCTTACGCGCTTCCGGCCGGTGATGCTGACCGCATTCACCACCATCCTCGGCCTTCTGCCCATGGCCACCGGGGTGAGCTTTAATTTCCGTGACGTGGCATGGGAAATCGGCAGTGAGTCTTCCCAATGGTGGGGCCCCATGGCCATCGCCGTCATTTTCGGTCTCGCCGTGGCCACATTGCTCACCCTTGTGGTTGTCCCAGTCCTCTGTTCCCTCCTTAACAGCCTCCAGGCAAAAGTAGGTGTCCGACATGCCTGAAGGGAAAGCGTTTCAGATAGTAGTGAGCGGATACATCAGTGAAGTGATCTGCGGGACAATTCCTGACTCTTTTAAAGAGGCCTTCACAAATTACCTCATTAAAAACAGGGATGAAAGCCTGATCCCAGCATGGCTGTTGAAAGGTTCTCCCCATTATGTCAGTTCAGATCAGATCCAACAGATGTGGTATTTGGAGGAAAAGATCATGGGGGAATTGATGGGAAGTTGTGGCCACCGATGGAGAACTTACAGGGACGTGGATAATCTCTGCCGCCTTCTCGGTTTTGGAAGCGGCAAAGAAGGAATCGGAATTTTTGAGATAGGAATCGTTCAAGATGGACAGACCATTTTAGAATTTGTCCCTTTCGAACCCACTCCGGATTCTCCAGGCCACCTTCGAAATATGGATGGCCTCTCCATCAGAAATCTTGACCCGCCCCCCCTGCCCTGCCTGAATGACGGATATGTAGCTGTAAGCGCCGGTACCTGGGCCAAAGGTATTCTCAGCTTTGCCCTTCCCTCTGCAGATGAGTTTTGTGCCGACCGCCTGGAACTTCTCGTAATTGATCTGACGGATCTCGGTGTTGGAGAAGACCATTTCGTTGCGGGTCTAAGCTACGGCGGGAAAGAACTCACAGGGGAGCTCGTAAAAAAAGTGGCAGAGGAGATGTATCAAGTCTCATGGCACTCCCCTCAAAAAGGCAGATGGCTCCACATGCATGAAAGAGGCTGAAACACTCTGATTCACGACTGGAAATAGGCAAGAAACCGTTGCCATCAAACCTGGAATCTGCTATTTCCTTCACATCGTTTCGCTTGGCAACCTTGATAGTCCATCAGAAGCGGGGCATCCTTCATCCATAAGTTTACACTTTTCCCGGAAATGGGGTATGTTTTCTGGTTGAAAATCGGACGTCGAATCTGAAAATCGGATGCTGAAACTGGAAATTCGAAACTGGAAATTGGATAACACATCCGAATTAATGTGTTTTTTTCTAATTTCCAATTTCCAGTTTCCAATTTCTCTG
>CAYOWC010000310.1:0-5630 GCA_964407525.1 uncultured Desulfobacteraceae bacterium | reverse complement strand
TCCGTTCCGATTCGAAAAAGGCTTTGCGGCCTTTGCGACTTTGCGGTTCAAAAACCAATAACCACCTGAAGTTTCACACGAGCATATGAAGCACCGGACTTATTCCGGAAAAAGCCAACTGTTTTTAAACAACGAAAGGAGGGTGTGGCCAAATGAAAACGCGTGAGTGGCTGATGACGGAGGAAAGCCTGCTGGACAAAGATGCGGATGCCTTTGAAGACCTCTCAGCAGAAGAAAGAGAAAACCTGAAACTGGTGATGACCGAATTGAAGGGTTGGGCAACCCAGAGCGTGGACATGGTTCTCTCGGTAATGGCTGAGGACGGGGTGTATTACGACATTACCGGCGAGCCCGCAGTAGGTCACGATGGTATCCGGGAATTCGGTGACGGCTGGGTAGACGCAGTCCCTGATTTCAAACCTTTCATTGAATCCTTTATCGTACAGGGGAACAAAGTGGTCAATATGGGCAGGATCAGGGGATCCATACAGAAAGAATTTTTCGGTCTGCCTGCAACAGGAAAAAAATTCGACTGTCAATTCTGCCAGGTAGCCTTTATCGAAAAGGGTAAGATCAAATATGTCCGGGATCACTGGAATCTAGTGGATATGTTTTACCAGGTTGGTTGGGACGTTGCCGCCCTGAAGAAATAGTGGAAACAACCAGGTCGGGGACTATTTAAACTACAGTTTTTATAAACATTCATTTCATGAAGGAGGGCGAAAGATGAAAAAATTGGCTGTTCTATTTCTCGCTGTTGGATTTTTGGTTTCCCCGGTTCTTTTCGGAAGCGGCATAACCGCCCAGGCGGCTGAACCCATCAAGATCGGGAGTATTCTGAATCTGACCGGACCCATTGCCTTTATTGGACCACTTTTCAAGAACGGCATCATAATGGCCCTGGAAGAGGTAAATTACACGGTCGCGGGCAGAAAGATCGAGCTGATCCCGGAAGACGCCGCAGCGGACATGAATGTCTGTCTGGAAAAATCAAAAAAGCTGGTTGAAAGGGACAAAGTAAATATCATTATCGGCCCCCTCATGGGCGATGCACATATGGCCATTGCACCCTACCTGGCGAACAAAAAAGTCGTGTGCGCCACCTTTTACTGCGGTGACATCGAACTGACAAAATACAAAAACTGGTTTATCTATCCCACCACCCTGGTGGGACTGACCGCTCCCGTAGGCTATTACGCTGCGGACTCAGGCCACAAAACCATGATTACGGCGGGAAGTGACTACGCAGGAGGACAAGGATTCATCAAGGGGATCAAACTGGCTTTTGAAGAAAAAGGCGGAAAAGTGGTCCAGGACATTTGGTGGCCGGTGGGCAACAAGGATTTCGGTCCTTACCTGTCTTCCCTGAAAAAGGCTGACTGTATGGGATATTTTGTGGAAGGCCCTTCCGCGGCCCAACTTTTCCTTTCCCAATACCAGGAGTTCGGCGTAAAAATACCGCTTCTGGGCACCACCCTGGCTGCCGATATGCCGGAACAGATCACCTCCCAGCTGGGCGACGGAGTCCTGGGCCTCAAGGGACAGGCCCTCTACATGACCGGCATGGATACCCCCATCAACAAGGCATGGGTTGCGGCCATGACGAAACGTTTTGGTCAAACGCCGGGCGGACTTGAAGCCAATTCCTATGCCATTACCAAAACCATCCTGGCTGCTTTGAAGGCCACAGGCGGCGATGACTCCTATGCAAAACTCTGGCCCGCCCTGTTGAAGGTGAAGTTGGATACACCACAGGGACCACTGGCCGTGAGTCCGGAAGGGGTTGCCCTTGTGGACAACTACATTGTTGAACTCAAGAAAAAAGATGGGAAGTTTTTCTGGGATCCCATTAAGACCTATAAAGCGGTTGCAGATCCCAGGCTTAAGAAGTAGTAGGCAACCCTTTCAAGGTAACTCTTAAACGATTTATGATTTAGCTCTAAAACTAAACATATTAGGCTCTTACCGTTTATTGGGTTTCAGGTGTCAGTGTTCAGGTTTCAGGAATAAAGCCATTTTGCCGATTGAAGTCTGGTAGGATACTGACACCTGACACCCGAAACCTTAAACTTATGGGCCTTGGCACCTGATTTTTATCCATAAACCCCTAATTGTTGTCTGATTTAAATAAGCACCTTAGAAAAGAATGGAAGTAGCAGGTCATAACCAACATTGAGTCCCTCCCCCCATGGGGGAGGGAACAAAACCAAACAAAAACAATCAGGAACCAAAGACCATGGATTGGTTTGTAATCAATTTGCTCAACGGCATATCCTACGGCATGGTGCTGTTTCTCATAGCCGCCGGAATGTCTATTGTCCTCGGCGCCATGGGAGTCACCAATCTGGCCCACGGAGCCTTCTATATGGTGGGGGCCTATGTTGGCTGGACTGTGGCCGTAAAATGGGGCGCCGGCTTCGGGCTGGGCCTGCTGGCGGGAGGCCTCTCTGCAGGCCTCGTAGGACTGGCCATAGAAAGAGGACTGCTTCGCCATCTGTATAAAAAACCCAATGAACAGGTCTTGCTTACATTCGGGTTTGTGTACATATTGGCCAATCTCTGTCTCTGGATCTGGGGTGGATGGCCCAGGATGCCTTTCACGGCCAAATTTCTCACCGGCTCCATGGAAATCCTGGGCAGGAGCTATCCAAAGGCCAGGGTTGCCGTCATCTTAGTGGGGCTCATCCTGGCTGTCGTTCTCTGGTGGCTCCAGGAAAAGACCAGAATGGGCGCCATTGTCCGAGCGGGAATGGACGACAAAGAGACCACCATGGGGCTGGGGATCAACCTGGAAAGGGCGTTTGCACTCATTTTCTTTGTCTCTTCCTTTATTGCCGGATCGGCAGGTGTTATCGGCGCCCAACTTCTGGGCGTACACAATGCACTGGGGATGGACGTTCTCCTCCTGGCACTCATCGTCATTATTGTGGGAGGTGTGGGCTCTATTCAAGGGGCCTTGCTGGGGGGGATTCTCATCGGGGTAATCGACGCCTTTGGAAAGGCTATTTTCCCCCAACTGGCCATGTTCACCATGTATGTCACTATGATTGTGGTCATCATCGTTCGACCCTCAGGACTTTTAGGGAGAAAAATCTGACCCATGGAAACTATCAAACACGATAATGGGCAGGATGGGTGGATAAGCCATGGGTTGCCCTATCTTCTGGGGATCCTGGTGCTACTTGTTACCCCCCTTTTCCTGGACACCTACGGACAGGGGCTCATGACCCGGTTTCTCATATTCGGCCTTTTTGCCATGAGCTTCAATATTGTCTTTGGCTATGCCGGGTTGATGTCCCTGGGCCATGCGGCGTTTTTTGGGGCCGGCGGGTATACCGTAGCCCTGTTGAAACTCCACTACGAGGTCGATCTGTTCTGGATAAGCGCCCCTCTGGGTATTCTGGTAGCCACAGCCATTGCCGCCTTGTTCGCCATCATCGCGCTACGGGCATCCGGGATCTATTTCCTTTTGGTAACCTTTGCCCTGGGCCAGATGCTCTACAGTCTGGCATGGAACGTGAAGTGGCTGAATTCCAAAGGGATGCAGGGGATTACCGGCATCACCCTACCCGATCTGGGAATAGCCGGTTTTACCTTGGAAACCCTCTCGTTCTACTACCTGGTGCTTATTATTTTCCTTCTAAGCTGCGTATTATTGTATCGATTGATCATTTCCCCTTTCGGACTGGCCCTGGAGGGTATTCGTGAAGGGGAACCCCGGATGGAGGCAGTGGGATACAACACATGGTTTTTGAAGTATGCGGCCTTCGTGGTCTCAGGATCCTTTGCCGGCCTGGCCGGGGTCCTCTTTGCCTATTACAATTTTTTTGTCTCCCCCAACCATCTGGGCATTGCCACCTCCTTCCTCCCCATGGTCATGGTCATCATGGGAGGCCTCGGCAGCTTTCTGGGTCCGGTAGTGGGCGCCGCGGTGTTCATATTCGTTGAGAACTTCGCAAGCATCCTCTCGCCACAACGTTGGCCGCTGGTCCTGGGAACCCTTTTCGTCTTGACCATCATGTTCGCAAGGGATGGTATTGGCGTCTATCTCTGGAGGCTCTGGACCAAATGGAGGCCTGATTTTGGAAGCGCTAAGAATTAATAAATTGAGCAAACGGTTTGGCGGCGTGAACGCAATAAACGATGTCTCTTTCGCCGTTGATATCGGTGAACGGCTGGCTATCATCGGTCCAAATGGAGCGGGAAAGACCACCATGTTCAACCTCATCAACGGACAGCTTTCACCGACCACCGGCAAAATCCACTTTTTCGGACAGGATGTGACTTTTTTGCCCCCCCATCGCCGTGCCCATCTGGGCCAAGCCAGGGCCTTCCAAGTCATCAGCCTCTTGCAGAAACTCACGGTGCTGCAAAACACGCTGTTGACTATAAACGGTACCAAACCCCACCGGTTTGCCATGTTCCGACCAATTCGCAAATTCAAGGATTTGTTCGAAAAGGCTGCGAATGCCCTGGAAGGGCTCGACCTGTGGGAAAAACGAAATGAGCCTGTGAGCAATCTGGCCTACGGAGAACAGAGAAAACTGGAAATCAGTCTCGGTCTTTCCATGGATCCGAAACTGCTACTCCTGGATGAACCGAGCGCGGGTCTCACCAAAGAAGAAGGCACGGAAATCATCGGCATTATCAAGGATCTGGACCCGGCCATTACGGTCGTGATCGTAGATCATGACATGGATATGGTTTTCGAAGTGGCCCAGCGGATTCTTGTTCTCCATTATGGGCAGGTCATCGCCGATGGGGATCCAGGACAGATCCAGAAAAATCAGAAAGTCAAAGAAATTTACATGGGGACAGAGGACTCCTTCGATTATGCTGGAACTGCTTGACATACATACCTATTATGGGGAAAGCCATGTCCTTCATGGCGTCTCCATGACCGTTCCACAGGGGGCTGTTATCGCCCTCCTGGGGCGAAACGGCATGGGGAAGACCACTACCATCCGATCCATTATCGGCTTCACCCCTCCCCGTAAAGGGAAAATCCGGTTTAAGAACCAGGAGATTACCGATCTCAAGCCCTTCCGTATTGCAAAAATGGGGATTGGACTGGTGCCCCAGGGACGGAATATCTTTCCCTCTTTAAGCGTCAGGGAAAACCTCACCATGGCAGCACGTCAGGGGAGCAAGAACGGGGAATGGTCCCTCGAAAGGGTGTATGCGCAATTCCCCATCCTGGAGAGACGATCGAAACTGAAAGGAGACCTGCTCAGCGGTGGAGAGCAGCAAATGCTTGCCGTTGGGAGGGCCTTGATGACCAATCCGGATCTCCTTTTAATGGATGAACCTTCAGAAGGACTCGCCCCCCTCGTGGTTCGCGATATCGGGCTTATCATCATCCGGTTGAAACGGGAAGGGCTTTCCATTCTATTGGTGGAACAGAATCTCCCCATGGGATTGGGGGTCTCTGATCACGTGTTCATCATCAGCAAAGGCCGGATCGTTTATGAATCTTCCCCGGCGGAATTGAGAGATAACGAAGAGATCAAGGTGAAATATCTCTGTGCGACAGAGTAACAATTCAGGAGTTCTTTCATGTATGACCTGGTATTGAAAAATGGAAAAATCGTGGATGGAACCGGAAACCCCTGGTACATGGCAGATGTGGG
>CAYOWC010000309.1:0-5693 GCA_964407525.1 uncultured Desulfobacteraceae bacterium | reverse complement strand
TCCGTTCCGATTCGAAAAAGGCTTTGCGGCCTTGGCGACTTCGCGGTTCAATTTCCTTAATTGAAGTCTCACACGAGGAGGTACAAATCATGCTGCAGGACGTATTTTTGACCGATGAAGAACGGTTAATTCAGGAAGAAGTCAGAGATTTTGTCAAGAAAGAGATACCGCCGGAACTTCTCAAGAAAATGGACCGGGATGAAATCACCTATCCAAGAAAATTTGTGGAGGCCCTTGGAAAAAGGAACCTGCTGGGATTGAGATTTGGGAAGAAATATGGGGGAAGGGAGTGCAACTGGACTTCGGAAATGGCCGCACTCGAGGAGATCGGTGTACTCGGCATGGCACTCGGCTGCGCTTTTTCCATGCCTTCTATTGTCGGGCAGGCCCTACATGGTTTCGGGTCTGAGGATCTCAAAGAACGCTTTTTGAAACCAATGCTCAAAGGAGAACTCATCTCTGCCGAAGCCTTGACGGAACCAAGGGGTGGATCTGATTTTTTTGGCGCTACCACCCTCGCCAAAACAGATGGGGATCATTTTGTCATACGAGGACAGAAACGATTTGTGGTTGCCGCAAGTGGAGCAGATTTCTTTGTGGTGTACTGTAAGACGGACCCGGAGGGAAAACCTCATAAAAGAATCAGTCTTATCCTCATTGAATCGGAAAGGGAAGGAGTCGAAGTCAAACACCTGTACAATCTCATGGGTACGAGAGGAGGCGGAACGGGACGACTTATTTTCAGGGACGTACGTGTGCCCAGGACCAACCTCATCGGCGAACTCAATCAGGGCGCACTTATTTTTAATTCCATGATGATTCCTGAACGCCTCACATCCGCAGGAGGGTCTCTGGGACTGGCACGGGCTGCCCTTGAGGTTGCCACCCGGTACAGCAATAGGAGATACGCCTTCGGCAAAAAGATACGGGATTATCAGGGGGTCAGCTTCAAGGTTGCAGACGCCATTACTCAATTGGATGCGGCCAGATCCCTCTGTCATGCAGCCTGCAGGGCCGCAGACGCGGGACTTCCCTCGGCCAGGCGTCTGGTCAGTGAAGCCAAGAAATTCTCCACCGATATGTGCTGGGAGGTTTCCAACCAGGCTATGAGGATCATTGGAGGCATCGGATACACAAACGTGTTTCCCATTGAAAAAATGGTCAGGGATGCGAGGCTCAGCCAGATTTGGACCGGAACCAATGAGATCATGAGCCTCCTGATCCAACATGAGTATTACAAAGAAGTCATGAATGACCCCAATCCTCCGAGGATAAGCGAAGCGGATGCTGAAGAATCCCACATGGAGGATGAAAAAGTGTATGAAGATGATGAGATGTGGACCAAGGGGTGGTAAAATATAAAGAAAGGAGAGACCATGAACAAACCGTTTGAGAAAATAACAGTGATAGGAGCAGGCACCCTCGGCGCACAAATTGCCCTGCTGGCCGCCAATGCCGGCTATGATGTAACGATTTATGATGTACGTGAGGGAGCCCTCGGAAAAACAATAGACAACCTCTGTTCGAGCATTCAGGAAAAAGGGATTCAGCCAATGATTCCCTGGGAACAGGTGAGCCTCCTGCAAAAGGAAATTCGAGGGGTAACAAGCCTTGAGGAAGCATTGAAAGACGCTGAGCTTGTGGTGGAAAGCGTGCCGGAAATCCTGGAAATCAAACAAAATGTTTTCAAGGAACTCGGACAGAAAGCGAATCCTCAGACTATTTTTGCCACGAACAGTTCTTCCATGCCCATATCGCGTATGGAAGAAAGCAGCGGAAGGCCGGAAAAATGTCTTAACATCCACTTCTACAACATTTTGGAAGGGATGAACATGGCGGATGTCATGGGAGGCACCCGGACCACGCAGGATGTCATGGACAAGGGAATCGCCTGGGTACGTTCCCTGGGATGCATCCCCCTGACCGTGAAAAAGGAGCTCTTAGGTTTTTGTTTCAATCGGGTATGGCGGTCCATCAAACGGGAAGGGCTTTGGATGTGGGGGAACGACTGCGTGGACTTCAAAGATGTAGACCGGGCCTGGATGACCTTCACCGGAATGAAAATGGGGCCTTTCGGAATCATGGACGGGGTAGGACTTGATGTGGTCCACGCCATCGAGATGGTCTATTATAAGGAGTCTAAAGATCCGAAAGACAAGCCTCCGCAGGCATTGAAGGAAAAGATCGACCGTGGCGAACTGGGCGTAAAAAGCGGTGAGGGGTTTTATTCCTACCCTGACCCGGAATTCGCCCGTGCCGATTTTCTCAATCCACTTTTATAATACAGGCATCGGCCTGGGCTAATCCGCCGCAAATGCCACCGAGAGCATATCCGCCGCCCCGCCTTCGCAACTCATACATGAGGTTCATGATGAGCCGGGCGCCGCTTGCGGTATTGGGGTGCCCGATGGCAATGGCACTGCCGTTAATGTTGGTCTTCTCCCGCAGCGCCTCGGCCTTTTCCCTGTCTTTGTCCACGAGCAGCAGCGTACTGACCAGGGGAACTGCAGCGAAAGCTTCATTGATTTCCATGACGGCTATCTCATCAAGGCCAAGTTCCGCACCTTTGAGGGCTTTTACTGCAGCATGAGCGGGAGCTTCCGGTATGAGATGGGGACTGATGGCGACGGAGGCCATGGACACAATTTCAGCCAGCGGCTCAAGGCCCAATTCCTGGGCCTTAGCCCTGGTCATGAAAAGGATGGCTGTAGCTCCATCGTTCAATCCGGGAGCATTCCCTGCAGTGACGCCTTTGCAACCATAGATACCCGGAAGCCTGGCGAGCCTCTCCATGCTCGCGTCTTTTCGGTACTGCTCATCGATGTTGAGGAGAATCGGATCCCCCTTTTTCTTTGGGATCTCCAGGGTCATCATTTCTTCTTTAAATTTGCCGGCTTCCCATGCCCGCCCATAATTCCGGTGGCTCCTTAAGGCCCATTCATCCTGTTCTTCCCTGGAAACGCCATATTCTATGGCCACGTTATCAGTGTCCACCGAGACCGGGTTAAAATCCTTATAACCCAGGGCAAAGAGGGGATCTTCCATCTTGACCTCGCCGATTTTGAAACCTTGCCAGCGCATTCCACGGACGATCTGGGGTTCCTGGCTGAAAAGGGTCGCTCCGCCCGCAATGGCCGTCTCAATCTCGCCTGCCGCCATCGCCCGGCAGCCTAAATGCACAGCCGACATGGCTGAAACACAGGCTTTGTCAATAGACACCGATGGTGTTTCTGCCGGTAAACCGGCCTTGAGCAGCGTCTGACGGGCGGCGACCGGAGTGAAGACATCCTTGCAGACCGAGGTATCACCCACACCCCAAAACACCTCATCAACTTGCTCACCAGGGATTCCGGATCGGGTCAGGATTTCCTTCATAGGCAGAGCGCCAAGATCGAAATAGTCCACATCCTTAAGCGACCCACCGAAACGCCCGAAAGGCGTCCGTACTGCTTCGACGATAACGATATCCTTATACATCCTGTTATTTTTTAATTTTGTATTCATGACTGGTTTTCCTCCTATGAGGCACTCGGCCCGTTGGCCTATGATCGTGTTATCAACCCTACCCCAAAAAATGACTTTGGTTTTTCCCGAAGTGGCTCTTTTTGTTTAGGGAGTATAGGGAACTTACTCTTGTGAGTCAAACGACATTCAACTTTTTGAGTTCGGATAACATGGTTCGGACTAAAAAGCTACAGGCACGGGACTTGTGTTTCAGGCCAGAAAAGAAACTTGACAAATGTATTCTCATAGGAAACAATGCCCACAATATATTCCAGATTCAATCTTGCATCTTACAGCTTAAACATCTAATTCCATCTATTTCAATATCATATATTTCTGCGAAAAAAAGGACACGCATAGATGGAGATCTTAAACCCCCAATAAATTTTCTTCTTTGGAAACTTCGTTGCTTTAATACGGATGTTTTTAAGTACTGCGGGATTACACTTTTCCTTCTCCTTAACTACAGAAGGCTGCTGGCATAAATTGACCCTATCTCATAGAAAAAAAGAACGATACATTTCATTCACTCAAATGCTTTTAGCGAGTCTGAAAAAAACTGAGAGAATAACGAGATGATTTCAGAAAAAGATATAGGGAAAAGAATCAAGAAGATCAGAACCTCGAAAGAGATGACCTTGGAAGTCCTTTCTGAAACAACTGGTTTTACCAAAGGGTACCTTTCAAAAGTTGAAAACAGTGAAAAGGCGCCCCCTGTATCTACGTTGATAAGAATTGCAGGGGCGTTGGAGGTTCAACTTTCAGAAATCTTCCAGGAAAACGAAGGAAATGATGTTTTTTCACTGGTCAGGAAAAATGAAAGAAAGGTCATGGCGCGAAACGGTTCTATTTTTGGGTATTATTATGAGACCCTTGCGCATAGATTCACAAACAAGAGTATGGACCCGTATATTCTTACCCAGCCTGTTGACCCTGAAGAAGTCGCTGTCTTTCAACATGAAGGCGAGGAAATCCTCTTTCTTCTGGAAGGAAAAATGCAATTTGTACACGGTAACAGGGAGCACATTCTTGAAAAAGGCGACTGTGTTTATTTTGATGCGAACATACCCCATTACGGCACCACCCTTGGAGACAAGCCGAGCAAATGCTTCATGGTTATATATACCCCGAAAGAAAAAGGAACACTGGCATGATGAATTGTGAAGGAATAAAGAATGTCGGAATAGTCGGTGCAGGACTGATGGGCCATGGTCTCGCTCAAATATTCGCGCTTAAAGGGTACCCTGTAAGGGTCATTGACAACAACATAGCCGTCTTGGAGCAGGTTCCCGAAAAGGTACGCGGAAACCTCCAGGTATTTCTGGACCTGGATTTGATTACTCGGAGTGACGCTGATGCATGTTTGGAAAAAATTCAGTTATGCGAAGATCTAGGGGATTTGCACCAGGAAGGTTGTATAATCATTGAAGCAATCAGTGAAAATCTGGACAAAAAAAAGGCCCTCTTTTCTCAAATCGAAAAGCATGTTTCCCCGGAGACCATCCTTTGCAGCAACACATCGGCCATCAGCATAACAAGCATCAGCGAAGATCTGCGTTTTAGAGATAGGGTTGTCGGCACCCATTTCTGGAACCCGCCCCATATCCTTCCCTGTGTAGAGGTGATACAAAGCAAATACACCTCCACGGAGGTCTTCGAAACCGTCGTTTCATTCATGAAAAAAGCCGGAAAAGAGCCGGTCAGGGTACTCAAAGATGTTCCCGGTTTTCTGGGGAACCGGATGCAGCATGCCTTGTGGCGCGAAGCCATTTCCCTTGTTGAAAAAGGTATTGCGAGCCCTGAAGATATAGACAAAGTAGTCAAATCCTCCTTTGGACTCCGTCTCGCATTCATCGGGCCTCTGGAAACCGCAGATCTGGCAGGCCTGGACCTGTCGTTAGACGTTGAAAAAGATCTCTTCCCTCATTTAGAGAAATCAACGGAACCTTCGCCTGTTCTAATAAGCAAAGTAGATTCCGGGGAAACAGGAGTAAAGACGGGGAAGGGTTTTCACGAATGGGATGAAAAAAAAGCAAAGAATCTCATAAACAAAAGAGATGCAACGCTGTTAAAGATCCTGAAGGAAACCATTCCGCAGGATGAAATGTAACCACTGGCATCATTGAACTTAGACCCCCATGAAAGGAAAAACCTATGGGTGAAATCCCGGTATTTTTTCTTCACGGCCT
>CAYOWC010000308.1:0-5694 GCA_964407525.1 uncultured Desulfobacteraceae bacterium | reverse complement strand
CTTATCAAGGAGTACATCGATAGTTTAAAGACCCAGGCTTCTATTGTTTATAACAGTCAAAACACTCAGACGAAAAATCCCACCTGATCCCTGATTTAGGGTTTGTCAAAAAAATTTACTGGGCGGGGAAAACCAATCCGAATTCCCCGCCCATGTAAATATGACTCATCGCGGATTAAGGAAATGTTTTTATTAGTTGTCGAATAAACCATGCTCAGATTCCAGGTGTCAGGTGTCAGGAAAAAACCTGGCCACATTCAGCCTATTCAACATAATAACAACCGGTTATGTTTATTAGAATTAGAACATAGGAATAGTAGGTTCTGAAACCTGACACCCGAAACCTGACACCTCGGTTCCAGAAGAAGGGGTTTTTCACGCTAATCCGAGTTGAGCCGCAAATATTAACACCCGTTAATTTTTCGAGCGATTCTGAAAAAAACATGTTCTATATATTCCAATCTTTTGCTTTCCTTATAAAAAAATCCCTTTAATTGTAATATTTCAATATGTTATTATCTTTTCCAGTTTCCGGAATATATGGGGATGTTTTCTGGCATTTTTATTGCATGATTGTTTGACGTAACCGTGCCCCAGAAAGGAAACGGCATAGAAAAAATGAAGATAACGGAGGCATCAAAATGGAAGAGCGTATGAGTCAGAATCCCCCCATGTGCATTATGGACCTCATTTCACTGAAAAAGGCGGGTCATGAAATTATGGTTGATAATGCATTTGAAATTAACGAGGTGGAACTTGATCACGAGGAGCACCCATTTCAGGCGTTCCTGTTCTTTTCCCGATTTAAGGGCGCCGTTGATGGGCAGTCGTACGAATTTAAGAAGTGCTATTCTCGTGGGTGCACCCATAATCTCTGTCCCCACGTATCACAGGCCGTGATGATTGCTAACCGCTATCTTCAGAGGGATTTTGCGGCATTGGAAAAGGCGGGGATCAAGGTCGACACAAAGCTTTTCACACTGGAAGGAATGCTCTCGAAATTCGAGGAAAAAAAAGACCAGTTTGTTTCAACACTGATCCTCGATGACTATATTCATATGGCGAAGGAAGGGAACGATATTTCCATCCATATTGATCTGGAAAATTTTGCAGCGGTGGAAAATTTTGAAAATCAAAAGGAAAAACGGATGTTTTTTTCGGCCAATTTTTCCGTCACCCATTTAAAGGAGAAGCATATCTGCCAGAAATGTTTTTCCTGCTGCGCTCTGGAGGATAAAGAGGCGGAGATTCGGAAAGCCCGAGATCTTGCCAACAGGAGAGCGGCCATCATTTATGAAGAGTTTGACAGGGTAAAAATCAAGTACAATAGGGCATTCTTCGAATAGGTTCTATCCACGAATTTCTTTGTCTACCTGGATATCCAGAGCCTTAAGCCTCTTCCACAATGTCACCCTGCTGATTCCGAGAATACGGGCGGCCTCCGATTTATTGCCCCCGGCTGAATGCAGGGCATCCATGATCTGCTCTTTGTTTTGACGTTTCTTTCTGGGAATGCCTTCTGTCTTGTTTTTTCTCGATGGGGCGGTAGGTTTTCCCTTGAGCGTTGCAGGAAGGTGCTCAAGTTTGATGTCCCCTCCTGAACAGAGTACGAAGGCATATTCAATCACGTTGATCAATTCGCGAACATTTCCCGGCCATTCATACTGCATGAGCATTTCAAGCGCTCTTTTGTCCATTCCCCTGATTTTCTTTCCGGTTTTCGCCTGAATTCGATGAATAAAGGTATCCACCAGGAGCGGGATGTCCTCTTCCCTGTTTCGCAAAGGGGGCAGATAGATGGGGATAACCCCGATCCGATAGTACAGGTCTTCTCTGAACTGCCCTTCTTTCATAAGCCTGTTCAGGTCACGGTTTGTGGCGGAGACTATCCTCACATCCACGGGAATCGGCTTGTAATCTCCCACCTTCTCGATTTCCTTCTCCTGCAGTACGCGAAGGAGCTTTACCTGGGTTGTGAGGGGCAAATCGCCGATTTCGTCCAAAAAAATACTGCCTTTACTGGCCGCTTCAAAACGCCCAACCCTTGTACGATCGGCCCCCGTGAAAGCTCCTTTTACGTGTCCGAAAAGCTCGCTCTCAAGTAGTGATTCATTGAGAGCCGCGCAATTCACTTTGATAAACGGGCCTTTGGTTCGAGGGCTCAGGTTGTGAATGGCGCCTGCCACCAGTTCTTTGCCCGTACCGCTTTCCCCATAGATGATTACAGGGGCCTCAGACTGGGCTGCACTCTGGATCAGGTCAAAAACCTGGTGCATGCTCGGCGAGGTGCCGATGATGCCTTCAAAACTGTCTTCGATACTCAATTCCTTCCTGAGAGAAGAGATTACCTGGTCTTTGGCCACCAGTGCCGTGAAATCCGCAACGGTTTCTACTCCACCCACTACAACGCCTTCGTGATCCCGAAGTATGGCGGCATTTTTCATCACATGCAAAGGGGAACCATCTTTCTTTTTCAATTCACACCTGCTATGCCTGACTTTTCCCTCACTAAAAAGAGCGCAGTACTTATCTCCTCCGTTTTTCCTCGTTCCGAAGCAACTGTTACACTCTAATATATCACACGGTTGTCCGATCAATTCATCTTTTGTGTATCCGGTCAGTTCTTCCAGCGCATCATTGATCGAAACGATTATTCCGTCCGGATCAACAACCATAAGACCGTCCAGCATGGTTTGCACCACGGTTTGCCAGTATTGGCTGTATTCATCATCAAACATAAGGTAGAAATCCCCTCTGGGAAAGCATGGTTAGAAACGATGAGTGTTAAATATTCGTCATTATGAACATGTGTTAACCCTATCTCCTTAACGTTAATAAATCAATATGTTTTCTTCAGATTTTTTATATCTAATTAAATCAATGATTTATTTTGAAAAAGTTCTTTGAAATTTTTTGGCATCGAGATTGCATTCGATGAAGAGCAAACAGAACTAATTTTCCGGAGACACATGAGAGAAACTACAGCAAAACCATGCCAGGCAGACAGGGTCCTCGATTTGAAGGGCTGGGGTTGTCCCTGGGTCATCCTCAAAGCAAAGAGCTGGCTTAGTCGTATGAATGCCGGGGAAATTTTAGAAGTGATCAGTTCGGACGCCCAGATTCAGAAAAGCTTTTCCCACGTTTTAGAAAGAACCAACGACAGGGTGATCAGTATAAAATCCGACGAAGATTGCTATCATGTGTTGGTAAAACGAGGCCCAGAGGCTCAAAAAGTCAGGTGAGAACCGCCTCACCGTACGAGGAAGAAATTTCAGGAACTAGAGGAAACCAGCAACCAGTAACGAGCAACGAGTAACCAGTAACGAGTGCATAACCCAAAACCAGTAATAGAAAAAGGAGAATAATCATGGGAGATATCGATCTGAGCACAATTGAAGCAGCAAACGTAGTGGACGCACGCGGTGTATCCTGTCCGGGCCCTCTGTTGGAAGCCAAAAAGGGGATGGGCAATGTTCAAATTGGACAGATCCTCGAAATTCTGTCCAATGATCCCGGTTCCAGAAATGATATTCCCCGTTGGTCAAAGAAGGTGGGGCACGATTATCTTGGATTCCTGGAAGTGGATGGAGCAGACAGAATTTTTGTTAAACGCCAGAAATAGGTGAGGGGGGGGGCATCATGTCAGCCCAGGAAAACCAGGCAAAGATACTGATTTTAGCAACGGAAGATTGCGCATATCCAGGCGCCAATGCCACCGGGCAGGCCCATATGAGCTATCCTGAGAATACCTATATCCTGAGGGTGAGGGCGCCGGTTATGTTTCCGGAGAAGTTCTATTTGGATTGCTTCAGAAAAGGGATTTACGGCATCATTATTATGTCCTGCGGGGTAGAATGCGCATATGAGGGCGCTTACCCTGCCCTGGCTGCAAGGATGGATAAGCTCTACCCCATGATGAGGGAAGAAGGGCTGGACCCGAGAAGGGTCCGACTCACTGGAGTATGTACCGTATGCAGCAAGGCCTTTGTGAAAGAAGTGAAGCAGATGAACCAGCTTCTGGAAGAACTGGGCTCCCCCGGATCGGAGAAAAAAGCGGCGTAAACAGCGATTAGCCGTTAGCTTTTAGCCATTTGTTTAACCTTGCAATTGTTTGCATTCTTCAGGTTAATAACTAATTGCAGCTTTTGGATAACACAGTCTGTGCAAACGCGTGAAAGGAAAAATTTATGTCCATGAAAACATTGAAATTTGACACCCTGGTTGTGGGCGGCGGTATTGCAGGGTTACAGACGGCTCTGGATCTTGCGGACCAGGATTTCAAGGTAGCCATTGTGGATAAGGATGCCACGATTGGAGGGAAAATGATCCGTCTCTCCAAGGTGTTTCCCACGCTTGACTGTGCAAGTTGTATTACCACGCCCAAGATGGCTGCTGCGGCCCACCACCCTAATATTACTCTCTTTACGTATTGTGAGTTAGAATCCCTTGAAAGGGAGGGGGGAAGAATAGAGGCCTCTATTACTCAGAAACCCCGTTTTGTGGATGAAGTCAAGTGTATCGGATGCAGGCAATGCGAATACAATTGCCCCGTTTATGTGCCCGATGAAGAACAGGGCGGCTTTGCGGCACGAAAAGCTGTTTATATTCCGTTTTCCAATGCCATTCCCCAGATTGCTCTGCTGGATACGGACCATTGCACCCTTTGTGGAAAGTGCGCCAAGGTGTGTCCGACGGATGCCATAAACTATTTTCAAGAACCGGAGCATTTCGCCATAGAAGCAAAAACGGCTATTCTTTCCACCGGTTTTGAATTGACCCCGCTCAAAGATAAGGTCCAATACGGAGAGGGTAATATCCCGAACGTCATCAGTGCGCTTCAAATGGAAAGGCTGTTGGCCCCCCATGGACCCTACAACAGGGTGCTCAGGCCATCCGACGGTATGGAACCTGATTCCATCGCATTCATTCAATGCGCCGGTTCCAGGGACAAGAGCATGGGGGTATCCTATTGCTCGCGTGTCTGCTGCATGTATGCCATCAAACAGGCCATGCTTCTCTCCGGTGCTGTTCCCTTGGCCGACAT
The DNA here is from genome assembly GCA_964407525.1 of uncultured Desulfobacteraceae bacterium. Classification (GTDB taxonomy): domain Bacteria; phylum Desulfobacterota; class DSM-4660; order Desulfatiglandales; family Desulfatiglandaceae; genus DUZB01. Next base: position 650 of record CAYOWC010000308.1, on the reverse strand, counting down.
CACCATTTATTACATGGATATCCGGACGTTTGGGAAAGGATATGAGCAATTTTACCAGAATTCCAAGGCGATGGGCGTTGAATTTATCAAGGGAAAGGTTGCGTCCATAGATCCTGGAGAAAACGGAATGGTAAAACTCCACTATGAAGCCCAGGGAGAAGACGGGGGAGTAAAAGTCGCCGAACACGATCTGGTGGTGTTGTCTTTGGGGATGGTTTCGGGATGGAACCCTGAGGGGATTTGCTCGGTATCCTTAGGGGACGATAATTTCATAAAAACCGTTAAGCCCAAAATCGCCCCCACGATCACGGATATGGAGGGGGTTTTTACTGCAGGAGTGGCGGCAGGTCCAAAGGATATTGTGGATACTATCGTGGAAGCGGGATCGGCGGCCATGGAAGCCTCCAATTATTTGGTGTCCCTGGAACGGACGAGCGGGGCCGTCCCGCTTTAAAGCGGGATCAGATCAAAAATGAAACTTTTACACGACCTTACCGGCCGCTTGTCCCGCTAGCGGGGCTTCGCTCAAGACGCAAAGAACGTTAAGATTTTGTTTTTTTACCGAATCGGAACGGACGATTCGATAAAGCAATCAGCCCTTCGGGCATTTCAGGAGAATGGTTATGCTTCACACACAGAAGAATAATGGC
>CAYOWC010000307.1:0-5744 GCA_964407525.1 uncultured Desulfobacteraceae bacterium | reverse complement strand
AAACTTGAGAGCGGTGAATAATATCATCGATAGCGGTTCTGTCTTTGATTTCGTTCTTCGTACGCAACATATCATTTGCTTCCCTTTGCTATCAGCTAATAAGATGCAATTAGCTTTTAGCTATTAGCCGTTAGCTTAAAAGCCTCAAGTATTTGAATGGCCTCTGCCAATATTCGAAGCATCACTTTTTGATGGTGTCCTATTTCACCGTAAATGCTTGAAATTGTGTTCCTAATAGCTAACGGCTAACAGCTAATTGCATCTTTTAAGTATCAGTTCAATTCGTTGTCACAGTACAAGATGCACCATTTAACTATTCCATTTTCCCCATGATAGCCGACCAGCTTTGAGCAACAATCAGAGCCCACATAATGCCCGCATTCAAAAGGCTGAGGAAAACAGCTGCACTTCCCATATCCTTGATTCCTTTCCCCAGAGGATGTCGCTCCTTCGATATGTAATCGACGACCCATTCAAGACCGGAATTGAGTAATTCAACAATAAGCACGAGAAAGAGCGAGCCGATGAGAATAGCCTTCCCCAGCAAACTGCAGGGCATGAACACTGCAAAAGGCAAGAGGACAAGTGTCAGCAGCAATTCCTGGCGAAAGGCTGCTTCATGCTTCCATACAGCCCCCAACCCGTCCATGGAATAAAGAAAGGCATACCAGATGCGCTTGAATCCACCAAAAAGAGATTGTTTGTCTGAGGATTCGCTTTTGTTATCCGGTTCAGAGTTTTTTTCTGATTTCAATGGCACCATCTTTTCGTTTAAGGATTATTCTGCGAATCAACGCCACCGATTCATTCTGTGCTTCAAAATAAAGTCGGCGCCCTGATAATAGGAAATGCCCGCGAGAGAGAAAGGGTCGTCAGCATCCAGGTTTCTGATCCGGTTTTCCGTTTCAGGATTTTCCATCAGCTCGATCTTTTTTCCCGGGGAGAAGATTACCAGTTTCTTGTCTTCGTAAAAACCAAGTTTCTGATAATTCCCAATCAGGGCCCTCTCATGAAAGTGTTTATCCAGAATATCGTTCCCCCAGAAATAGCTTTTGTAATGGAAACCCAGCAACGAAAGGAGGGTGGGCCCGATATCGATCTGGCTTGAAATTTTGTCGATCTCTTCTGCCGGGATATGTTTGGGAGAATAAATAAACAGGGGGACATGATATACATTCAAGGGCAGCCCGACCTCACCGTTGCTACTGGCACAATGATCGGCCACCACGACGAAGACGGTATCATCAAACCATTTCTGTTTCCGGGCCAAAGAGAGGAGTTCCTTCAAGGCGTAATCAGAGTATTTAACGGCCCCGTCCCTCCCTGATCCCGAAGGAATATTGATCAACCCTTCCGGGTAGGTATACGGTCTATGATTGCTTGTGGTCATAAGGTGGAAGAAGAAAGGTTTCCCTTCCTCGTATGCCCGGTTTGCCTCTTTTACAGCTTTTCGGTACAAATCCCCATCGGACACACCCCAGGCGTTTTGAAAATTGATTTCCCCATCCTCAAAATCGTATAGATCCACCACGCGGTAGCCATTGCCTGAGAAGAAAGCGTTCATATTGTCAAAATAGCCTCGCCCCCCATAGATAAAGGCCACATCATACCCATGATCTTTGAATACCTTGCCCAAACTGTATAGATCTGCATTGTCGGGTCGTTTCACCAGAGAACGACCGGGGGTGGGCGGAATGGAGAGAGTAATGGCTTCCAGTGCCCTGGTTGTTCGGGTCCCGGTGGCATAAAACCGGGTGAAGAACAGACCTTCTTTAAACCACTGGTCCATAACGGGAGTGAGGTTACGCTTTTGCCCGAATCTTGACAGGAACTCAGCACTCAAACTTTCTATGGTGATGAGAAAGACATTCAATCGCTTCTCTTTCCGTTCTTCGTGCATGGTCCTTGAGATATCGTAGAGCCCACCGATTTCAGGGTTTTTAAATACGGATTTCTTTGCCAGCCCCGACATCTGAAGGTCCTGTCCCAGGGCGTAAAAAGGCCTGTAATCCAGGATATTGTTCCTGAAGGCCCCTACAAATTGATAAGGACCATTGGAACAGAGCTCTACTTCGTAATTATTGGAAAAAGAATTTCTGAGAGATTGCCCCACCACATGGTAAGACAAAAAGGAAAGCACCAGGATCGACAGGGTGATAACACCTCTTCTCAAAATACTTTCCCTGGAAAGGAGACATTTCTTTAAAAGGCTTTTCACCATGCAAAAGGTGATCAGTGCCGCCAGAAAGACCCCCGACAGGATATAGGGCAGCGGATAAGATTCGATAATATTATCCGTGACCTCGCGACGGTAAACCAGATAATCGACAGCAATGAAATTGAAGCGAGTCTTGAATTCGTCCCAAAAAAGCCATTCTGCGGCGAGGGTAAAATAGAGAAAATAGAGAAATCCAAAAAAGAACAGATAGGTTATGTATCTGAAAACTCTGCTATTCAAAATCCTGTTTGGAATCATGAAGAGCAGAACTGCAAAAAAAAGGGCGAGATAGAGATTAAAAACCCCATCATAAACGAAGCCAACACCAAAAACACGCAGGGTATGGAGCAGGGAGTGGTCTATGCCATCCCATGACATCACATAGAGACCGGCCCTCGTCAGGACAAACCACATCATACTGAGCAGGCCATAGAAGAGGATAATTCCATAACGACTTTTACACAGTTTTTTTATCAATCACTTTCTCCTTTTGAATGCGTTGGATAATAGATAAATTCGGTTTGTGTGTCAACAATCAAGCAGCTCCCACAGGAACTTTCATTCCCTGCAGGCGAAAATGGTCTTTCTAATCAGGATGATCTCATTTCGGGCCGTTTCCTGGCTGTGAAATGGAAATAATAGTATTGTAATCGAGAATAATTGCGGCTATGCTTGAACGATATTGAGACTCAATTCTGAAACATTGCAACGTCCTTTTTTCAGATTTCTTCTGGCATTTTCGTTCATACAGAATTCATACGGGAGGAAATACAATGAAGATCACAAAAAGCTCATGGCCCATTATGATCGTTTCGGGACAGTTTTCCGCACAGAATGACGAAGGCTACAGATTGAGACAATTGACGGAAGAACTGGAAGAAGTTCAGGGTTGCAGTGTCATTCCTTCTTTTTCCTATGAAGACGGGTATGAAATTTTCCGGTCCAGGTCTGATTTTGGATGCATTGTGGTAGACTGGGATATTCCAGAAGAAAATCCGGAAGAAAAAATGACCGCTGCCGAATTCATCATCCTCATGCGAAAAAGGCATAAAGGGATTCCCATTTTATTAATGACGGGGCGTCTGGAAATTGAAAACATTCCTCTTGATATTTTGCGGGATATCAATGACTGTCTCTGGAAAACCTCCGATACCATCTCCTTCCTTGCTGGGCGCATTGAAATCCATCTCCTGGAATACATAAAAAAGGTCTACCCGAGTTTTTTCGGGGCATTGGTGAAATATGCCAATGAATACAAATATGCCTGGCACACGCCTGGACACATGGGGGGTGAGGGTTTTTTGCGAAGTCCCGCAGGCGTTGCCATGTATAAGTTTTACGGTGAAAATGTTTTTCGTGCGGATCTCTCGGTGTCAGTGCCGGAACTGGGTTCCCTGCTGGAGCACAGCGGCGTCGTTGGCGATGCGGAAAAAAACTCCGCCAAGGTGTTTGGGGCGGATCAAACCTACTATATCCTGAATGGAACATCCAATGTGAACCAGGTCATCTGGCGCAGTCAGGTTCTCAGGGACGACATTGCTTTCGTAGATCGGAATTGCCATAAATCCCTGAACTATTCCATGGTGATAACCGATGCCTTTCCGATTTACATGATCCCCAGGAGAAATAAACGGGGCATTATCGGCCCGGTTCGCTTGTCGGAATTTTCGCCGGAATCGATTCGAAAAAAAATCGACGCAGACGAACTGATCCCGAAAAAACTCAAAGCGAACACCGTCAAGATGTCCGCTCTCACGAACTCCACCTACGACGGTGTCTGCTACAATGTAATCAATATCAAAAAGCAGCTGGAAAAAAGCGTCGAAAACCTTCATTTTGACGAGGCCTGGTATGCCTATGCACGATTTCACCCCATTTACAGCAACCACTACGGCATGGCCGATGATAAACTTGATGAGAATCATCCTCCGATTTTCTGCTCCCACTCCACACACAAACTACTGACGGCATTCTCTCAGGCATCCATGCTGCATATCAAGAACGGCGGGAAGGTCAAAATAAATCATGATGAATTCAACGAGTCATATATGATGCACGGGTCCACCTCTCCCCAATACAGTCTGATCGCCTCCCTGGATGTGGCCACCCGCATGATGGAAGACAATGGTGTAACCATGATGAACGACATCATCCTTGATGCCATCCATTTACGGAAAAAAATCGTCACCATTGAAAAAGAATTGAAGAAAATAAACAAAAATGACTGGTTTTTCGGCATGTGGCAACCTCGGAAAGTCAAGGTAAAGGGAAAGATGGTTCCTTTTGAAAACGCGGAATCCAGTTTCCTCGCCGGCAACCAGTCCCCGTGGGTTATGGACAAAAAAAATAACTGGCATGGATTTGAAGACATGGAAGACAATTATGTCATGCTTGATCCCATTAAACTCACCTTCACAACCCCCGGCATCGATGACCAGGGGACCATGGACGACCAAGGAATTCCTGCTTCGATCGTCACAAATTTCCTGATCGACAAGGGCATTGTCTGTGAAAAAACAGACTATTATTCCTTTCTTCTCCTGAATTCCCTGGGGACCACGGATGCCAAACAGGGCACGCTCCTGTCGGCAATGCTCAAATTCAAGGAGTTCTATGATACCAATGCGCCGTTGTCAGAGATTTTTCCTGAGCTGGTCCAGGCATACCCGGAGTCCTATGAAGGCGTAGGGCTGAAGACACACTGCAACGACATTCACCGTTATTTCAAGGAACATAATATTCTTGAACAGATGCAGAGCGCGTTTCAGGTCATCCCCAATCAGACCATGAAGCCTGCAGAAGCCTATCACCAGGTGGTTCGGAAAAATGTGGAATTTGTGGAACTGGACGAGATGATGGACCGAACGCCGGCCGTGATGCTGGTGCCTTACCCCCCGGGGATCCCCATTATAATGGGAGGAGAAATTCTGAATGAAAAAGCCCGCCCCGTTTTCGAATACCTGAAACTGAGACAGGATTTTGAAAACGCCTTTCCCGGATACGAAAGCGAGATCCACGGTGTGGAAAGAACCGAACGGGATGGAAAGAAGTTTTTCAGAACATTGTGTGTAAAACAAAAATAGGCTCTACGTGGATTAGCGTGAAGAATCCTTTTTTCGGGAACTGAGGTGTCAGGTTTCGGGTGTCAGGTTTCAGTATCTGTTATTCCTAATTTTTCGGTTCTAATAACTATAACTATTTGTTATTAAACTGAATATTCTGAACACAGCCAAGTTTTTTCCTGACACCTGACACTTGGAATCTGAACATGGTCTATTCGCGAATTGATGGAAATATCACGTTAATCCGCGATGAACCCAAAAATAAACACCGCGCATAAGAAATCATCAATAACCCAACCACTTAACCACTTAACCACTTAACGAGGATACTATGACAGGCGAGTCAAAAAAACTGGGAATGGTGGGCGCTGTCTTTCTGATTGTATCGAGTCTGGCTGGAAGTGGTGTAATAGCTTTGCCACAGCAACTGGCCGCCACCGGTTCGATCACACTGGTCTCATTTA
>CAYOWC010000306.1:0-5747 GCA_964407525.1 uncultured Desulfobacteraceae bacterium | reverse complement strand
ATAAGAAGACGAAGTATGATTGATCGTGGATTAGCGTAAAGAAATGATTGAACTAACGCCAGAAGAAACGCTGGCGCTTGTTTGCTTTATCAAAGAAGGACATGGCGGCGGCGATCCAGAATCAGTTGGCTGGAATCACTCGCCTCGACTTTCATGCGAGTGCAGTTTATTTACAAACGGATGGTTTGCAAATTGACCGACCCCCATATGTTAAGGCCCATGTGCGAACCAGGCTGCTTGAGTGAGAGAGGTGTTTTATATAATCCTGGTAAGACCATATTCTGTTCATACATTTTTCCTTTCAAGAGACATCCGACAAAAATTCATAACTGCTGATTTTGAGATTTCGCCCTACGGCTTGCCGCCTTCCTTGCTGAGCAATCGCTGACCAATCCTTTTCATGATGGGATGGTTTCTAAGAGTTCTTTCAGATGGGTCTGCCTCCGACTGGTGTCCTGGTTTTTCACAGCCATCGCAAGTGCTTTGCGGGTGCCGACGAACACAGCCAGGTCCCTGGCCCTTGTTAAGCCGGTGTAAATAAGGTTGCGAAACAGCATTTTGTAGTGTTGTGTGAGTACCGGTATGATAACTGTCTGGAACTCGCTTCCCTGGGATTTGTGTATGGTTATTGCGTAGGACAAATCCAGTTGGGGGATATCTTCCCGCTGATAGAAAACTTGTCTTCCGTCCGGAAAAAAGGAGACTTCGCACGTCAATTCTTCATTGTCGATTTCCTTGATGACACCGATGTCTCCGTTGAAGACCTCCAGTTCATAGTTGTTTTTTCTGTGGATGACCCGGTCCCCCACTCTGAATATTCTCTCCCCGACAATGAGTTGGCCCCGCCCTTTTTTTGGCGGGTTGACAGCTTCCTGGATCATCTTGTTGAGACTCAATGTGCCTATACTTCCTCTCGTCATTGGGGACAAGATCTGGATTTCGGTTTGTTTCCCGTAGTACTTGGGTATCCATTCCACATAGAGTTTTTTGACTACTTCAGAGGCTATGAGGCCGTAATGCAGGGATGACCACGGGTGGACCTTCTTCATGACCGACAATAACTCGTCGATGTTGTTTTCTGCATTGTACACCTTCTCTATATTGACGTGTTGAAATTTCCTGGGGATGATTAATTCGGTTTCGTATGGGACCACGGGCTCATTTATTCTGAATTCGTATGGGGCCACACCCGTATCTTCTTCTTTTGGCGTCTCAAGCGTTTTTGAATGCATCCTTTTGATTTTGGCAATGAAACGGAGCTGTTCCTGGGTTGCTTCGTCTGAATCCATGAAGAGGCAGTCAGATTCCTCTGTCCAGATTTCGGGTTTCTTGAAGGGGGAATCGATGTGTGGCATGTTGCCACGGTTGATTTGATGGGCGCATTTGATGATCAAAGATTTCTGCGCCTGCCTGAAGACTCTGGTGAGTTTGAAACATGGAACGCTTCCCGAGGCAATGATATCTCTGAGGACGTTTCCGGCGCCTACTGAGGGCAGTTGGTCTGCATCTCCAATGAAGAGAATTTGGCTTTCAAGAGGTACCGCCTTCAACAATGAAGCGGTCAACGTGATATCCAGCATGGAACACTCATCAACGATGAGGAAATCAACATCGAGGGGGTTTTCTTCGTCTTTTTGAAATCTTCCGACTTGCCATCCCAGGAGTCGGTGGATCGTTTTGGATTCCTTGCCAACCACATCCATCATCCTTTGGGCAGCCCGACCTGTTGGGGCGGCGAGCAAGACGTTGAGTTTCATGGCCTCCAGCAATTTGACGAGGACCAAAGTTGTCGTCGTTTTGCCGACACCGGGGCCACCGGTCAGCACTGAGAGTTTTTTGGAGACGATACCTTTTACGGCGTCTGCCTGTTCGTCGCTCAAGGAAATGTTTTTGGCTTTACAGTATAGATCAATCCAGGTATCCACCCGCTTCTGATCAACCTTTGGGGGATTTGCTGACAAGGGAACTCTGTTGGCAACATACAGCTCATCGAAATAGAGGGATTTGGAATAATAATATGGCTCGATTCTTCCTTCAGGAAGAAGGATTTGGCGAACCATGACGAGCCCTCTCTCCTCCATTTCTTTGAGAAATCTGGGCAAATGATCACCAAGATCGAGCTCCAGCAGTTCTTCGACCTGGATGCTTATTTGTGATAACGTCAAATAACAGTGACCAAACTCCCTGCTGGCAGCCAGGACATGCTTTATTCCAGCCATGATTCTTTGGGGACTATTCCGCTCAAGGCCTATACTCAAGGCAACCTTGTCTGCCGAAAAAAATCCTATCCCGTAGAAATCGCTGGCTAACCGATAAGGGTCTTCGTTGACATAGGAAATGGCGTTGTCCCCATATTCCTTGTAGATTCTTACAGCGAAGAGGGTGCTTATTCCGTGGGTTTGGAGAAACATCATGACTTCTCTTATGGCTCGGTGCTCAGTCCATGCACAACTGATCGTTTCCAATTTTTTTTGAGCGATGCCTGGGACTTCAGTTAGTTTCTCGATCTCGGTTTCGAAGATCTCAAGGGTTTGTTCTGCAAAATGTTTGACGATTTTTTTTGCGGTTTTTGGACCCACGCCTCTGATGAGGCCTGACCCCAGATATTTTTCAATAGCGGCTGTTGTTGCGGGTTTTTTCTCAAAAGCTTTTGTGGCTTTAAATTGGCGACCGAATTTGGAATGGACAATCCAGGCCCCCTGGAATTCCATTGTCGCTCCAGCAAAAACTTTTGTTTGGTGAACAATGACGGTGTCTTGCTGGTGGGGGTTATCAAAAGGGGTAACTCGCAGGACCGACCAACCGTTGTCTGGGTTGTGATAAGTGACCCGGTCTACGATTCCCTTGATGGTTTCTTGAATTATTCCCGTTTGTGCCATTATTGATTTTTCTGTAAAGGGTCGCTAAATGGTTCTGGTTTTTGTTGCCAGAAAAACCCCCGGTGCCTTCTCCGCTTTCTTCACCATTTCTAACGTGCTTTTCATAGACTCCGCCGTTTGGGAAAACAAGGTTTTTTTTGGGTCTGTGTCGTCTCCAGGATATTTCCAGACCATGAGGAGGCATGTTCTGACTATATTACTTAAAAGCTGCAATTAGCGCTTAGTCGTTAGCTATTAGGAATATAATTTCAACCAGTTACAGTGAAATAAGTCAGCATCAAAAAGTGATGCCTCGAATATAGACAGAGGCAATGTAGATACTTGATATCTTTAAGCTAACTGCTAATAGCCAACAGCTAATTGCAGCTTTTAGGTATTACTATTTTTCTTAAAAGGGGGCGGTGGGCAGGGATATTGTGGATGATGTAAGTTATTTTTGAGACAAATCATTCCCCATTCATTTTCTCCTTCAACACTCCTGAACATTTAAAGGTTACAACCCTTCTCGTATCCAGCATCATGTCTTCGCCAGTTTGGGGGTTTCGTCCTCTTCGCTTATTTTTGCCTTTCACACAGAATTTCCCAAATCCGGAGATCAATAAGTCTTCTCCTGATTCCAGGGTTCGTTTGATGATTTCAAGGAGAGATTCAACGGCGAAGGCCGACTCTTGCTTTTTAAGATCTGAATTTTTGTAGATTAGTTCAATTATGTCGGCTTTTGTGATAGTCATGTGGGTGTACTCCTTGGAATTGATTCAGGGACTTGCTGTGTATTGAGGAAAGGATGCTATAATAGTCTCGATGTTTTGTCGAGAATATTTAAAAATTGTTGGTTTGGGATGGAGGTGGGACTGACAACTTTTTGAGGCAATTCAAAAAGTTGATCAGGATTTCATGGTAGTTATCAAGCGAGGTAATAGAAAAGTGGTATCACAGTGTTTTTAGACGTCGGTTCTTGGGCATATTGTCAAGTATCTTTGACTGTTATGTGTGCCTGAAAGCGACGACTGGAAGAAGAAATCATGGGGCAGGAAATTGTTTTTTCTACCCCACAGGCGTAGACAGATGGCTCGCTTTTTCGTATCCTCAGTGATTGATGATGCGTGACTGGGGGAGAAACCATTTCGGGCTCAGCTGAAGAGGATTTCTTTGCAGAGCTGCGCGGCCCCGGGAGCGTCATAAGCGTATCCGTCTGCTCCGATTTGGTCTGCAAAACTCTGCGTTACGGGCGCTCCGCCGACGATGATCTTGATGTTCTCCCTCAATCCAGCCTCTTGAAGGGCAATGATGGTCTTCTTCATCTCAATCATGGTTGTGGTTAGAAGAGCACTCATGGCCAAAATATGGGGCTTTTTTTCTCTGACAAACGCTACGAAGTTTTCGGATTTGACCGAAATCCCCATGTCTTCGACGAAAAACCCCTGGCCTTCAAGCATCATAATGACGAGGCGCTTGCCGATGTCATGAAGATCCCCCTGAACGGTGCCGATGACCACATTGCCCAACTTCTCCCGGTTCTTGTCGAGTTGATCCTTAAACCTGTCAATGGTTCCCGCCATGGTCTTTGCGGCAATCATCATTTCAGGAATATAGATCTCTCCAGTCTGGAATTTCTTGCCAATCCCCGTCATTGCGGGGATCAGGCCTCTTTTTATGACATTTTCAATATCTCCACCGGAATCAATGTCCTTTTTACTGAGTTCAACAACGCGATTAACGTCATTGCTCAACAACCCTGCCAAATATGCATCAATATCGAGTTCGCTTTCAGAAGGGACTTCCTTTTTTTGGGCTTTTCCTTTATATCGCCATACCTTTCCTGTGACTGCCCCTTCCTCAAGTTCAATGGGGTAACGGCCGAACTCAAAGGTGGCATCGATTAAGGCCTTCATATTTTCAAGGGGAACGTAATCCGTGATGGAATTGGATGAAGCCACCATATACCCACCTCCCGGTCCGATGGTCCTGATCCTTTCGTAGACCTCCGCCCTAACGTCTTGAGGTGTTCCCAGGGTGAGGGTCGAATCAAGGTTCAGATTACCTATGAGGCATAGCTTTTTGCCCCATTTTTTCTTTACCTCCTCAATATCCATGGCATTGGGCTGTATGGGATTAAAGCCATGGAATCCGCAGTCGATCAGGTCATCCAACGCTTCCGTACAATCCCCATCGCTATGGAATATAAACCCTAACCCTTTGTCTCGACATATGGCTCCCATTTTTTTGTACCAGGGAAATAGATATTTTTTTAGATGCGTGGGATTTACCAGAAGACCGGTATTATGGGCGATATCATCGGGATGGAGAACCGCGCCCACACTGGGATGCTCAACGACCCTGAGAAAGGTGTTGTACTGGATTTTTCCGATTTTCTCGAAGATGGCTGAGATAAGCTCTTCTTCCGTCTCAAGGGCGTTGAAAAACACGTCTGCACCCATAAACATCCATGCCGTTGTATAGATTTTTCCGAGAAGAAGAACGGCCTTCATCCCTTTGGGAAGACCCTTATCAAAAAAATCCCACTGGGACAGGTCAAAGTCATCCACGGAAGGCCAGGGATATTGCTCGAACTGCTCCCAGTCGGTTATGACCCCTTCATGTTCCTGTGCCCATTCTCTGGAGACCCTGTCTCCATATTCGGTATGAACGGCCTCCCCCTTTGTGGTCATTCCTTCCGGAGCGCGCACCGGCTCCAGGATCCCTGAGGATGAAGTGAGATAGTCAAATCCAGCTGTATGCCAAAAATCCACCTGGTCCTGCAATGAAACGATCTTTTTGCCCATGTAGCTTTCTTTGGGCATTTGGTCTACATGCCAGTCTCCTAAGGGGACCCGGTCGGGTTCCTCACAGTGGAGAGCGGTCATAAAT
>CAYOWC010000305.1:3841-5795 GCA_964407525.1 uncultured Desulfobacteraceae bacterium | reverse complement strand
TTTTTTCGAATCGTCCGTTCCGATTCGAAAAAGGCTTTGCGGCCTTCGCGCCTTGCGGTTCAACCCAACTGAAGTTTCACATGAGGATATTTGCACATGTTCACAGGTCTCATTGAGGGGATTGGAAAGATAAGGAATATACGACGTGTCGGGGGGGACATGGTTCTGACTATTATGACTCCCGAATGGATCGGCGAATGTAAAACAGGAGACAGCGTTGCGGTCAGTGGCGTATGCCTTACCGTCACGGAGGTCAAAAATGGCGCCTTGAGTGTGGATGTTTCAGCGGAATCCGTTACCAGAACCACCATCGGTTCACTAAAGACGGGTAGTCCGGTAAACCTTGAGCGGGCACTACGACTTTCTGATCGCCTGGCAGGGCATCTGGTGTCAGGGCATGTGGACGGAATTGGCACTGTTGCGGAAAAGGAAATGCGGCACGGATCGTGGTTTTATAAGATCGAAGTATCCGAAACAATTTCCCGGTACACCATTGAGAAAGGTTCCATTACAATCGACGGCATCAGCCTTACGATTAATGCTTGTGGAAAACATTTTTTTGAGGTAAACATCATTCCCGAAACTGGAAAAGCAACCACCCTTCTGGATAGAAAACGAGGGGATCAGGTGAATATAGAAACGGATCTGATTGGAAAATATGTGGAGAAATTTTTAACTGACAGGGGACCGGAACGACCCGAAAATGGTTCTTCGGGAATTGATATGGATACCCTCTTAAAAAATGGATTTGGTAAATAATATGCCTATTGCAACAATTGATGAAGCTATAGAAGATCTGAAAAATGGAAAGATGATAATTCTTGTCGATGATGAAGACAGGAACAACGAAGGAGATCTGACTATTGCTGCGGAAATGGTCACTCCTGAAACGATCAACTTCATGGCCAAGTATGGGCGGGGGCTCGTATGCCTTGCTCTGGAGCCAACTATGGTGAAAAAACTTCAACTGGCCCAGATGGTTACGGACAACAGGTCTTCATTTCAAACAGCCTTTACCGTATCCGTTTCGGCTGCTCATGGAGTTACAACCGGTGTTTCAGCAGCCGACAGGGCGCATACAATTTTGACGGCTGTCGCGGACGATGCAAAACCTGAAGACCTGGTTCAACCGGGCCATGTTTTTCCTCTGCGGGCACGAAGGGGAGGGGTCCTGTTCAGAGCGGGACAGACCGAAGGGTCTGTTGACCTTGCAAGACTTGCGGGGTTTAAACCGGCAGGCGTGATCTGTGAGATTATGAAAGATGATGGGACCATGGCTCGCCTGCCTGATCTGGAAAAATTTGCTGAAAAACACGATCTCAAAATTGCCACCGTCGCCGATATCATATCTTACAGGATGAGGACCGAATCATTTGTACACCCTGCCGCGGAGACGGTTCTACCGACGCCGTTTGGCGAATTTAAGGCCATCGCCTTTATAAATGATATAGATACATATGAACACCTGGCATTGGTTAAGGGAGAGATTGATCCCGAAAAAGAGATTCTGGTACGAGTCCATTCCGGTTGTTTGACCGGGGACGTATTTTCTTCCCTCCGTTGTGACTGCGGAGAACAACTTGCCAAGGCCATGGGAATGGTTCAGGAAGAAGGGCTCGGAGTGATCCTTTATCTGCAGCAGGAGGGAAGGGGAATCGGCCTGGCAAACAAACTGAAGGCGTATGCCCTTCAGGACAAAGGTTTCGATACGGTGGAAGCCAACGAAGAACTCGGTTTTGCCGCCGATTTGAGAGACTATGGCGTTGGCGCCCAGATTCTGGCGTCCCTTGGGATAAAAAAAATGAACCTGATTACCAATAACCCAAAAAAAATCAAAGGCTTGGAAGGTTATGGCCTCACAGTGGCGGGACGCGTTCCCATCGAATGTGTTCCAAGGCCTGAGAATATCAAATATCTTTCAACGAAATGTCAGAAGCTGGGCCATCTTCTGAAG
>CAYOWC010000305.1:0-3741 GCA_964407525.1 uncultured Desulfobacteraceae bacterium | reverse complement strand
AAAAAGGGGGAGCACATATGCCTAAAGTAGTGGAAGGTAACCTGTCAGCCGAAGGACTGCGGTTTGCAATTATCGTAGGCCGCTTCAACGATTTTATAGGCGCCAGACTTCTTGACGGCGCCATAGATGCCGTTGTACGCCACGGGGGCTCAGAGGAGCAGATTGTTGTAGTACGGGTCCCCGGCGCTTTTGAGATTCCTCTTGCCGCCAAAAAACTTCTTCAAAGCGGCGAACAGTATGATGCAATCATCTGTCTTGGGGCAGTCATCAGAGGCGCTACGGGCCATTATGATTATGTGGCATCCGAAGTATCCAAAGGAATTGCCTCGGTTGCTCTTGAAAGCAATGTGCCTGTAACCTTTGGCGTATTGACAACGGACACTCTGGAACAGGCTATTGAAAGAGCTGGTTCCAAGGCAGGGAACAAGGGGTTTGAATCGGCTATGGCAGCCATTGAAATGGCCAATCTTTTCAAAGAAATTGATCGTTCGAAGTCTTGAGATAGCGAATAGAAATGGGCGACAGAAGGCGTGCCCGCGAACTCGCAGTACAAGTGCTCTTTCATCTGGAATTTAATCCAGACGACCCTTCGGAAGCATTTGAGCTGATTTGCGGAAATTTTGAATCAAAGGAATCCGTTAGGGCATTTGCCAGGCTGCTGGTATTGGGTATATGCTCAGAGAAAAAGGTGCTGGACGAGTTTATCTCCAAAGCATCAAAGAACTGGCGAATGGAAAGGATGGCCCATGTGGACAAGACCATCCTCAGATTAGCCACTTATGAAATGCTCTTCATGGAAGATATCCCACCCAAGGTATCCCTTGACGAAGCTGTGGAGGTCGGCAAAAAGTTCGGCACTGAGGAGTCCGGAAAATATGTAAACGGAGTCCTCGACAGCATCTATGCCTCTATTATGGAAAAGAAAATATGAAATACAACCCTCATGAAATTGAGCCGAAATGGCAGGAGTATTGGGATACTAATAATAGTTTCAAGGTGATGAAGGATACTTCTAAAGAAAAGTATTATCTTTTGGAGATGTTCCCCTATCCTTCGGGCAAGATCCACATGGGCCACGTGCGAAACTATACCATCGGCGATGTGGTTGCCCGCTATAAACGCATGTGTGGTAAAAATGTGCTGCATCCCATGGGATGGGACGCTTTCGGAATGCCGGCTGAAAATGCCGCCATCGAGAATAATATTCATCCTGCAACCTGGACCAAGGACAATATTCAGGCGATGAAAACCCAACTGAAACGGATGGGTTTCAGCTATGACTGGGATCGGGAAATTGCTACCTGTGATCCGGACTATTACAGGTGGGAACAGCTTGTCTTTCTCAAGATGTATGAGAGCGGACTGGCCTATAGAAAAAAAACCCCGGTGAACTGGTGTGAAAAATGCCAGACCGTGCTTGCCAATGAACAGGTGGAAGAAGGATGCTGCTGGCGCCATACGAATGATGAAGTCAGTATCAGGGAAATGGATAGCTGGTTTCTCAAGATTACCGATTACGCAGAGGAAATCCTCGAGTTCAGTGATAAGCTTTCCGGATGGCCGGAAAGAGTCCTGACCATGCAGAGAAATTGGATCGGGAAGAGCCATGGAGCAGTAATACGGTTTCCTCTGGTGGGATCAGATAAGGTGATAGAAGTTTTCACCACGCGACAGGATACGGTTTTCGGCGCTACCTTTATGTGTTTTGCTCCCGAGCATCCACTTGTTCGAGAAATGATCGCCGGTCTTCCTCAGGAAGAGGAAGTCCTTTCGTTCGTTGAACGCACGTTGAAAATGGAACAATTTGTCCGTACCGCCGATCTCACCGCCAAAGAGGGTGTCTTCACAGGAAGATACTGTGTAAATCCCCTGACAGGGGAAGAAATCCCCATTTTTGTGGCTAATTTTGTGCTCTTTCATTATGGGACTGGAGCCATCATGGCTGTTCCCACCCATGACCAGAGGGACTTCGAGTTTGCAAAAAAATACAACTTGAAACTCAAGGTGGTAATCACACCCCGGGACCGGGAAATTCATGAAGACTCCATGACGGAAGCCTACGTGGACGAAGGAATTCTTGTAAATTCCGGTCCATTTGACGGGCAACCGAACCTGGCTGCACAGGATAGTATTGCCGACTATCTGGAATCGAAAGGGATGGGACACAAAACCATCAATTATCGAATCAGGGACTGGGGCATATCGCGGCAACGATACTGGGGGGCTCCAATCCCCATTATCTATTGTGACAAATGTGGTACGGTCCCCGTTCCCGAAAAGGATCTCCCCGTTACACTGCCGCTCGATCTGGATATGAGGCCAAATGGTGGTTCTCCTCTTCCATTTGATCCCGATTTTTATGAAACCACCTGCCCTGAATGTCATAGCAAGGCGAGACGGGAAACAGATACTATGGATACGTTCGTTGAGTCTTCCTGGTATTTTGACCGGTACACCTGTCCCGATTATACCGATGGTCCCCTTGACCCCGAACAGGTCGACTACTGGATGCCGGTGGATCAATATATCGGTGGAATTGAGCACGCCATTCTGCATCTTCTCTATTCACGTTTTTACACGAGAGTTCTAAGGGATTTTGGACATTTGAAGATTTCGGAACCCTTTACCAACCTGCTGACACAGGGCATGGTCTGCAAGGAAACCCAGGAATGCCCTGAACATGGGTACCTCTTTCCATATGAAGTGGAAGACGGTCGTTGCGTCAAATGCCTTAAGGAGATTGTTGAGGGCAACACCGTAAAGATGTCCAAATCCAAGAAAAATGTCGTAGACCCGCAGGAACTCATCGATGGGTACGGAGCAGACACTGTACGCATGTTCTGCCTGTTTGCCTCACCTCCCGATAGAGATCTTGAATGGAATGATCGTGGCGTTGACGGCTCATCCAGGTTTCTCAGCCGGATCTGGAGGCTTGTGGACGACAACCTGGAGTCCATTCTTCAGGCGAAACCTTTTTCAGGCAGAGAAGGGCTTACAGGTCCTCTGGAATCCTTGCACAGAAAGACCCATGCAACAATCAAAAAGGTGACCGAGGATATTGACAAACGTTTCCACTTCAATACGGGAATTTCCGCTGTGATGGAACTCGTTAACGAGACCTACAAATTCCTGAATGAGAAAGTACAAAAAGAGGATCCGGCATGGGCCGTGGTCAGAAAAGCGGTGGAAACGGCTATTGTCCTGCTCTCCCCCGTTGTTCCCCACATCACCGAAGAGCTGTGGAAGAGGCTTGGAAATGAAGGCCTTCTTCTCGATATTCCGTGGCCGGTCTATGATGAACAGGCGTTGAAAGCGGAGACCAGACTGGTGGTATTGCAGATAAACGGAAAGGTCCGGAGTAAAATCGAAGTGCCTGCTTCTTTCGACGAAAAGGAAATTGAAGCCGCCGCCCTGGCAAATGAAAGAATTTGCCATTTTGTTCAGGAAAAGCCGATCCGGAAGGTTATTGTGGTTCAGAAAAAACTGGTCAATATTGTCTTGTAGCGCATAGGAGCAGCAATTAGCCGTTAGCGGTTAGCCCGTTAGTTTAAAGATCTCAAATATTTATTTATATGACGGTTTCCAATGTTTGGACTTAATTTTTTGGCTCATCGCTGATTAGCGTGATTCTTGGGTGAAAAGCGCTTAACGTCATTCCGGGCTTGACCCGGAATCCAGATTTTCAGACGCATCCGGAGTCTCGCAGGCTCGCTTACCCGGAGTCTCGCAGGCTCGCTTACC
>CAYOWC010000304.1:0-5827 GCA_964407525.1 uncultured Desulfobacteraceae bacterium | reverse complement strand
TTTTGGTTAACGGCAATTCTCATTATGGGCCGCATTCATTTCCGAATGCTGTGTGAGTGGCATTTTGCCACGATTTTTCGAGGCTGGACCCACCCAACCGACTGTGGACAAGAGCTCTCTCACAGCTATGTTTTCAAAATGAGACTGTTTAACGAAGGCAATTCTATTAGCCCTTTGACTATTTCTACCTTGAAGCAAGGTCTGTACCATAAAATAGTCCTATGTGAGTGGCCTTTTTGTACAATTTTGTCTTTTGGGGAGGTTTTTTTCGACAAAAATGTAGTATGAGCGTGTCAATTTAACCATCTACAGAGGAAAAAAATGGGAAATAGGGTGAAAATAGAAGGATATTTGGTCATGGCACCATAGTTGCAGTCATTGCTGTGAACTGTGAATCGACAACCGTGAATGCTTTCATCTATTGAAAGGTACAGATTGAAAATGAATGGTAAATATGAACTGACTCTGGCGCTCTTTTATTGTCAAAACGTTCCAGGTGGAGATGAAGTAGAGCGTCGAATTCTCGAAAAAAAATATGGAGCGGCGATCCGTCTTTTTCCTCTTCCCTGCAGTGGTCGACTTGATTCTTTCCACCTGTTGAGGGCGCTGGAAGAATTTGCGGATGCGGCGTATGTGGTTACCTGCCCAAAAGGAACGTGTCGCTATTTTGAGGGAAATTCAAGGGCAGGGAAGCGGGTTGAAAAGGCAAGAGAACTGATTGGAAAGATCGGTCTTGAAGAGAAAAGGATTGGGATTGTTTACGGATCACAAGAGAATCCCGAATCCCTGTCGTCTACAATAGAGGGTATAAGGGGTGATATTGCTGAATTGAGACCTTCCCCTGTCCTGAAGAAAATGAATGTGGCTTAAAAGATGCGATTAGCTGTTAGCCGTTAGCCGTTAGCCGTTAGCTATTAGCCACATGCTATCAGCCGATTGGAAGTATTTAAGCTAACGGCTAAAAAAGCTAAGAGCTAATTGCACGTTTTTGATGAAACAAGAAACTAAGAGGAGAAGGCGTTTATGATAACTGCTGAACAGAAACCGGTGGAAGAGATAAGGGGAATGATTGCCCCTTTCAAGAAAATCCTGGTTCTGGGCTGCGCGTCGTGCGTGGCTGAATGTGCCGCGGGTGGGCAAAAGGAGACGGCTATGCTGGCTTCCGCTCTTCGCATGGCAGCCCGGATGGAGGACAAAGACGTCCTGATCGAAGAGATGACCATAGACAGGCAATGTGTGGAAGAGTTTGTTATTCGACTGGATGATGTGATTGGGTCATATGATGCAGTACTCTCGCTCGGGTGCGGCGCCGGGGTCCAGGCTGTTGCGGATATGTATCAGGAATTGCCGGCTATTCCTGCACTAAACACTGAGTTTCTCGGGGAGACGAAGAGCCAGGGATTGTGGGTGGAGAGCTGCCTCGGATGCGGCGATTGCATGTTGTACTATTTTGGAGGGGTTTGTCCTCTGGCGCGATGTGCCAAACAGATCCTGAACGGTCCGTGCGGCGGTTCGGTGGATGGCCGATGCGAAGTCGATCCCGAGGTTCCCTGTGCGTGGCAAATCATTATCGACCGGTTAGCCGCATTCAATGCCCTTGACAGACTTGAGGATATCTACCCTCCGAAAAAATGGTCTAAAAAGCTGGGGAAAGGTCCAAGAAAGATTATCAGGGAGGATCAACAAAAGTGAATAACGGCAGCCAGTTAAAAAGAGTGCTTGAAAACGGGGAATTTGCGGTAACCGCTGAATGTGGGCCACCCAAGGGGGCAGATCCGGAAGTCGTTTTGAAAAAAGGAGAACTGCTCAGGGGGAACGTGGATGCGGTGAATGTAACAGATAACCAGACAGCCATCGTCCGTATGTCCAGCCTCGCCGCCTGTGCCCTGCTGAAACAGGCTGGGTTGGAGCCTGTTCTCCAGATGGTTGTACGGGATCGAAACAGGATTTCTCTCCAGTCTGACATCCTGGGAGCATCCGCTCTTGGCATAAGAAATCTCCTTTGTCTTTCCGGAGATCACCAGGTCTTTGGCAATCAACCCGACGCCATAGGGGTCTTCGATCTGGATTCCATGCAGTTCCTCCAGGTGGTAAAAAATATGAGAGATAAAGGCGTTATTCTAGACAATGATGCCCTAGCGACGCCGCCTGATATTTTCATTGGAGCTGCAGCAAACCCTTTTGCTGATCCGAAAGAATTCAGGGTCGTCAGGCTTGCCAAAAAAATAAAGGCGGGCGCTGATTTTATTCAGACCCAGTGCATTTACAACCTGGATCGTTTCGAGACGTGGCTTACCATGGCCCGGGACAGGGGTTTGACGGAAAAGGGTTTTATTCTTGGTGGAGTTACGCCTCTCAAATCAGCGGGCATGGCAAAATATATGAAAAACCGCGTTGCGGGAATGGACATCCCTGATGAAATTGTCCAGAGAATGGAAGGGGTGGCCAAGGAAAAGCAGCGTGAGGAAGGTATTGCGATTTGCGTTGAGACCATTTCTCGTCTCAAAGAGCTTGAAGGTGTTAACGGTGTGCATATCATGGCTATAGAGTGGGAAGAGGTCGTGAAAGAAATTGCTGAAAGGGCGGGGCTCTTGCCGAGACCCGTTTTTGCGGAAGGGTAGGGAGCTGCTTATGCCATCAAAGTATGTCATTCACGTACAGGAAGTTTCCCACCGGTTCGAACCTGTTTCAAAGTCCGGAATTATTGCGTGGGAAGAAGGCTGTTTGCGGTGTGCAGTGTGTGTCAAGACCAAGTGTGTCTATGGCGTTTATGAAAACCGCGGCCTCCATGCAAAACAGATGATCGATTCCATTGACAACCAGTGCATGAATTGTCTTCGTTGCGTTCAGAGTTGCCCTGCACAGCTTATACATAAATCGGTCAATCCTGAGTTTAAGGCGATGGGGGATTCCCACTGGACGCCCAATATTATTGCCAACCTGTGGATGCAGGCCAAGACAGGGAAGATTCCCGTTTCAGGCGCCGGATATCCCGGTCCTTTCAGTGGCCCCGGCTTCGATTCCATGTGGACGGATATGTCGGAGATTGTCAGACCAACAAGGGACGGTATCCACGGTCGGGAGTACATCAGTACGGCCATTGATCTTGGGGAAACTCCGGAATATCTCATTTTGTCTGAAGATGGCAGTCTTGAAGAAAACGGGACGACGTTGGTGGATATTCCGTTGCCCATTATCCTGAGAATGCCTCCATTTGGTTCTATAGCCCCCTCTACTGTTTCAGGGTGGGCCCTTGCGGCCAGGAAACTGGGGTCTCTTTTCAGTGCGCCATTGAATGTGATGGATGGGATCAAACCGGAACTTGCACCGAGTTTGATGCCTGAATGTTCAGCGGAAGATGATGATATAGAGCGTATTCCGGCCGGCGCCAGGCTGGTGGAAATCCCCTGGAGTGAAGACTGGAAATCGAAAGTAAGCGTGATCAGAAAAAAAGATCCTTCTCTACTTATTTCGGTGAGGGTTCCCATGGCGGAAGGGATGGAAGAAAGGTCTGTTTCCCTGGCAAAGGAGGGGATTTCGGTTATCCACCTGGAAGGAAGCATGAGCGGACTTTTCCTGGACGACAAAGCGAGGTATGTGAAAGAAGGGATTCGAAGTGTTCACCTGAAACTTGTGGAGGCAAAAATCCGCGATACCATGACGCTGCTTGCCAGCGGGGGGATTTCCCTTGCCGAGCATGTTGCAAAAGCGATTCTTTGTGGTGTTGATGGGGTGTTCGTTGATTTTCCCGCCCTGATTGCCCTGGAATGCAGAATGTGTCGTCGTTGTACGGAAGGACTTTCGTGTCCGGTGGAGATTGAAAAGGCGCCTTCCGGATGGGTGGCTGCAAGGGTGGTGAATCTCGTAGGCGCCTGGCATAATCAACTCCTGGAATTAATGGGAGCCATGGGAATCAGGGATGCGCGACGGCTGCGAGGTGAAGTTGGCCGGGCCATGTTTTTTGAAGACCTGGACGAAAAAACCTTTGGCTCCATGGGAGATGTTGAGGAGGGATGTGAACTTGAATAAAGCGGAATCGTATCAATTACCGGGGGTGGTTCGTACGCCGTCCCGTTTCAAGAATCCCATAGGAAAATACCGGCTGCACAGATCCAGCGCCTGTACTGCCTGTGGGAAATGTGTGGAATTGTGCCCTTACGAGGTCCATGTTGTAAGGAGAGGAAAGGTTTTCATTGAAAACCATCACCTTTGTGTGGGGAATGACTGTCCGGATCCCTGTCACAAGGCGTGTCCGGAAGGCGCGCTCACCTTGCGAAGAAATCCCAATTTTGATGGGTTGGGTGATGCCCGATGGCCTGCGGATCTCCTGGCATCCACCTGGCATATGGCGGAGTTTGGAAAAGTTCCTGAAAAAGGGCTGGAATACAAACTCGGGGCTTCCGGAGGGGGGTTCGATAAGCTGCGCATTGTCTTCAAAAAGAAGGTAAAGGCTGTTGCAGAGATCCCCGATGACGAGTTTGACCTGGGGGTGGTGTTGAACAGGCGGAATGATAATGCACACAGGGTAAGAATAAAAGTCCCTTTCTACGGGGGCGGTATGTCTTACGGTTCCGTAAGCATTACAACCATGCTCAGCAGGATCAAGGCGGCTGTGGCCCTGGGTACCTTCTGCTGTACCGGCGAGGGAGGATATCCGGACGAGTTGAAACCCTATGACGACCATGTGATTACGCAGGTTGCGACGGGCCTTTTCGGTGTTCGAGAAGAGACGATACAGCGCGTCAAGATTGTAGAATTCAAATATGCCCAGGGGGCAAAACCGGGTCTGGGAGGCCATCTCCTCGGGGATAAGGTTACCCCCGGTGTAGCCAGGATGAGAGAAGCCGTGGTGGGATATCCCCTGTTCTCGCCTTTTCCCTTTCACAGCGTCTATTCGGTGGAAGATCATAAGAAGCATGTGGACTGGATTAAAGCGATGAATCCAAAGGCCCTCGTTTCCGTAAAGGTTTCAACGCCGACGGATGTGGATATGGTTGCTGTGGGCAGTTACTATGCGGGCGCACATATTATTCATCTTGACGGAAGTTACGGCGGCACGGGTGCTGCGCCCGACATTGCTAAAAAAAATATTGCCATGCCCCTGGAATATGCCTTGCCGAAGGTGCATCAGTTTCTAACAGAAGAAGGAGTCAGGGATAAATTGACGGTGATTGCCAGCGGCGGCATCAGGAATCCCCACGACGTGGCCAAGGCCATTGCCCTTGGAGCGGACGGGATCTGCACCGGCACAGCGGATCTGGTAGCCCTGGAATGTATCCGTTGCCACAAATGTGAAAGTGGCAGGGGTTGCGCAAGGGGGATCGCCACGACGGATGCGGAGTTAATGGAATTGATCCGGATGGAATGGGGCACACAGCGCATTGTCAATATGTTTCTGGCATGGCGAACGGAATTGATCCGAATCCTGAGAAAACTGGGGATGACGAGCCTTAAAGAACTTGTAGGACGTACTGACTGCCTGACGCATATAGATTATATTAAGAAAATGCCTAAAGTGAGCTAAAATGCCTAAAGTGCCTAAAATGTTTGGCTAAGCAAACTGTTACCGTTCCTGTGAGGCTTCGTGAAGACGATCCATATATTAAGAGTCGCAAATTTCCATAACTTTAGGCACTTTAAATTTTAGGCATTTTAGGCATTTAAATCAGAGTGTCTTCCAGTACAGAAGAATAAGCACTTCCTCTTGAGGTGATAATTTAATAAATTAGCATAACAGGTTCTAATAATGAATGAAAATAATTTGATAAATAGGATAATCGAATCGAGAAAGCCCATCGTGAAAGGCCTGCCGGCCAAACCGTACTAC
>CAYOWC010000303.1:0-5830 GCA_964407525.1 uncultured Desulfobacteraceae bacterium | reverse complement strand
CCTGTATTGCAACTTTCACTTTTTGATGCTGAGCAGTTTCTCCGTAAACGACTTAATATTATAGAGCTATGTAACCGCTAAGTGCTAATTGCAGCTTTTAGATTGTAATTATTCATCAAAAACATTATTGTTGACCAGGTGGTCACTCAAGTCAAGTGAAATTTAGACAGCAATTCTCATTATGGGGCCGCATTCATTTCCGAATACTGTGTGAGTGGCATTTTGCCACGATTTTTCGAGGCTGGAAGCCTCTCTCACAGCTATGTTTTCAAAATGAGAATTGCTGAAATTTCAAATGAAAAGGAAGCGAATGAAAATACCTGAGCGAAGGTTAGACCCTGATTTAAGAGAGATTGAGAAAAAACTTTTGGAAGGCGAACGGCTTGGGATGGAAGACGGTCTGGCCTGCCTTGCCACATCGGACCTGATCGGACTGGGCCAGCTGGCCCTGGGAGTCAAAAGGGCCCGTTATGGCAACAAGGCATTCTTCATTTCCAATCACCACTTGAACTATACCAATATCTGTGAAAACCGATGTCGATTCTGTGCATTTCACAGGGCTTCCGATTCGGATGATGGGTACACCATGACGCCTGAAGAAGCCGCAAAGCAAATCGCGGAAAGTCCCGTGGCGGATCTCAGAGAGGTTCACCTGGTGGGGGGATGCCACCCTGATTTGGACTTTCCCTACTATCCTGCTCTTCTCAAGGCCTTGAGTCATGCCAGACCGGGGCTTGAAATCAAGGCCTTTACCGCTGTCGAAATTGCCCATATGGCCTCGATTGCGACTATTTCTTCCATGGAATGTTTGAAAAGATTGAAAGAATCCGGATTATCGGCAATGCCCGGCGGAGGTGCGGAGGTTTTTTCTGAACGCGTGCGAGAGGCGCTTTTCCCCCGCAAGATTGACGCGGATACCTGGCTCAGGATTCATGGGGAGGCACACAGTCTCGGTATCGGCACCAATGCCACCCTCCTTTTCGGGCATATGGAAACACAGCCCGAACAGGTAGAACACCTTCTTCGCCTGCGCGTTCAGCAGGATGCATCCGGTGGCTTCAGGGCTTTCATTCCGCTTCCGTTTCACCCGGAAAACACGCCCCTGAACCACATGCCGGGTCCCACGGCTGTCGATATCCTGAAAACCATTGCGACCTCCCGACTGATCCTGGACAATTTTGCCCATATCAAGGCATATTGGGTCATGCTTGGCCCCAGGCTTACCCAAACGGCCCTTCACTTTGGAGCCGACGACCTGGAGGGGACCATTGTAAAAGAAAGGATCGCCCACCAGGCCGGAGCAAAAACTGCCGCCGGACTGACCCGGGATCGATTGATTGAGCTGGTCAAAGAAGCAGGGTTTGAACCCGTACAACGGGACACCTTCCACCAGCCCCTGGATGCATCTCTGGATAAGGTGAATAAATGACGGTAAAATCCCTAAAAGAAGTCATCGCAGCCGCAGAAGAAGGCCGTCTGGTTTTTCAGGATGCCCTTCTTCTGTATGAAAAAGCAGACCTTCTTACCCTGGGACAGATAGCCCAGCGAATGCGGTTTCAAAAAAATCCCGAACCGGTTGTCACCTATGCGGTTGATCGGAACATCAACTATACGAATATCTGCGTTTCAGGCTGCTCTTTCTGCGCTTTCTGCAGGCAAAAGGAAGATCACGATGCCTATGTCCTGGATAGACCCACACTGGAACGGAAATGCCGGGAGACCCTGGAACTGGGGGGCACCCACATCCTTTATCAGGGAGGGATGAACCTGGACCTGGATCTTCAGTGGCATGAAAGCAGGATCCACATGATGCGGGACCTTGGCCTCCATGTCCACGGATTTTCTCCCCCTGAGATCGTTTTCATGGCTGAGAATGCCGGGCTTGCAATCGATGAAGTAATCCAAAAACTGATCACCGCCGGGCTCGGCTCCATTCCAGGGGGCGGGGCTGAAATCCTGGTCGATCGGGTTCGCGAGAAGGTTTCGCCCAAAAAGGCGTCCACTTCCCAGTGGCTTGAGGTTATGCGGACTGCCCACAATCTGGGTCTGAAGACTACTGCCACCATGATGTTCGGCCATATTGAAACTGCAGGGGAAAGAATCCAGCACCTTTTTGCTATTCGGAAGCTCCAGGATGAAACAGGAGGGTTCACGGCGTTTATCCCCTGGCCCTATCAACCGGGTGGAACGACCCTGACAACCCGTGCGGCCGGAGGGACTACTTACCTGAGGATGCTCGCCATGTCCCGAGTCGTCCTGGATAACATTGAGCACATCCAATCATCGTGGGTGACCCAGGGGCATCATATCGGCCAGGTTGCCCTGCATTTCGGGGCCGATGATCTGGGCTCCACCATGATAGAGGAAAACGTGGTCGCCTCGGCCGGAGTACACAATACCATATCCCGGTCCGAAATCATCAGGCTCATTGAAACCGCCGGTTTTGTGGCCTTACAGCGAGATATTTTATACCGACCCGTAGAACGGAAGGCGGAGGACGGAAGACGGAGGTCAGTAGGCAGTAACGGCTAACTCGTAACCTGGAACCCGTAATAACCAACGAGAATTTCTAATGACTACCGTGATTCACCGAGCAAAATGGGTCATGACCGGCCCGGGACAATGGCTGGAAAATGGCGCCGTTGTCATGGAACATGGGCAGATTCTCAAAATTTCAAAAGGGTACGTCAAGAATGGAACCGGGAAAGAAATAGATCACGGCGAAGGAGTTTTGATGCCGGCCCTCGTCAATGCCCACACGCACCTGAGCCTGTCCGCCTTGGCCGGGAAAGTTCCGGTAAGTGCTGGTTTTTCGGTATGGATACGGTCCCTCATGTCCGAACGGAAAAGTATGATGGAAGAAGAAATGCTCCAGGCAGTTCACGGCGCTGTAGTTGATTTGAAACGGACGGGCACAGGGCTGTTGGGGGAATTCGGACCCCATATCCCGGTGGCGGAATCGATTGAAGCAGCAGGCCTTTGGGCAACGGTGTGGTTTGAACTTCTGGGGAATGATCAGGTTATAGCGCCTCTTCCCCCAGATAGCCAAAGAATTCACTATGCCTACGCCGGTCATGCCCCCAATACCACCAGCCCCTCCCTTCTTGCAAAAATCAAAAAGACGGATATCTACGCGAACAAACCATTCTGCATGCACTTGGCCGAATCGGAAGAGGAGCTTGAATTTCTGGAAACGGGAAAAGGGACGTGGGCGGATCTAATGACCGCTGCCCAAATCGACTTTTCAAGCTGGAAGTGCTTTGGAAACAGGCCCGTTGAACTCGCCTTCAAACAGGGCCTTTTGGATACAGGCACCCTCGCTGTTCATCTGTTGGAGGTAACCCCACGGGAAATCGAATTACTGGCCAAAAGCATGTGCAGGGTTTGCCTCTGTCCCCGTTCCAACTGGACCTTGCACGGAAAGATACCGGATATCGAGACGTTCCTCAAGGCCGGAATAAATCCGGCACTCGGTACAGACTCCCTGGCTTCTGTCACAAGCCTTAACCTCTTCGATGAAATGAAATTTATTGCAGAACATTATCCCGGTTTAAACCCGGACGCGATCCTCGCCTTTGCAACCGTCAATGGAGCCACAGCCCTTGGCCAACCAGAAAGGGGTCTGCTCAAACCTGGAAATCAAACGCAGATGATCTATATTGATAGTGATGCAAAAAACCCCGGACAGGCTGCTGAGGAACTTGTTTCAGGAGACAATTTGAAGGTGCGTTTTGTGGCTCATCGCGGATTTGCGTGATATTCAAGTTTCGTCTCCGATAGATTTTGCTCAGGTACCGGGTGTCAGGTGTCAGGTGTCAGGAAAAAAACCTGTTTACATTCGACCTATTCATAACATTACCCAATATTTGCGTATTCAAGAAACCCAAAGTCGGGATCATAGACACTGAAACCTGACACCTGACACCTGACACCTCGGTTATAGAAATGCCGATTTTTCACGTTAATCCGCGTAGAGTGCGTTTTGTTGAATAGAAAGCGACTATGGAGGAACTATGCCATTTAAAACCCTTCAATCCGTAATCGAAGACTTTGAGGACCGGGGCCGGCTTATAAGAATCAAGGAACCCTTGAGTCCAAAGCTTGAAATGACCGAAGTGACCGACAGGGTAGTAAAAAAAGACGGGCCCGCACTCCTTTTTGAAAACCCAACAGGGTACGAGATCCCCGTTCTTACCAATCTGTACGGGAGCCTGGACCGAATCAGATCGATCTTCAACATCCAGGAACTGGACGATCTGGGAGCGAGGTTTCTCCGGTTCCTGGAGATGGCGCCTCCAAAAGGCTGGGTCGAGAAGCTAAAGCTTCTGCCCGTGCTCAAAGAGGTGGCCCACGTTTTCCCAAAGACCGTAAAGAACGCCCCCTGCCAGGAAGTGGTAAATGCGGATGACCCGGATCTTACCCGCCTGCCGGTCCTGACATCCTGGCCTTATGACGGGGGCCCGTTCATTACCCTCCCCTTGGTCATTACACGCCATCCCAAAACGGGAAAGCGAAACATGGGGATGTACCGAATACAGATCTACGATAGTCGCACCGCAGGTATGCATTGGCATATTCACAAAGACGGCGCCGCCCAGTATAGGGAAGCATCACCCGAAGTCCTTTTCCCCGTGGCCGTTGCAATCGGACCTGATCCCATCACAACCTATTGCGCCACAGCCCCCCTTCCGGGCGGGATAGACGAGCTGATCCTTTCCGGATTTTTGAGAGACAAATCGGTGGAGATGGTCAAATGCATTACCTGTGACCTCGAAGTCCCGGCAGAGAGCCAGTTCATCCTGGAAGGATACGTTCAACCCGGTGAGCTAAAAACAGAAGGTCCCTTCGGAGACCATACCGGATATTATTCTCCGGCCGATAGTTATCCGATCTTTCATCTTAGGGCAATAACCCATCGTAAAGATCCCGTTTATCCCGCCACCATTGTCGGGTATCCCCCTATGGAGGATCAGTGGTTAGGCAAAGTAACGGAACGACTGTTCCTGCCCCTGATCAAGCAGCAGCTCCCTGAAATCATCGACATGAATCTTCCCGTTGAAGGCTGTTTTCACAATCTATGCTTTGTGAGCATCGACAAAAGGTATCCGGGGCATGCCCACAAGGTAATGCAGGCCATCTGGGGATTAGGACAGATGATGTTCACCAAAATGATTTTTGTTTTTGACAGGGAAGTGAACGTACAGGACCTGTCTCAGGTGCTTTTTCACCTGGGGGGTAACGTCGATCCGGCCAGGGATCTTGTTCAGGTCAAAGGACCTGTAGACGCCTTGGACCATGCTTCCAGCCTGCCCTACCTGGGAACAAAGATGGGTCTGGACTGTACGGCCAAATGGCCTTCGGAAGGATATGAACGGACATGGCCCGATCTGATCAGGATGTCCCCCGATGTAGTAACCAGGATAGACGGACTTTGGAGAAGATTGGGACTGTGAGCACAGCCCTTTCAAGATGCTTACTTACTGAGAACATTCAATAATCGGGAATTTATGGATAGAAATGCAGTTTCAAAGTTCATAGGTGTCAGGTGTCAGGTGTCAGTACCTATTATTCCCATTTTCTGGTTATAATGAAGCTCCCCGCGGCAAGCCACGGGGTATCGGTCGTCATTCCGGCGAAGGCCGGAATCCAGGGCCAAACTTTGCTGGATCCCGGATCGATGTCCGGGATGACTCGACGCGGCAAGCCGCGGGGTATTTACCCTAAGAGAGAATAAACATAACAACTTGTTATTACTTTGAATATCATGAATGCGATCCGGTTTTTTCCTGACACCTGACACCTGACACCTGGAATCTGAGCATGGTCTATT
>CAYOWC010000302.1:0-5858 GCA_964407525.1 uncultured Desulfobacteraceae bacterium | reverse complement strand
AACGCGAAATCACGAAAGTGTAAACTACTTTTTGGCTTAAATGAAGGATGCCGAATATTTTTACACATTTCGATTCTCCGAATGAAAAAATCAAAAGCCGGTTGAAAATGTTGCAAGACGAAACATTACATCATGTTGAAAGAATTAAGCAGACGCAGAAAGAAGCGATAGACTTCAGTAGGCAGTAAGCAGTGGGCAGTTCCGCACCATCGGGATTTCCTCAGAAGCCATGTGAAACTATCCAGGTTGAGGGTTTTCTTGTTTTCATGGTCCAGCGTGGGAATGCATAAAAAACGGGAAGGCGGGGTTCTCAATATTTACCCCACTCGACCTCCCCGATTCCCGTTGAAAAGCAGCGAGATCTACGAGAAGGGGAGTGGGTCCTAACTATCTATTTCAGTGGTTCATAACTGAATTTCTGGCCACCGAGGGATGCCTCATACATTAAGCCACCCTTCGTATGCGTGAAGACCGCCATGCCTCTTTTATAGGAGACCGCCTGTGTCCCGGCTTGAGCTTGAGCACCAGCTGTAATGGCTACTGCCGATACCTGCGCTCCGAATTCAAAGTTGCCACTGATGAAATCGTCATAGGCGCGCCTTTCCTGGGAAAAAACAATCTCGCTAAACGCCTGACCACCGGCTTGTAAGCCTACCGTGATCTAGACGTTTCAGTGGATCGGCAATGAGTGGGTTATGGAGAAGGTTTCTTTGCCGGATCACTGGCAGGCGGGCAAAACTTGTATGCCTTTCGCATGTAACTGTAAGAGGCTGCCAGACGCCATTTCCAGCCCTTATGAAATCGAACTATGCGATAGAGGATATTCCGTAGTTTGTAGGTTTCCCGAACGGCCCAGAAATAGCCATTCAACAATTCTTCTGGTGTCATGTTCTTGGGTTGAATGACTGTATGGCACACATCGTAATTGCCCCAGTCGCGGTCAATAATACGGCCTTCATCCTCCATTTTCTGTTGGAGTACGGTTCCAGGGAAGGGGGTAAGAATATTATAAAGAGGGATATCGATTTTTGCAGCGTTTACGAAGTCCACGGTCCTTTTGAATACGCTCACGTCATCCCCATCCAGGCCGAAGATGAAACTGCCCATGATCGTGATTCCTCGCCGGTGTAATTCCTTTACTCCTTCCGCATACTTATCGGGCTTATTGAAACTTTTACGAACGGAGTTCAGGGTGTCGGCCGATATGCTTTCAAAGCCGATAAAAGCGTAGCACCCTCCCGCCTCTTTATAGAGATCCATAAGCTCAGGATCTTTGGTGATGGTGAACGATGTCTGCGCACCCCAGGTGATGTTAAGAGGAATGAGCGCCTTGAACAGGGATTTGGCGTAGGTAGGATCACCGACCAGGTTGTCATCCAGAAACATCCAGAGTTGATCGGGCCTGCTTTTAATTTCATCCACAACTTCAGCCACGGGTCGAGTACGGTAACTGCGTCCAAAAAATTTTGTAACTGTGCAGAATTCACAATTGAACGGGCAGCCACGGCTCGCTTGAATTGTGTATGGAACCGAGTACATGGCCAGATCTAAAAGATTGCGGCGGGGGATGGCCATGTTGCACATCTCTATGGGTTCCCTGTTTTCATATATCCTCTGTTTGGGGCCCCCATTACCCATTTCCTTCAGGATCTGGGGCCAAAGCCCTTCAGCTTCGCCCACAACGACAAAATCGGCGTGTTGCAGGGCTTCCTCGGGAAGGGCTGTAGCATGATAACCGCCGATGACAACGGTTTTGCCTTTCTTGCGAAATGAATCGGCCATTCGATAGACGTGTGGGATTTCGCAGGTCATCCCGGTGAATCCCACAAGATCCCAATCTTCATCGTAATCAGGCTCACTGAGACGGGCATCATGGATGCGCACATCATTTCCGTCGGGTGTAAGAGCTGCCAAGGTGGTGAGGGTAACTCTGGCAAACCCTGCTTTTCCGCTTTTTGAAATCTGGCCCATGAAGCCGCTGGATTTCGGTTGAACGAGTAGTATTTTCATCAAGATTCCTTTATTATTGGCCATCTATATCTCCCTGACTCTGAGAGGGAGAGGTTTCAGGGCAGGCGCAGAGATTGTGGTCTGCGACTCGGAGAGAAAACCCATTTTTGGGTGAAAAAAAAAGAGGTTTTGAGGAAGTGATAGCTCCCACTTCAATTGAGGGGAATTTGACAAGACCTTACTTTCTTTAAAAGAAAATATAAGGAAATATTTTTTTCGTCAAGAACAAAATGATTACAATATATAGGGTCTCAGGCATCCGGATAAAGTCGATGTCGATGGAAGAATGGACTTTGCAGTCAGAATATCTTACCATAAGTTTTCTAACCTCATTCGGAGGCGAATATGGATACGGTCTTTATGATTATTGCGGTCCTGATTACACTCGTGGAAATTGTGGGTGTCCTTGCCGCTGTGCATGCAATGATGAATGCCCGGACATCCCAGGGGGCCATTGCTTGGGTGATTGCCCTGGTGACCTTCCCATGGGTGGCCTTGCCGCTCTACGCGGTTTTTGGCCGAAACAAATTTAATGGGTATGCCATCCTGCGCAACTCGAAAGATGAAGCGATTCGCCATGTCATTGAAGATCTGGCAAAAGAAGCAACCGAAAAAAATCTGATCTGTCAGGAATTGTCCGAGTCTGAAAGGGCTTTTGTACGGCTGGCTGATTTACCCGTCACAGGTTGTAACAAAAGCCGCCTTTTTGTGAATGGGGAGGAGACCTTTCGTTGCATGTTTGACGATATCGCTTTGGCAAAAGAGTACCTTCTGGTTCAGTTCTTTATTGTAAAGGATGATCAACTGGGCCGGGAATTGAAAACCAGGCTGATTAAAAAAGCGAAAGAGAACGTCAGGGTCTATTTCCTATACGATGAAATAGGCAGCTATAAACTTCCGCAGGATTATATTGGTGAAATGGAAGGGGCTGGGATCACCATCTCCGCCTTTCACACCACCAAAGGAAAAACCAATCATTTCCAGCTGAACTTCCGCAATCACAGAAAGATCGTTATTGTAGACGGCAAGACTGCTTATGTCGGCGGGAACAATGTGGGGGACGAATACAGATCCAGTCATCCAAAACTTGGTCCGTGGCGTGATACACATGTTAGAATAGAAGGGCCGGTTGTAAAGGCCATCCAGTTTTGTTTTGTGCAAGATTGGTATTGGGCGACGACCTCCATTCCCGATCTGAACTGGAGACAGGAGAAGGCCTTCAAAGGGAATGAGAAAGCGTTGATGATCGCTTCGGGCCCCGCGGACTCCTTAGATACCTGCGGCCTTATGTTCGTCCATGCCATCCACAGGGCAAAGGAACGAATCTGGATCGCCAGCCCTTACTTCGTCCCCGACCTCCAGATCCTGAGTGCCCTGAAACTGGCGGCTTTGAGAAATGTGGATGTTAGAATCCTTTTACCGGAAAAACCGGACCACCGGACCGTATATCTGGCGTCCTTCGCCTTTTACCAGCACATACTCCCCCTTGGGATCAAGTTGTACCGGTATACGGCCGGATTTATGCACCAGAAAGTTTTTCTCATCGATTCTTCCTGTGCCGCTGTGGGCACTGCGAACCTGGATAACCGATCCTTCCGCCTGAATTTTGAACTTACACTGCTGAATTACGATCCGACCTTCATTAAAGAGATAGAGGAGATGCTGGAGAAGGATTTCTCCCGAAGCCGTACGGTGCTTCTGGAAGACTATACGGAGCGATCCTTTTTCTTTAAACTGGCGGTCCGCGCAGCGGGACTCTTTGCTCCCATATTGTAGGACTTAAAAGCTGCAATTAGCTTTTACATAGCCGTTAGCTTAAAGATCCCAATCGTTTGCATGACTTTTCCCTATATTTGGGATTTCATTTTTCGATGCTTGCCTATTGCATTGTAACTACCTGACATTGTGTGGCTATGTAACCGCTAACCGCTAATTGCAGCTTTTAGGTAGGATAAAAACTTTCAGGAATTGATCATTCTCAAGTAATCCTTTTGTGTCTCGTACACGCATCTGCAAATCAGTGTTAAGAAGACCTCATCGTTTTCATGGGCTGCCTCAAGGGATGAGATGTAATCCGCCCGAAGTACGGGCGGTATCAATGCGATATTATAGCCTTCCTGCAGAAGGAAAAGGTTCATGATAAGTCTTGCCACTCTTCCATTGCCGTCGACAAAGGGATGAATGAACACAAAATCAAGATGCGCCTTTGCCGCTGTAAGTACCGGATGTTCTGTGTCTCTGCTCTTTTCTATGACTGCTATCATTCCTTTCATCAAATCGGGAATCTTATCAGGGCCAGGGGGTGGATAATGGGAACCTGAAATGAACACTCTGCTTTTTCGATAGAAACCGGCATTCTCTACGTCGATTTTTCTGTAAAACAGATGATGTATTTGAAGAATGTCATCTTCAGTTATTTTTCGTTTTTGTGTCAGCGCCATCATTTCTTCAAAAGCTTCCCCATGACCGTATGCTTCGAGATGGTCCCTCAGGGGTTTTCCTCCGATTGTAAGACCGTCTTCGATGACGATTTTTGTTTCGGATTCAGTAAGTGTATTTCCTTCCATGGCGTTGCTTGACCAGGTAAGGCCTATTTTATAGTAGTCTTTCAGAGACGTAACTGTTTCACTGGTAAGAGGACGCATCTCGTTTATTTTTTTCTGCTGCTCGTCAATTTTTTTCAACAGTTCTTTCATTGCCGTCTCCTCAAACCTCGTTTGGGTATCTTTCATTAGAGGTTCACTACAGAATATATTGTTAAGACAATATGAATCAAGCAAATACTGTGATTCTCCTCTATAAAAGAGACGCGAAAGGCTTCCGGTTAAAAATGGCGACAGTCCGCGAAAAAAGAAATCCCGAGCGCTTAAGAAAAGGGTTCGTCGGAAATAGAACACACAGGCAAAAGCCGTCAGCCCGTAGTAAAAACAGATCATCATGCGCAGTGTGAGGATAGTGTCGGCCAGTACATGACGGCTCACTACGTTCATCATAGCGTAGTAGGCGCCTGACGCCATAGCCGGCAACTGGCTTCCTACAAGGCCGAATCAACAGCCATATACTCACCAAAATGCATGTCCGTGCGGTGCAGGGGGATGGTGGTGGCGAACCCGACCAACTGCGAATCCGCACGCACGGTAAACAACCATCGACTACCTTCATCAATGGTAGTGATAAGCGTGGGGAACACCACGCGTTCTGCTTTTGGAAAACTCAAGGAATAGATGGTGTGGAACCGATCCGCAAATTCCTGAATAGAATATTCACGTTGTATTTTGATTCTTTCGTTCAATGCTGCAGAGTTTTTTGCCATCATTTGTTCCTTAATTGTCCATAGTTTACAGTGTCTTATGAGCGCCGCCTCCGGCTGAAAAAAATAGCCGGGCTGATCGAGAAAGAAACTATGCATTCCCACGCTGGAGCATGGGAACGAGTAACCCTTGAACCTTTGAACCCTTGAACCAAAATGTAGTTTCACACGAGCACTTGTATAAAGGAAGTAATTGATTAGTGGTTGGCAATTTTCCTGCTAAATTAGCGCTTTGGTCAACGCTTTGGTCAACATTTCGCAGGAAGTTGTTGACCGCTTTATTCATGACGAGCCTTCTTCTTCTCAATGTCTTGGCTTGTGTTTGACAGAAAGTCGCTGAACATTTCGATTGCCATATGCTTATCCTGGCCGTCAACACGATTGTACCTATCGAACATTGCCCTGGTTTTATGGCCAACGATACGTAAGGCTTATTACCACTTTTCGATGGTGCTGATTTTTTTGAGTATACA
The DNA here is from genome assembly GCA_964407525.1 of uncultured Desulfobacteraceae bacterium. Classification (GTDB taxonomy): domain Bacteria; phylum Desulfobacterota; class DSM-4660; order Desulfatiglandales; family Desulfatiglandaceae; genus DUZB01. The sequence continues at coordinate 65 of CAYOWC010000302.1, read as the reverse complement.
GAAAATATTACAGCATGACAGAGCCTTCAAATACGGCACTTATTCCAGGGTTGACCCAATTCCTC
>CAYOWC010000301.1:3467-5893 GCA_964407525.1 uncultured Desulfobacteraceae bacterium | reverse complement strand
ATAAAAAAAGGCCCCGGGACTTACGGCCCCGCGGCCTTTCATGGTGAACAAAAAAAAACCGCGGGGCACTTGGGAAGTGCGCCCGCGGTTTGGTTTTACTGCATTATTCTATATCGTCACCAGTGGACACAGCTTCCTGTTGGAGCAGCGCCACCACCAATTCATTTCGTTTAACCCATTTATTTTCGCTAATGTACTTTCCATGGGAGAGTTAATAAAGGGTTTCAAAGAACATGTCAAGATTTTTTTTATAATTGCTACTGGGATTTTTTTCTTGACAAACTCAAACGTATAGTTTTAAAAGCTCTCACACAAACAAGAAAGGTTATCAAAAACATGACGACAAGAATTCAAAATTGGCAGCGCTTCTATTTTTATTTTACGGGGATAGGTATGCCCATGCGCTGATCAACGTTGTCATTCGTAGATTTTAAGGCCGTGGGTAGAAAAACTTACTCACGGCTTTTTTTTTGCCTTGAACCAATTAATGAGAATGACCCCATGAATATCGTGCTGACCGGATACAGATGCAGCGGGAAAACAACCGTCGGGAAACTCCTGGCCAGGGATCTTGGAAGAAGGTTTGTGGATACGGACAGGATCATTGAAGAAAGGATCGGGAATTCCATTGACGGATTCGTTTCGGTAAACGGATGGGAGAAATTCAGGGAAATCGAACGGGAAATCGTGTCAGACATTGCTTCACAGGACAACCTGATTATCGCCACCGGGGGTGGGGTGGTCACCGAACCTGAAAACATAACGAACCTCAGAAAGAATGGATGGGTTGTCTGGCTCCAGGTTGATCCGGAGACCATCAGAGATCGTATGGATAAAGATGTTCATTCCGTTGGTGCAAGACCTTCTTTGAGCGGCGAAGGTTCCTTGAATGAAATTGAAGAGATTCTGAAAGAGAGAAGTGAACTATATGCAGGGTCATCGGATCATCGCTTGACCACAGATGATGTAAGCCCGGTTGAAGCGGCAGAAGCGATTGGAGCCGTTTACGGTTCCCAGTTATCAGTAATTTGAGCACCCGAATAGATTGAAAACTAAGGCGATTTGAAGCAATTATTTCCAACTCAACTATTTTACGAACACCGGGGATAGGGGAAAATGGCAGGAAATTCTTTTGGACAGCTGTTCAGGATTACTACTTTCGGAGAGTCACACGGAGAGGGGATTGGTGCCGTTATTGACGGATGCCCACCGGAAATCCCCCTGGAAGAGACCGATTTTGAAGAGGAGATGGCGCGACGAAGGCCAGGCCGTGTTTCTTTTGATACACCGCGGAAGGAAATGGACAGGGTCAAAATCCTCTCGGGAACCTTTGAAGGACGTACAACGGGTTCTCCTATTGGTCTGTTTATCGAAAACACGGATGTGAAGAGCCGGCCATACGAAGTACTAGCCGAACTTTTCAGACCGGGGCATGCTGATTTTTCCTATTTCAAGAAATATGGTCATTTCGACTACAGGGGGGGTGGGCGTTCCTCCGCTCGTGAAACCGCTGCAAGAGTGGCCGCCGGTGTGGTTGCCCGAAAAATATTAAAACCGATGGGAATGGTTATTTTTGCCTATACGCTGGAACTGGGGGGTGTAAAGGCTGCGAAGATTGTGCCCGATGCCATAGAAACCAATCCTCTTTGCTGCCCGGATCCCGATGCCTTGAAGGCCATGGAAAGAGCGATCTTGCAGGCGAAGGAAGAAGGGGATTCTCTCGGAGGGATCGTGGAGGTGAAAGTTGTCGGGTGCCCGGCGGGTCTGGGTGAACCGGTCTTTGACAAGCTGGATGCAGAGTTGGCAGGAGCCGTTATGTCGGTGGGAGCGGTAAAGGGAGTAGAGATCGGCGCCGGCTTTGAAGCTGCCAGGTTGAAAGGCTCCCAGAACAATGATCCCATGACAGAGGAAGGGTTCAAAACAAACCGGTCAGGGGGGATTCTAGGTGGAATTTCCAACGGGGATGAGATTGTATTAAGGGCTGCCGTTAAACCGATTCCTTCTATTTATAAGGAACAAGAGACCGTTGATCGTCAGGGAAAGGCCGCAAAACTCAAGCTTTCCGGGCGATTTGATGTTTCTGCGGTGCCTCGTGTTGTGCCGGTGTTAGAGGCGATGGTTGCCATCGTTCTGGCCGACCACCTACTCCGGTGGAGGGCAATTAAATGAATAGTTTTACGGCATGGAGTTGGCGATTTTTTTATCTCTTTTATTTTGGCACAGGTCCGCCCATGCGCTGAACAAGTTTATGAAAAGACAGCCGTGGGGGGACAGAGTTCCCTCGCGGCTTTTTTTTTGGAGCCTTAGCTCATCAAAAGAAACGGAATGTTTTGGCATCCTTTACACAAGCAAAAAGTGGGTTGCATTTTCTTATGATAAAATCTTTACAGATTAACTCCAGAAACTTAAGGCCCCGGAGTTTAGGC
>CAYOWC010000301.1:0-3367 GCA_964407525.1 uncultured Desulfobacteraceae bacterium | reverse complement strand
AATTGACAAATGAAATAAGCCAAATAATGATTCAAACCTTATGGAGCAGGGAGAAAAGCAATGATTGGAAAAGAGATAAGACTGGAGCGTATTCTTAATCGCAATACGGGTAAAGTTGTTATTGTGCCTATGGACCATGGGGTCAGTTCCGGCCCTATCAAGGGAATTACTAATTTGAAAGCTGCCATGACTCTGGTCGGGCAAGGCGGCGCCAATGCGGTGGTCGTTCATAAGGGAGTGGTTGCAAAAGGGCACCGAAAAGGCGGTCCGGATCTGGGGCTTATAGTACATCTTTCCGGAAGCACGTCTCTTTCTCTGGACCCCAACACCAAAACACTGGTATGTTCCGTAGAAGAGGCCATCAAGATGGGTGCTGATGCCGTTTCCGTCCACGTGAACCTGGGCAACGGTCACGACAACCAGATGATTACCGATCTTGGCCATGTGGCCGATTCGGCTGCCCAGTGGGGCATGCCCCTCCTGGCCATGATTTACCCCAGGGGAGAACGGATAAAGAATGAGTACGATGCAACGGCGATCGGACATGCCGCCCGTTTAGGCGCTGAACTGGGAGCTGATCTGGTCAAGGTATCTTACACGGGAGACGTGGATTCTTTCAGGAGGGTGGTTGAGGGGTGCCATGTCCCGGTTATCATAGCCGGTGGACCCAAAATGGATTCTGATCGTGCGCTGCTTGAAATGGTCAGAGGAGCCATGGATGCGGGCGCCTCGGGAACATCCATAGGACGCAACGTATTTCAGCATGAACACCCGGACAAGGTTGTAACTGCCCTGGGGATGATCGTTCATCAAAATGCCACTGTGGATGAAGCCATGGACGTGCTCAGGGAAAACGGCAAAGAAATAGGGGGAATACGTTTTGGAACAAGACGAAAACTGGCAGCATAAGCCCGATTCTCTAAGTGGTCTGAGAGAGGAGATTGACCGTATTGATAAAGAACTCGTTTCCCTTTTGACCGGAAGGCAGGTTGTTGCCCACGCGATCGGACAAATGAAGGCGGAGCGTGGCATGGAAGTGTTCGATCCGGTCAGGGAAGAGGAAGTGTTGCAGAAACTGGTTTCCCTGAGTAGTGGAAACCTGTCGGGGGAACATACGAGGAACATATTCCGAGAGATCATCTCCGCATCCCGTTCCGTACAGCAACCTCTTAACGTGGCATTTTTAGGGCCGGAAGGCACCTTCAGTCACGAGGCGGCGCTGTCTCTTTTCGGCCATTCCAGCTGTTTTCAACCGGCGGAATCAATCGATGGAGTTTTTTCCATGGTCGAAAAAGATGTATGCAAACAGGGAATTGTTCCCATTGAAAACTCCTGCGAGGGATCTGTCTCTACCACCATGGATCTATTTTGCCGGTATGATCTGAAGGTGTGTGGCGAAGTCTTTCTGAGGATAAGACATCATCTTTTGAGTCTTGAGCGAAACAGAGACGAAATAAAGACCGTTTATTCCCACCCCATGGCGATTGCCCAATGCCGTTCCTGGATTATGGCTAATCTCCCGGGGGTTTCCATAAAGGAAGTTGAAAGCACTTCGGCGGCAGCCGAAAGGGCATCCCGGGAAAAAGGGGCTGCGTCTATCGGAAGCGCATTGTCGGCCAGTGTTTATCGCCTGAACACTGTGGAGGAAAACATCGAAGACAATCCCGATAATGTCACCCGGTTTCTCTGCATCGGGAAAATAGATGCCCCGCCAACCGGAAAGGATAAAACATCCATTCTTTTTCACTTGAACCACAAGCCGGGCGCCCTGCATCGGGCCCTGGGTGCACTGGCTGAAAAAGGGATTAATGTCAGTCGCATCGAATCAAGACCGGCAAAAATGAAAAAATGGGAATATCTTTTCTTTATCGATCTGGAAGGACATTATCTTGATGAACGTCTGTCAAAGGCGATTCCAGAACTTGAAAAGCAGTGCGTTTTTGTGAAAAGGCTGGGATCTTATCCTGCTGGAGAGGGACCGTGGAAATAGAGGGGAAAAAGCCAGAGGTCAGAGGTCAGAGGTCGGAGGTCGGAAGACGGAGGTCGGAGGTCAGAAGTCAGAAGCCAGAGGTCGGAGGTCGGAGGTCAGAGGTCGGATGTCCGAGGTTGAAGATTTAGGGACCAAAGTCGAGAGTCCAAAGTGGGGAGTTGGATGTCGCTGATCACTTGTCACCTAAAAGCTGCAATTAGCTTTTGGCTATTAGCCGTTAGCTTAAAGATCTCAAGCATTTGAATGATTTTTTTTCATGTTGGGATTCCCACTTTTTGATGCTAACCTATTGCACCGTAAGCCACTGAATTTGTGTGGCTAATGGCTAATAGCTAACGGCTAACCGCTAATTGCATCTTTTAAGTGTCACTTTAAAGCATCCGGGAGAAAACCAATGAAAGAAATATGGGTCAAGGCCGACCCCTGGAACAAAAACCTGGTTACGACAGCCCTCGAAGCGGGCGCCGATGCGGTCGTTGTCCCTGCAGATAAGGTGAAGTCGGTAAAAGAATTAGGGATCATCAAAACCGTTTCTACCAATGGAGATCTTAAATGGGAAGAAGATGTGGTTTCCGTGGAGATTCGATCCGCTGAAGACGAAGAGAGGATTGTGAAACTGAGCAAGGATAAAAAAGTGGTGGTCAGGACAACGGACTGGACTATCATTCCTCTTGAAAATCTTGCTGCCAGGACGGAGAATATTCTCGTTGAGGTGGAAAACAGGGAAGAGGCGGAAATTGCCGCCGGCATTCTGGAGAAAGGGGTGGATGGTATTATCATCACCCAGAAAAACCCAACCCTGCTCAAAGAGATCATCGATTCCGTGCGATCCGACCGGAAGCAAATGGATCTGGTGCCATTCACGGTCGAGTCTGTGACCCCTGCCGGTATGGGAGACAGGGTTTGCGTGGATACCTGTACTATGATGAAACCTGGGGAAGGGGCCCTGGTGGGGAACAGCAGCCAGGCCCTTTTTCTGATTCATTCCGAGAGCATCGAAAACCCGTATGTTTCTCCCAGACCCTTCAGGATCAATGCTGGGCCGGTACATGCCTATATCATGGGTGGTGGTGGCCGAACCCGTTACCTGTCAGAACTGACGTCGGGTGATGAAATCGTCGGTGTGGATTGGAAAGGCCGGTGTTTTCCTCTGATAGTAGGCAGGGTAAAGATTGAAAAAAGACCACTGCTCCTTATCAGGGCTACCGGTCCGAACGGTCCAGCAACCACGATTGCGCAGAATGCCGAGACCATACGTCTCGTGGGAAGTGAAGGCGAGGCCGTGTCCGTGGTTACATTGGAACCGGGAGACCAGATTCTGGGGTATGTGGAGGAAGCGGGAAGGCATTTCGGGCATAAGATCAGGGAAACGATTAC
>CAYOWC010000300.1:0-5944 GCA_964407525.1 uncultured Desulfobacteraceae bacterium | reverse complement strand
ATCGGGTGGAATTGCGCGACAAAATCTGAAAGACTTCAAAAACGGTGAAACTTCAATGAGGAGATTTACACACGTAAATGCGAAGACCGTGGAAGAGGCTGGTTCTCTCCTGAGGCGATATGGCGACAAGGCGGCAGTGATCGCCGGTGGAACAGACCTGATGGGGAAGATGAAAGACGATATTCTTCCTTCCTACCCGGAAGCTATCATCAATCTGAAGACCATCCCGGGGTTGGATTTTATCAGCGAAGAAGAAGAAATCCTGCGCATAGGATCCCTCACCAGGCTTGAAGATGTTGCTACGGACCCCGTCGTAAAAAGCCACTACAGGGCGCTATCAGAGGCTGCAGAGAGGACTGCGTCTGCCCATTTGAGAGAAATGGGGACTCTGGGGGGCAACCTGTGCCAGGATATCCGGTGCTGGTTTTATCGAAATCCCCAAAATCGATTTCCGTGTCTGAGAAAAGGCGGTGGGCGGTGCTACGCGATCGAAGGAGACAACCGGTACCATTCCATTTTTGGCGGAAGTGTGACGGAAGGTTGCTTGGCGGTGCATCCCAGCGACACGGCCCCGGCCCTCATTGCCCTGGATGCAAAAATCCTGACATCAAAACGCACCATCCGGGCTGAAGAATTCTTTGAGGTGAGGGTGTGCAGGACCACGGTGTTGGACCCCGATGAAATCGTAACTGAGATCCGGATTCCGACACCTCCCGAAGAAGCAAAAAGTGCCTTTATCAAATTTGCTCTTCGGGAATCCATAGATTTTCCCATTGTAAACTGCGGAGCCATGGTTAACTGTTCTGATGGGAGGGTTACCGATGCCAGGATCTGTCTCAATGCCGTGTGGGTGAAACCCTACCGAGCCATAAAGGTGGAAGAGGCCATGGTGGGAAAGGTTATTACTGAAGAGACAGCCGAGGCGGCTGGTGTGGCCGCTGTCTCGGAGGCAAAACCGTTACGGGATAACGGCTACATGGTCCAGATTGCAAAGACCATGGTCAAAAGAGCCCTCTTGGCCTGCGCATAAATGTATCACGTGAAATTTCGAAATAGAAAGGAGCTGAAAAATGGGATTTGGTGTATTTATCGATCGAGAGAAATGCAAGCGAGATGGGATTTGTGTCTCGGAGTGCCCGGAAAGGGCTATTGAAATTGGGGAAGACGGCTACCCCAGGGCGACAACTGTGGGAGAGCAGCAGTGCATCAACTGCGGACATTGTGTTGCTTTCTGCCCTGAAGGGGCTTTCAGCCTCGAAAGCATGAAACCGGAACAATGTGATCCGGTTCCAGAAGGGATTTCCCTCTCTGTAGAGCAAGTGGACGCCCTGATCCGTACCCGTCGCTCCATTCGGACATATAAGAAAAAACAGGTCTCGCGGGATATCCTGGAAAAGGTAATCGGACTGGCCTGTTATGCCCCAACGGCAAAGAATCTTGAGCCGGTTCACTGGCTTGTGATCCATGATCCACAGGAGGTTCAGCGGTTCGGGGCCATGGTGATTCAATGGATGCGGGCCATGCGGTCGGGGGAAAGTCCGGCCATATTTTCCAAAGAGCTTCTGGATTTGATGATTAAAGACTCCGAGGCGGGGGGTGATTGGATATGTCGCAGAGCTCCTCACGTGATAGTGGCCCATGGGCCAAACGATCTTCCGATTCCTGCTTCTCCAATGGCGTGCACCATTGCGCTCACCACGCTGGAAGTGGCGGCCCCGGTCTATGGCCTTGGTGCCTGTTGGGGAGGCTATTTCAATAAGGCCATCAACAGTTTTCCACCTATGCTGGAAGCCCTTCAAATCCCGGAAAATCACGACTGCCATGGGGCTATGATGATCGGGTATCCGGTTTACGGCAGTCACCGAATCCCCGCGAGGAAAACCGCTCGCATCAGTTGGCGTTGAGGCTGATTGTTTATGGCCCTTGCACGATCAATCTGTAATCTCCAGCTCCTTGCATTGTCCGGCGAGGCGTTGGCGATTTTACGAAAAACAGGAGTATTAAAATGACAAAAAAAATCCTGGTTCCGGTCGACGGATCGGGCTATGCATCCAAAGCGATCGATTTTGCAGCAAATCTTGGGGAAACAGAAAAAGTGGAGATTCACCTTATCCACGTGGTCAGACATATCCATATCCCTGAACAGATCAAGGAATACGTTCGGGCGGAAAAGATTGAAGAACCGCCGGAAATCTTTTTTCGTGAAAAAATGGGAAAAAAATTGTTGAGTTGGGCCGAGGAAGAGGCTCGAAAACAGGGGTTTACCAAAATCGAGACCTCTGTGAGCGGGGGGAACCCGGCTGAAGAAATCATTAACTACGCCAGCTATTATGACATGGACCTGATCGTCATGGGGAGCCAGGGACTCAGCGGTGGAAAATCCCGTATGGGGAGTGTGGCCATTCAGGTGGTGCTTGGGACCGACCGGACCTGTGTCGTGGTCAAGAAAGGGCTTTTGGAAGGCAAGAAGGTCCTCATCGTGGATGACGAACCCGATGTCCTTGAGACTTTGGAGGAATTTCTGACCATGTGTGAAGTCACCACGGCTTCCACTTTTGAAGAAGCAAAAGAACTTCTGGAGACCAAGGCCTTTGATCTGGCTATTTTGGATATCATGGGGGTAGACGGTTATGAGTTGTTGAAGATCGCCAAGGAAAAAAAGGTATTGCCCGTGATGCTCACGGCCCATGCCATGACCGCTGAGGACACGGTCAAGTCCTATCGAGATGGGGCAGCCTCCTATATCCCCAAGGAAAAAATGAATGGTATTACCACCTATCTGAATGACATCCTGGAAGCACAGGCAAGGGGAGACAGCTCCTGGTGGCGATGGCTTCAGCGTTTCGGATCATTCTATGATAAGAAATTTGGCTCCGACTGGAAAGACCCCTATGAAGACATTTTGAAGTAAGTTTCCTCATATGAAACTTCTGGTGGATTGAACCGCCAAGGCGCGAAGGCCGCAAAGCCTTTTTCGAATCGTCCGTTCCGATTCGGTAAAAAACAAAATCTTAGCGTTCTTAGCGTCTTGAGCGAAGCCCCGCCAGCGGGACAAGCCCCGAGCGGCGGGACAAGCGGGCGGTAAGGTCGTGTAAAAGTTTCTTTCTTGATCAGACTGACTTGTTTTCCAGCCAGAGGCGGCGCTCATATGAAACTTAAAGGTTCAGAGGGTTATGTGAATGAATTTAAGGGAGATAAAAAAATGGAAAATAGTTCTTTTTCACTCAAAGAAAAAGTTGCCATTGTAACCGGCGGTAATGGGGGAATTGGCAAGGGGATTGCGGAAGGGTTTGCCGCAGCGGGTTCGGATGTGGTTGTGGTTGCAAGAAATCAGCAGAAAATTCAGGAAACGGTTCAGGGAATTCAAGAGCGTTTCAAAACGCGTGTCATAGGCATCAGCTGTGATGTTTCCAAAGAAGAAGGTATTCGGGCCATGATGCAAGAGGTTCGCGATAAGTTGGGTAAAATCCATATTCTCGTGAACAATGCCGGGATGAATATTCGTAAAATGCCACAGGATTATGAAGCGGCCGATTGGGACCAGGTTCTTGAGACAAACCTGCGAGGACCTTTTCTTTGCTGCCATGCGGTCTATCCATTTATGAAAGAGGCAGGATTCGGTAAAATCATCAATATCGGCTCCATGACCTCCATTTTCGGAGGGCCCAAACTTGCGCCCTATGGGGCCAGCAAAGGGGGAATAGTTCAGCTTACCAAGAGCCTTGCAACGGCATGGGCGCCAGACAATATTCAGGTGAATGCTATTCTTCCCGGATGGATTGACACGGCTTTAACCCGACAGGCGCGAAAGGACATTGAAGGGTTGCATGAGAGGGTTCTGGACCGAACACCAGCAGGGCGTTGGGGCGTTCCAGTTGATTTGGCGGGCACGGCCGTTTTTCTCTCAAGCGCTGCTTCGGATTTTGTCACGGGCACGGCGATTCCCGTTGATGGAGGTTTTTCCACGGCCATATAGAAAAGGATAGAGAAAATAATGTTTAAGCCAGAAGGTATTTTTGTGGCCATGTTGACCTCTTTTAAACAGGACGGCCATATTCATGAAAAAGAAATGCGACGAATAGTGGATTTCCAAATTCAGCACGGAGTGGATGGGCTTTTCCCGGTCAGTTCCGTAGGCGAGTTTATCCACATGAGCCGTGAGGAAAAAGTGGCCCTTATGGAGATGGTCCACGACCAGGCAAAGGGCCGGGTGCCGGTCATGCCCGGTGTGGGAAGCAGCCATCCGGAAGAATCTGTTTTTCTGGCAAAAAAGGCTCAGGAGATCGGTTGCGATGCGGTGGTGATTGCCCCGCCCCATTTTTTTCCTCTCTCAGAAAATATGATCGAGAAGTATTTTGAAACGATCATCGATGCTGTAGACATCCCTGTTGTTCTCTATAATATCCCCCTTTTCACGCAACCTTTGAGCTACGACCTTGTTAAACGATTGGCCCGAAGGCCAAACGTGGTGGCCATAAAAGACAGCAGTGGAAGTATGGTAGACTTCCTACATTTTATGGACAATGTTCGGCTTGAGAAAGGGGAAATGAATTTTTTGACCGGCAGAGAAGAGATGCTTTTGCCGTGCCTGATGATGGGTGGAAAAGGGTGCATGACCGCAACCTCTGGAATCCTTCCCGAGGTGATGGTTGCAATCTATCAGTGCTTTTTATCAGGAGACTATGAAACGGCGAGAAAGCACCAGTTTTCAATACTTCCACTCATTCGAAGTATGTTCGATGTTCCTTTCCCCCTGGGATTTAAAATGGCCATGGAGATAAGGGGCTTTGACATGGGGCCTCCAAAACAGCCCCTTTCTGATGCGGATCAATTGCAGTTTGATACGATGAAGGTGCGCATTCAAGACGTCTTGCAACCAATTATTGAGGAGATAAACTTATGAGATTTCAAGGGAAGACTGCTATTATTACCGGTGGGGAAAGGGGAATCGGCAGAGCCGTTGCCGAAGGTTTGGTCGCCGAAGGGGCGTCCGTAGTAATCAGTGATATGGAGATGGAGAGCACGTCTAAAGCTGCAGGCGAAATTCAGGAAGCCTTTGGTGGCCGCGTTGTACCTTTCAAGGCCGATGTAAGAAAAAAGGCGGACATTTTATCTCTTGTGGAATTGGCGATGAAAGAATTTGGAAGGGTGGACATCCTTTTTAACAATGCCGGGATCTGCTCGTCGCCCCCCATAGAAGAGATTACTGAGGAAGAATGGGATGAAATGATGGCTGTCAATCTGCGGGGTGTCTTTTTCTGCTCCCAAGCCGTTATGTCCATAATGAAAGAGCAGGGGCAGGGACGTATTCTCAACATGGCTTCTCTCGCGGGCAAGGTGGGGGGACTTGCAGCCGGCGCCCACTATTCCGCTTCAAAAGCGGGGGTGATCTGCCTTACCAAATCTTTCGCCAGGACACTGGCGCCTTACGGGGTAACCGTGAATGGCCTGGCGCCCGGTCCAGTAGATACTGACATGCTGCAGACGTTGCCGATGGACCGGAAGGAACTTATGCTGGAGCAATGTCCTTTGGGCAGGTTTGCGGATACAGCCGATGTTGCGGGAGCGGCCCTTTTCCTGCTCTCTGATGCCGCCAGACATATTACGGGGACGACCCTTAATTTGAATGGTGGAATTTTGATGGAATAGTTAGCATCCTCATCTTTGTCCGCTTACACTTTTTTCGAAATGGAGTGTAATCTCGAATTAAAAATGGGTTTCTGAAGTTGAGAATCGGATGCCGAAATTGGAAACTTGAAATTAGAAAAGGCATTAAGATTTAGGGTTTTCCCGTATTTCAAGTTTCCCTTTCAAAACACAAGCGGGGCCTTTGACTGGCAAAAAGGTCAGTCTAATCGAGAAGGAAACTTTCACACGCTTATTTACCGCCCGCTTGTCCCGTCGCCGGGGCTTGTCCCGTCGCCGGGGCTTGTCCCGTCGCCGG
>CAYOWC010000299.1:0-5945 GCA_964407525.1 uncultured Desulfobacteraceae bacterium | reverse complement strand
TCAGGCCTTCGCGCAGGTTGAAACGGCGGGTGTCATCGGTGACCCGCCGAGCCACAGCCCGCATGCCCGCCTCATCCAATTCCAGGCCTGTGGTGCACTTAATAATCGTAGAGAGCTGTTCGAATTGATACAAGTCGCGAAAAAAGCGGCATAAAATCAGGGTGTCGAAGATGGTCAGGCGATCTTCCCAAAGTGCGAAGACCTCCGCCTTGCCTCCGATCTTCTCGGGGTCCACCATGCCCGACAGTTCAGGTTTGTAAAAAGTAGCCCGGAGATGGCAGGCCCCCCGGTCGCTGGTCCCGTAAGCCAGGCCCATACCCTTCAGCACCCTTGGATCATAGCCGGCAGGCTCCATGCCCTTGACATGGATAGCCTGGTCTTCCATATTCCAAGCTTTGGCGGCAGCCACGATACCTTGAGCCAACACTTCACCAGGCCCCCTTCTGTAGGCTATCTCCTCCAGCAGGCCGGCAATGGCATCCACACGGCCGTACCCGATGTCATAGTCCAGGTTGCCCTGCTCAACCGCCTCGATGGTAAAAGCCGCAAGATTGCCGCCAGTCATGGTGTCCAATCCCAATCGGTCGCAAACGTCGTTGAGATAGGCTATCTCCTCGATATCGGCCACTTCGCACAATCCTCCGAAGGCGTAAATGGTCTCGTACTCCGGCCCCTCGATTTTCAGACCTTTGTGGCGCCCCTGTTTCACGGTTGTCAAACGGCCACAGGCGATGAAGCATTTTAAACAGGCATGGGGCTGTACTTCACAACGCTCATGCAGGGCGGCGGCGTTTATGCCTTCACGATTCTCACTGGTACCTTTGTGCCAGTAACGGGTTGGAAAACCCCCGGCGTTGTTCATGACATCCACCAGCATAGGGGTGCCCATGCTTTTATAAGCCTTGACGCCGGCGTCTTCTTTGGCCCGGGCCGACATTATCTTGGCGAAAGATTTAAGCAGCTCCGGGTCGGCCATTTCTCTGGAACGATTCCCCCAGAAAGCGATTGCCTTGATATTTTTGGAGCCCATAACCGCACCAACACCGGTGCGCCCAGCTGAACGCCAATAATCATTTTCGATCACCGCGAAAACGACCTTGTTTTCCCCTGCCGGGCCTATGGTCATCACACCGGAACGATTGGCTGCGGAGCGGTTTTCTTTTATCCACCTTTTGATGTGATCCTCGGTACTATACGTGTCCAGACCCCAGAGGTCCTCGGCCGGGTGAAATGAGACGCCGGTCTCGCTGATCTCCAACCATACCGGCCCATCGCCAACGCCATTGATCATGACTGCGTCAAACCCTGTCGAGGCCATGGACTCAGCCGCGGTTCCCCCAGCGTAGGACTCGGAATAAAAACCGGTCTGCGGCGATTTGGTATAGACCCCGTGACGACAGGAACCCCAGATACCGGTATTCGTAACGGGACCGGACGCAAAAATCAGGTTGTTTTCCGGGCACAGAGGATCGACTCCCGTCGGGTTATGGGTCAGCAGTAGATGCGTGGCCAACCCCTTACCGCCCAGAGTGTTCTCAAGCACTTCGTCGGCCAGACGTTTCAACTCAAAGGACTGATGGGTAACATCCACCACCAGCAGCATATTATAAAAACCTTTCACGACCACTCCTTTCCTGTTCACGGCTCCAGACCCACAACGAAACCCGCCCAGATCATGGCGAACCCTTTATCCCGCACAGGGAGCATGAATAACAACCAGTTTGGGATTCAAGCACACAAGCAAAAATTCTTTGCAACGAATATGCCATACATGGAGTTGATGGCTAAAGGCTTGAAATGAAAAGTTTTTCGTCTGGAAGAGGGAGAGACAGTTCGGAGATCAAATCACTGCATGTTTGCATATAGGGCGTAAGCTATAGCCGGAATAACATTATTTTAGACTTTAATATTAATGGGATAACCTATCAATGCAGTTTTGCAATCATATTGTGCTAATGCAATGACGTGGTGGTTTTATTTCGTTTGATTTTACGCCATAGAGTCGTGGTGTGTATACCCAGTGACCTGGCTGTATGTCCCAGGGTATGGTGTTTGTGCAAGGCCTCCTGAATAATGCGGGTTTCAAAACGCTCCATTGCCACCTTGAGACTAAGCCCCTCTGATGGCCCCTCTTCGAGCAGTTGCAGGCGCATCGCTTCCGGGAGATCGCCCAGGGTAATTGTCTCGCCGTCACTCATCACAACCATCCTCTCAACCAGGTTTATTAACTCACGCACATTTCCGGGATAGTCGTAATGCATTAATCGTTCCAGAATTTCCGATCGCATTTGCTTATGCATTCCACGGCTTCGGTTAAGTTTCTCCAATGTCTTCATGGCCAGCAACGGGATATCCTCACGGCGTTCCCGTAGGGGGGGGATATTTATGGGCACCACATTGAGCCGGTAATACAGATCCTCTCTGAAACGTCCCTGTTTTAACCATTGGCCCAAATTGCGGTTTGTAGCAGCGATTATGTTTACGTCCACTTTGATCGGGTTTGTGCCACCCAGCCGCGTGAAAGTTTTTTCATCAATGACCTGCAAAAGCTTCACCTGCATGGTCGGCGTCAACTCACCCACCTCATCAAAAAACACCGTGCCGCCCTGCCCAGCCTCAATGAGACCCGCTTTCCCTTTGGAGAGAGCTCCGGTAAAAGCCCCTTTTTCATAGCCAAAAAGTTCGCTCTCCATGAGTGACTCGGGGATAGCCGCACAGTTAATCTTTGTGAAGGGCTCATCTTTGCGTGGGCCCATATTGTGGATAACGCGGGCCAGCATGCTCTTCCCTACCCCGGATTCACCCCTGATGAGCACCTGCGCCTCAAAATCCGCTACTTTGACAGCCTTCCTTACCACATCGGACATGGCTTTGCTTTTGGCAATCAGGCCCTCCAATGCGTGGTCATATTGATCCTGTTCCCACAACGATTGCTGGTAGCGTGCGGAGAGGAGTTTGGCCTTGTCTACCTCATTTCTGAGTTCAGTCAGAGCGGTCATGTCGCGAACATTCGAAATCACCAGCACGATTTCCCCCTGATTGTCGAATATGGGAGAACCAGTCACCAGAACGCGTTTGCCACCCCGGATGTTTTGCATAATGCTCACCCTTTGCTTTTTCTTCAGCACATCCAAGGTCACCGAGTGATCCAGCACACCCTCTTTCACGAGATTGGTCAAGTTCTGCCCTAGCAGATCGTTCCGATCCAACCCGGTAATGCTTTCATAGGCCTGGTTTACTTTGAGTGTCTTGCCCAGGCAGTCAGCCAGATACATGCCGTCCTGAGAGTTTTCAAATATGGCCTCCAATTCACGTACAAGATCCCGATAACTCTCCAACTGGGAGACAATCGCTTCATATTCGGAGATATCCTGAAAAACACTGAACAGGCCGACAACCTGTCCATTATCCATTATCGGATTTCGGTTAGCGATAATGGTGGTCTTTCGAATTTCAAGCCGCACCCCGATTTGTGGTTGGCCGGTTTTTAGAATTTTTTCCATTTCCGGCCACGTTTCAGGGCGCAATTGAGACATGTGCAAACCCACCGGCGAATCAGAGTCGTTGAAAATGCGCATGGCCGCTTTGTTGTAGACTAGTACTTTGCCTTGACGGTCTATAATAACAATGCCGTTGTACGAGGCATCAAAGAGGGAGGCCATCTGTTGAGTAAACAGCAAGGGGTCGCGTTCCTTGAACTCCATGTTCATATTGGATTTTTCCCGGGAAAGTGGGCGGTTAATTGCACCTTTCAGGTGTACCATCAATGGAATATTTTCTCCGAAATCCACTGTTGGTTCAATTCATATTCCTTCAAATCCTGAGTTAAAGTCAACATTCATTATTCTGAGACCCTGAAGAATCGTTAAAATCAAGGGGCCATATTCACAATCACCGGAAAAGATGAAATTGGGAGGCTCCTTGCGTCACAGGAAAATATGTAATATATTGTTCAGCGACAGCGACCGCATGGGGAATCCCGCGTCGCCCGTTCATATGATCTGAGAGGAAGTAAGATAAAACATTCCTATTAAAACGCTTAGGCAAGGAGAACTTCAGATGGCAGAACTACTGGAAATTCTGGAAACCAGTTACCCTGTTATTCAAGGCCCCATCG
Source organism: uncultured Desulfobacteraceae bacterium (assembly GCA_964407525.1). GTDB lineage: Bacteria > Desulfobacterota > DSM-4660 > Desulfatiglandales > Desulfatiglandaceae > DUZB01. Next base: position 1,828 of record CAYOWC010000299.1, on the reverse strand, counting down.
GCGAACTCAATAGTCCTGAAATGGTGGCCGCTGTGTGCGAAGCCGGTGGTTTCGGCGTACTAGCCCTGGGGTTTACTCAAGATATGGAAGCAATCAGAAAAATGATCGCAGAGATCCGAAAACGGACAGATAAACCCTTTGGAGCCAATCTTATGATCGCCATGAACCCTGCCAACGAGCAGATCCTTGAGGTTCTGGCCGAAGCCGGAGTGAAGGCAGTGACCACATCAGCCGGCTCCCCCAAAAAAATCTATCCTAAAATACATACTTTGGGAATGAAAGGCCTGCACGTTGCGCTGGATTTCTCCTTCGCTTTGAAGGCGGTCGACGCAGGAGCAGACGGGCTGGTGGTTTCCGGGAGCGAGTCGGGCGGACTTCGAACCTCAAGTCCTGAATCATCGAACATGGTTCTCATACCAATGGTCTGCGACCATGTAACTGTACCCGTGGTGGCAGCCGGGGGGATTGCTGATTCCCGAGGCTATCGAGCCGCCCTGGCCCTGGGAGCCCAAGGAGTCCAGATTGGAACGCGTTTTCTTTCTGCAGCGGAAAGCCCGGCCTCAGAAGCCTGGAAGCAGGAGATTTTGAACTGCTCTGACGGGGGAACCACCCTGCTTCCTCTGGGGGGCATGAACGTGCGAATCATCATCAATCCCCGTCTGGCCAAGAAAATGAACGACCCATCCATCGACCTGTCCCGGGAGTACAGTATGATGAATATGGGTAAGGCCTGGCGATCTGGGGACTTTGATCTCTTTCCTGCTGGAGGCGGTCAAGTCAGTGCTTCAATTACAGAGATAAAATCGGTCAAGGATATTATTGTTGAGATGGTATCACCTGAAAGCTGCAATTAGCGGTTAGCCTTTAGCTATTAGCCTCACAATATCGGTTAGTTACGGCTACATTAGGTTGGCATCAAAAAAATGAAAGCTTCAAAATAGTAAAAAGGTATTCAAATGTTTGGATCCTTTAAGCTAACGGCCAATAGCTAAAACCTAATTGCAGCTTTTAGGTATCACATGTCTTTACCGGCCTTGATGATCGTGGCCAGTTCCAACATGCTCCTGGCGGTAGCACGGGCGGTCTTAAGACCGTAATCATCTTTTAAAACCTGATGTTTGTCTTTGGGATCAAAATCCCCGGTCCCTGATAGACTGGTTAGTCCTGCACCACCAAAAGTGGACAAGGAACCCGGAACCGCGATAACCATCTGGTAGGTCAGAAAAGCCCAGTGGATACTGGTGAGGGTCGTTTCAATGCCCGAGTTCCTGTACCAGCTTACTGCAATTCCAGCGCCCACTTTGTGTTTCATGCCTCCCGCATAGTGCTTCCCGTAATGAATGCACCGGATTCGATCCAGTACGGAGGCCAGGTGGCCGCTCATCCTTGCCAGATAAACGGGCGAAGCCACCATCAGGGCATCGGCCTCAACCACTTTTGGAAAAAGTTCTCCCATATCATCCTTGACAGCACAGAAATTCCTTTCATCCTGCTTGGCCATACACCAGTTACAGTGCCGACAACCTTCTACCCTTTTACCTTGAACGTTAAAGACGTCAATCTTGACTCCGTCCTTTTCCACTGATTTTAATGCTTCCTTCAAGATAATTTCCGTATTGGATTCTTTGACGGGACTTCCGCAAATACCCAGAATATTGATCATGTCTCCCTCCTGATAGTTGAAAATGCTATTTCAGTATAGAACATCGGCTTCCTTCATTTAAGCCAAAAAGTAGTTTACACTTTCGTGATTTCGCGTTTTCGCAGAGAAATTGGAAATTGGAAATTGGAAATTAGAAAAAAACACATTAATTCGGATCTGTTATCC
>CAYOWC010000298.1:0-5954 GCA_964407525.1 uncultured Desulfobacteraceae bacterium | reverse complement strand
TTCTTCACCGGAAAGCGGTATGAATCTCATTCATTCACGGGTATTGGTTCTAACTTCGCCCACTTGATGCGATCATCAAAGAATACGTTCGACGGTTCATAATCTTAATCATAATCATACTCCTTTTAACCTATTCCAGGGTTCTTCGATTATGATTACGATTAAGATTATGAGTAAGAAAACAACTCTAATGGCCGACGTTAGGACCAAGCCCGGAAAAATCTATGATATCTGAGGCTACAACCAAAAAAATCGGAATTATTTACTGCGAAACTTTGGATATTGAAATCAAGTCTATTGTGCGACGTTTTTCGGAAATCACCTATCTGAAAGTTATGCCATGGGGGCTACATATTGAACCGGATCGGTTGCTTGAGGACGTTCGCAAGGAGATTGTTAAAGCGCAGGACCAAGTTGATGCCATAGTCCTTGGTTATGGTCGATGCCAGGCCATGGATCGGCTGGGTGAAGACTTTAAAGTCCCGGTTCTACGTCCACAGGCGGAGGACTGCATCGGTGTTCTGTTAGGTCAGGACCGTTATGAGGAAGAATTGCGCCAGGTACCTGGGACATGGTTCCTTTCGCCCGGCTGGACCCGTATGGGAACGGAATTTGTATTCCACGAACTGCAGATCAACCGTATTGGTAGGAAAGATATTGAGCCGTTGCATCTCGCAAGACGCATGCTGGACGGATTTACCCGCGCTCTTTATATTGACATGAATCTTGACCTCGATGAAGACGAACTCGAAGATAAAGCTGGCGAGATTGCTCATGATCTCGGTCTCTGTCTTCAAAAAACAAAAGGTTCTCTGAATTTACTTGAAAATGCCATTTTGGAAGCATTAGCATTAAAGAAATAGGAAGTTCCTGGAAAGAAGAAATAAATGGCTAAGAATAAAAAATTTCAGATTAATGATACAGTCAAAGTCAAGAATGGTACGGTTGCCTCTGATTTGGGCATTGATATTAGTGGTTGGCATGGTCAAATATTAGAAATAGTCAATGACCTTGTTATTATTAATTTGGATAGTATTGCTCTTTCAAACATCTCAGATCAATACATTTTTCAATGCGAACAGAAAAATCTGGATTGGGAAAAAATTTGTCTGAAATCACATGAGATCCAGATTGCTGTGCGACGTGATACCGAAGAGGATCTGAGAACAATACGAAAAAAGATCAAAGCAAAACACTATTGGGATTATTTAGGGGCGTCTGGAAAGATAATAAACCAAGTTTTACCGATGGAATCAGACGATCACTTGACAGCTTTTAATGCCTGGGGAAAATATTTAGATCAAAATCTTTCTTTACCATTCGATGCTGAAATATCGAAACACCAGAATTCAGGACTTCTAAAACAAGGGGATAAAATCACTATCCATAGTATTACTGGAAATGAAGACCCCTATGGCGTTATTGCAGAAATCCAGTTGGAAAGAAGAATTTATCACTTCCCCCTAAGCGATATCGAATCTTTAGATAAAAGTTCTTTAAATAGTCGGCTTCTAGATGCTTATAGAAATTGGTTTGGAAACAGATAACGAGGAGGCATGGAATGCCCTTAGCTTGTTTCCATAAAAATGGGGAATAATGGATATTCTAACAGCAAGGCGTTTATCACATTTCTCAATATCTCTTGGGACTACTCTCAAAACTGCTCTGATCGTGATGGTATTGCTATGTGCGGCCATCCACATCTCCTGCCAAAGTGCTGTGGCATCGAATTTGTCCGATCAGGTTAACAAGATATTGGAAAACAAGATCACCTCCACACCGAAGCAACAAAGCTTCATTTGCAGGAACGAATTGCTTTGCGGTCCAAAGGCCTCTATCCTTTTCTACATGAATCGTGAATTCCGGCCTGCCTGGAGTGGGAATTACGGTCTGCTGCCGCAAGCGGCTGATCTCTTGAGGATGATTCATGACGCGGACCATGACGGCCTGAGGCCCGGTGACTACCATATTGGAAACATTGAGGCCTTATTGGCCCAATTGGATTTCGATAGAAAGGTGAGCAGGCCCCTTAATCCAGATATACTTGCGGACCTGGATCTTCTGCTAACTGATTCTTTCTTTCTATACGGATCCCATTTGCTTACAGGCCGTGTCAACCCTGAGACGATTCAATCGGAATGGTTGATAAAGAACCGCTACGAAGATTTAGTAAAAATACTGCAGCGAGCCATCGAAACAAACAAGATTGAGGAGACACTCAAAAACCTCTACCCGCAATATCTTGGTTATGTGGGATTGAGAAAGGCTCTTGCACAATACCGCAATATTATGAAATGGGGGGGATGGCCGGAAATACCTCCGGGTTCAAAAATGGAATTAGGCGATCGGGGCATCCGAATCAGGGTTTTGCGGTCCAGGTTATTCATTTCAGGCGATATTGACGTATCAGATGAAAGAAATCTATTCGTTTTTGACGAAGAATTGGATCAAAGCGTTCGAAGGTTTCAAACAAGACATGGGCTGAAAGTTGATGGAATCGTCGGTCCACATACATTGAGGGCACTTAATGTGCCTGTAGAAGAACGTGTAGACCAGTTAAAAACAAATATGGAACGATGGCGTTGGCTTCCCGAATCTCTGGGGTCCCGCTATATCCTTGTCAATATCGCAGATTTTGAATTAGAGATCGTTGAGAATGGGCAAACCGTGATGGAGATGCCTGTTGTCGTTGGAAAGACATATCGAAGCACCCCTGTTTTCACAGGTAAGATGACTTACATCGAACTGAACCCGTACTGGCATATCCCATGGAGCATCGCCAGAAAAGATATCCTGCCCAGAGTTCGAAAAGATCCCAAATATCTGGCAAAAAATAAGATAAAGGTCTTCCGCTCTTGGAAAGATGGTGCGCCGGAAATTGCCCCGGAGTCAGTGGACTGGTCTCAAATCACCGGCAAGAATCTTTCTTTCAAGTTTCGTCAGGAACCCGGGCCTGCCAATTCCCTTGGCCGCGTTAAATTTATGTTCCCCAACAAATTCAACGTATATTTACATGATACGCAGGCAAAAGAGCTATTTAATAAAAGCAGACGCATTTTCAGCTCGGGTTGTATACGCGTCAAAAACCCAATAGAGCTGATGGTCTATCTTTTGAGAGATGGATCTGACCAGAGCCAAAAAAGCATTCTTGAAGCCATAAATAGCAACAAAACCCAAACCGTGAAGATCCCGGAACCAATCCCTGTTCACCTTCTTTATTGGACTGCATGGGTTGATTCGGAAGGTACGGTTCATTTCCGTGAAGATATTTATGGCCGTGATGCCCTCCTCATCAAGGCACTCAGAGAAAAACCCCCTTCTCCTCAGGTATCCAAGGGAAATGCCCGCAATAGATAGCGTCTGAGGCGTGAAAAGGGATCAAGCCAGCCGGTCATCCTATCACAAAAACTCTGGTTACAAGAGGACATGGATTTTAATTTTGAATCAAATGCCCGGTGAGATATGTGCAGGTCATGGTCAGACATTGCAGATCAAGATAGGCAATTGCTGTATCGTGGTAAAGAAATACCGCGTTTGCAGGCATGAGTTCATCTGCATCATTAAAATTCAAAATAATTGGAATCTTTGGAAGCGCCCAGAAGCGGACACTGATGTCATAGGATTGACTAGCCAGTATCGTTCCCCCCAGTTTTAAACATTTTTGGCTGAGGGCATCAAGCCGATTGGAAAAACTGGTTTGTATAATTTTTGCTGTATTTTCCGTAAACCTTGAAAATAATGGCCCCGCATCGGAAAATTCTCTAAAGGTCACCAGCTTCCCATCGCTCTTGGGCTCTTTTTCAGGGCTCATCAATATATATGTACAAAGCACCACTTTAGCGGCAGCGGTAAGATCAGTTCCTGCTGTATCAAAAAAATCATCCCCATCAAATACAAGCCGGCGGTTAAAGAAATCAAAAACCAATAAAGAGTCCCGTTTTTGAATCCCAAGAATACCAAGTTTCTGGGACAAATCCATCGGTTTCACCCTAGACAAAAGATCAGGATAGTTCATGAATGCTTTCGAATTGTTCATATGGAATCACACCAGTCTATCATTTACACAGCCGGGCCGTCTTCGCAACAGTTACTATCATTGACTGCCAGCCCAGCGCTCCCTGTCATCCAACCCGTTCAACAGAGCTAGGCTACCTCTCCAATTCTTCTTTAACTGCAAGGCCTATCGTTTCCATTAAGAGTACCTCAAATAGCTCTTATCTGTCAAAAACAATAGGCCTGGTTTCCATATTGGAACCGTTCCGCCCATGAAATCATGGCATTGGAAAAGAAAAAGAGGCTCAACGGATTAGCGTGAAGAATCCCTTTTTCCGGAGCAGAGGTGTCAGGTTTCGGGTGTCAGGTTTCAGTACCTATTATTCCCATTTTCTGGTTACAATAAACACAACTACTTGTTATTACGTTGAATATTCTGAATGCAACCCGGTTTTTTCCTGACACCTGACACCTGGAATCTGAGCATGGTCTATTCGACAACTGACAAAAATATCACATTAATCCATGATGAGCCGAAAAAGACAGCCACGTTTGACAGTGACGAACATCCCCAACGTGATACAACCACTGTGAAAACTGGCATGTGATATCGGCGATATTCATATTTGATTTGCTTACTCTTCACCTCTTGACTTCGCCACCTTTGATCTTGTATTCTTTTCTATGAAGACCGTTCAGATGTTTCGCGGATCGGAGACGGTTGAGTCTTGGCTGTTTTTAAACACTGTAATTTTGAAAGGAGGTTTGGGCCATGAAATTTGTTCGAAGAGGAGTATCATTGTGGATCTTTTTTGTGATTTGGGCACTGGCGGGTTCGGCCGCGTGTTGGGCTGAGGAAGAGGTCATAAGTAGTGAGAGTGATGAATCCATCGTTGTTCTGGAAGTTAAGGAAGGGCAAAAAGTTCAGCTGGTCTGCAAAACCGAAGCAGGTAAAAAGACCTGGGTTTTCGTGAATGTCCCGGAACTTATTCCCAGCATTACCTTCCTCCTTCACAACGGGTTATTATTTCCTCTTGAAGAAGATTCGCCTGACTTGTATTTTTCCGAGTCTCCTTCCCAGGATCGCATCGATCTGGGCTTAATTGACCTGGTACCGAGACTCCTTCCAATGGCAATCACCACGAGAACAGGCAATTCAAGTCATCAGACCGATGTGGTCCAAACCATTGTCTTGATGCCTAGCGGATACGATGAGCGGGGTGGGTTTCTCATCGATCCCGATTCCCTGGAAAATGAAGATGATAGAAACACAACTGTGGGCACAAGGACGAACGGCCAAAAAAAGGCAATGATCGTTCACGTGAACAGCGGCACGATAATGGGAATTGCTTTGCGCTGTTATGATTCATCTACTTTAGTATCTTCAGGATTCAAGAACTTAGCAGACGCCGTGAATAGCGGTAATGACTTCCTATCCTTTAGGGAATTGCCCGGAGCACTTGAAGGATATCCCGAAAACCCCATGGAGATAATGGAGATCGAAACAGAAGACGCTCTCACCAAATCCGGAGGGTGCACGAGTGTTCAAAAAGAAGGCATTCTCATCTCCGTCTGCCCCGTCGGTCTCGGTGTGTATTCCAATCTGAGACTTTACATAGATAAACAATATCGCATCACCCTTTTGAAAGCATGCAACACGTGTTCAAGGTTTACCTATAAAACCGGCTTGTCGCACGCTCAACAACTTGTGAATTCCTTGCAAGGGTGGAATTGACCTCACGATAAGACGGTCGATGTGCCCGTTTCGGTTCCCGGCTCCCGGCCGATTCTGGTGTCGGGAACCCGCAGTGTCCACAATTACATTAATGGATGGGCACTAACCTAAGTTGAGGTATGAATTCATTCTCGTACGCCTTCGAGGAATCTCTGAAAATGCGAATAGAAGCCAATGGTATCCAAATCAATTGCGAACTGTCAGGAAAAGAAGACGCAGGGGTAGT
>CAYOWC010000297.1:0-5955 GCA_964407525.1 uncultured Desulfobacteraceae bacterium | reverse complement strand
GGGTTCAAGCGTGCCGATAATGCGTGCATGCAGGGAACCGAATTTTTCGCAAGTATATTTTTCAATTCCCCCATAGGCATTTTCATCGTGGAGGATGGAAAATTTCGATTTGTAAACCCGGAGTTTCGACGGATTTCAGGATATCCTGAAAAGGATCTTCTCGGAATTGAATCACTTGAGATTGTCCTTCCGGAAGACAGGGATATGGTGCGGGAAAATGCCGGAAAAATGCTTAAAGGGGAACGTTCTTCCCCTTATCAGCACCGTGTTGTTGGAAAAGATGGCGAAATCAGGTGGATTGTTGAAGCGGTTGCGCCCATAGATTTTGAAGGGAGGAAAGCGACGTTGGGATTTTTTCTGGATACGACCGAACAGGAACTGGCGAAGGAAGCCATTTACCTGTCGGAAGACAAATTCCAGAAGGCATTTCGTTCCAGCCCCGACTGGTTTGTCATATCCACCATGGAAGGTGGGATGTATCTCGACGTCAACGAGGCTTTTTTACGGACGACCGGATATCACCGGGAAGAGGTCATCGGGCATACCTCCACTGAACTGAACATCTGGGCTGATTCCCATAAGCGAACCGAAATGCTCCTGATGCTGAGGGAAAATGGGGTTGTACGCAATATGGAGGCCCGGTTTCGGACAAAATCAGGAGATATTCGACATGTCCTATGGTCTGCGGAGGTGATTGATTACGGAGGAGAAAAATGTCTCATTGCAGTAACCAAAGACATCACCAGGCGTATCAAAGCGGAAGAAGAGCGTCTGAAACACGAAAAACTGCAGGGGGTTCTTGAAACGGCCGGAGCCGCATGTCATGAACTGAATCAGCCTCTTCAATATATCTATCTCCTTCTGAGTGAAGCGATGGAAGAAAGCCCCGGAAGCAGCAGCCTTGCTGAGATGAAAAAACAGCTGGATCGTCTAAAGGAAATCACGAGCAAATTGGAACAAGTCACTGTCTATCAGACGAAAGACTATATTAAAGGGGAAAAAATAATAGATATTGACAAGGCCTCGAAAATCGATTGAATGAATTCCACATATCCTATCAAAAGAATCAGGTCGCGTATTCCTCTTGCCATGGAAAAGGATCGATTCAGCTTTTCCAGACGGCTGAACAAGATCCTGAGCCATACGGGTGGCAATCTCGATAAAAAATCCATTCAGCAATTGGAATCCCTCGATAAAAGCATTAAATCCTCTGTGTTCCGAAAACAACTCCGAGTAAAAAATCTCCCTACTGTTTCCTACCCGGAAGACCTCCCAATTACCTCCCGGAAAGACGATATCGTTGAGACGATCCGAAACCATCAGGTAGTTATTATTGCCGGGGATACGGGATCAGGAAAAAGTACCCAGATTCCGAAGATGTGTTTGGAAGCCGGCAGGGGAATTGAAAGAAAGATTGCCTGTACACAGCCAAGAAGAATTGCAGCCACGACCATAGCAGTGCGCATTGCGGAAGAGTTAGGCGAAGAAATCGGGCAGTCCGTGGGATACAAAATACGATTTAAAGATCGATCCACTCCTGACGAGTATCTCAAAATCATGACGGACGGCATGCTTCTCGCTGAAACCCAACAGGACCCTCGTCTCTATGCCTATGATACCATCATCGTGGACGAAGCCCACGAGAGAAGTCTCAATATCGATTTTATCCTGGGCATCCTGAAAACGCTTCTAAAAAAAAGACGAGATTTAAAAGTTATTATTACCTCGGCTACCATTGATACGGAAAAATTTTCCGCAGCTTTTGGAGGGGCGCCTGTCATCGAAGTTTCAGGGCGCCGATATCCGGTAGACGTGGTATATCAGCCCATTGATTCCAGGCTTCAGGAAAAGGGCGATATCACCTATGTGGATGAAGCTGTCAAGGCGGTTGAGAAGGTTTGCGACAGGGGAGCTTTTGGAGATATCCTGGTTTTCATGCCCACGGAGCAGGATATCCTTGAAACATGCGATCGTCTTGAAGCAAGACAATTGAAACATGCCGTAATACTTCCTCTTTTTTCCCGACTTCGAGGGAAACAGCAACATCGTGTCTTTCAGTCGGCAGTTGCCCGGAAAATTGTTGTTGCGACGAATGTTGCCGAAACCTCTCTTACCATACCGGGGATCAGGTTTGTCATAGATACAGGTCTTGCAAGAATCTCAATGTACGTTCCAAGAACCCGAACCACAAGTCTTCCAATAAGCCCCATTTCAAGGAGCAGCGCCGATCAAAGAAAAGGTCGTTGTGGTCGAGTGGAAAGTGGTACTTGTATTCGCTTGTATGCTGAGGAAGATTATGAATCCCGCCCTGAATTCACCGAACCCGAAATCCTTCGTTCAAACCTGGCGGAAGTTATTCTTCGCATGATTTCCCTGAAACTGGGAAACATCGGGGCCTTCCCATTTTTGGACAGTCCACATCCCAGGAATATCAAAGATGGTTTCGACCTTCTTGTGGAATTGGGCGCGGTCAAAAGGAAAAACGGGACCGTCTTCCTGACCGATAAGGGACGTCTGATGGCCAGGATGCCTGTAGATCCGAAAATATCCAGAATGCTTATTGAAGCCCGGAAAGAGGGATGCGTTCACGATGTTGCGGTAATCGCATCGGCATTGACTATCCAGGACCCTCGGGAAAGACCGATGGAGAGAGCCGCCCATGCCGACCAGATGCACGCTCGTTTTAAAGATGCTGGTTCTGACTTTATCACTCTGCTCAATCTCTGGAACTCGTACCATCGTTCATGGCAAACGTTGAAAACACAGAATAAGATGCGAAAATTCTGCAGGGAACATTTTCTCTCTTTTCCGCGCATGGCTGAATGGCATCATATCTACCAACAGATTTCCCTCATCCTGAAACAGCAGGGCATTCCAAACAGCAACAGCTCGAAAGAGGGCTCTGAAGAAAGCAGATATGCCGTCGTTCATCGATCCATCCTGAGTGGTTATCTCTCCAATATTGCGGTAAAGAAAGAGAAAAACATGTATCTTGCCGCAAGGGGTAGAGAAGCTATGATCTTCCCAGGATCTACCCTTTTCAATAAAGGACCGGGATGGATTGTTGCAGCAGACATGGTGAAAACATCCAGGCTTTTTGCAAGAACAGCGGCAAAAATTGATGCTGCGTGGCTGGAAGACCTGGGCGGTAGTCTGTGTAAATCGTCTTATTCCAACCCCCGCTGGGAGAAGAGACGGGGTGAGGTTTGCGCTTCCGAGCAGGTCACCCTCTACGGGTTGATTATTGTTCCAAAGAGGTCGGTCGCATACGGTTCCATTGATCCCGGGGAAGCGCACGATATTTTCATAAGATCCGCTCTCGTGGAAGAGGACATGAATGAAAAATTTTCATTTCTCGCCCACAACAAAGCTCTGATCGAGAAGGCCTCCGGGATGGAAGATAAGGTTAGACGTCGCGGAATGCTCGTGAGTGAGGAAGTCATTGCCGCGTTTTATTCTGAGAGGCTACAGGGAATTAACGACATACGCACCATGGAAAGGGAAATACGCACAAGGGGAGGGGATGATTTTCTGAAAATGACCGAACAGGATGTTCTGCTCATGTGCCCCGATGCGGAAGAACTTGCCCTGTATCCGGACGAAACCGCCATTGGTAACGGAACATTCAAGTTTGCCTACAAATTTGCGCCGGGTAAGCCTGACGACGGCATCACCATCAAGGTTCCGTCTACCCTCGCAGCGCAGGTTTCCCCCCAGCATCTGGATTGGATCGTACCCGGACTTTTCCGTGAAAAGCTCACTGCACTGGTTAAAGGACTCCCCAAGAAATACAGAAAACGACTGGTGCCTGTTTCCAACACTGTGGATGTAATCCTCTCGGGAATGAAAAGGACGAACGAGCCCCTTGTTACCGCACTGGGAACATTTATCTTCGAGCGATTCAGAGTAGATATCCCTGCTTCTCAGTGGCCTGCAGATCAGATCCCGGAACACCTCAATATGCGTGTTTCCCTCACGGATCATTTGGGGCGGGAACTTCGCTCTGGACGCGACCCATCCATTTTGTGGGAGGGTGCACAGGAGAAGTCAAAGGAACCCGAACCGGACCTGTGGGCAAAAGCGAAGCAACGTTGGGAAAAGTTTGGGATGACTTCCTGGACTTTCGGGGAGTTGCCGGAAAGCATTCCTCTTACAACGACCCTGTTTGCATACCCTGGACTGGAGCCTGCGGAAAAGGGAGTAAATCTCCGGCTTTTCAAGGATAGAGATGAGGCAGTCAGAGAGCATAAAAAAGGGGTAAAGACCCTGTTTCTGATAACTTTCAGAAAAGATCTCAATTTCACAAGGAAAGTCCTTAAATTCCCTGGACTTTCAAAGGCTGCAGACTATTTCGGCGGGGTGAAGGTTATTGAAAAGGAGGTCTATGGGAATCTTACCGACCGCCTTTTCCGCCTGAATTTGAGAAACCAAGAGGCCTTTCTCCAACATGCGGCCGATACGGGTCCATCTCTTCTGTCGGAAAGTCGAACATTCATGGAATTGACAGGAAATGTCGTTGAGGCCCATTACCACACCAGGCAGGCCTTTCACGGGATAGAAACGGCAAGCGGGAACAATAGACCTGCCCTGGATCTCTGCGCTCAACTGAGGAAAGAACTTGCCGGCCTTGTCCCGGGAGATTTCTTAGCGCGTTATGGTCCAGATCGTCTGGTACACCTTCCCCGTTACCTGAAGGCAATGGAAAAGAGAGCAGAGAGGGGAAGCTACGACATGGAGAAAGAACAAAAAAAGGCCTCCATCATCGCCCCTTTTACGGAAGCACTCAGGGTAAATATCAAAGAACTTTCCCCCAGAGCCTCTCTCGAAAAGCGCGAAGTACTTGAGGAATTTTTCTGGATGGTAGAGGAATTCAAGGTATCCCTCTTCGCCCAGGAATTGAAAACACCTTTTCCCGTGTCAGCCAAACGACTTGAAAAAAAACTGCGGGAACTGGAACGGATGATATAGTACCTTTTCACCTGGTTTTCTGTCACAAAAAACAAGAAAATCTTTGCGCCTTTGCGTCTTTGCGCGAGACATTTTGGTTGCGGCTTCGCCGCCTTAGTACCCTATTCGTTTTCATGCAGGACTTTCAATTTCGCATCAATCAACTGGCTGTCCGAAAGCCTGAGCAGCCGCGTGAGTTTGTGCATCAGGTAGTCTTCATATTTGTCCATCTTCCCGTCAACAAATACGATTTTCCAAAGCAATTCGATGACCTCAAGTTTTTCCTCGATGGTGTAATGCTCGTTGATCAGGGTGGCAAATTGCCACAAGTCAACGCTCTTATTGAGCCCCTCTTCCGCTTCCTTTATCAAATGGTCGGCGTGTTCTCCGGATAAATGATACTTGTCTTTCAAAATGGAAAGGATGGTTTCCATTTCCTCATCGGTAAATTTGTCATCGATTCTCCCCATTTCCAGAAAGAGAGCGCATGTTGCAATCTGCACCTTATGAGCCTCTGTCTGCCCCTTCTTTTGAGAATCTGCTGTGGGTTTCATGAAAAAGCCTTTTACAAAATCAAGCATTCTGCTCCTCCTGCAGCAAGTTCTAAATCATCTTTTGTTTCCGGTACAAGAATAATCCGTACCATGATTCATAAAGAATCAAATTGGCTCGCTATTGTCAATATTTGAATATGGTGTACCCCAAATTCTGTCGGTTCAAATCCTTTCGGGACCAGTTAAGCCAAATTTGACCAACCCTGTATGTTGTGGTAGGAATTTTTGGGCTTGGTTCTAACTTCGCCCACTTGATACGATTATCCAAAAATTCGTTCGGCAGTTCATAATCATAATCATAATCTTAATCATACTCCTTTTAACCTATTCCAGGGCTATTCGATTAGGATTACGATTAAGATTAGGAGTAAGAAAATAATTCTAATGGCCGATGTTAGGACCAATACCCGTGAATGAATTCCATTCACCTTTGTTTGTCAGGCATTTGCGCGTT
>CAYOWC010000296.1:0-5985 GCA_964407525.1 uncultured Desulfobacteraceae bacterium | reverse complement strand
AACACATCAGAATTAATGTGTTTTTTTCTAATTTCCAATTTCCAGTTTCCAATTTTTCTGCGAAAACGCGAAATCACGAAAGTGTCAACTACTTTTTGGCTTAAATGAAGGATGCCTGAAATTGCAATCACTTTCCTGCATAAATGCCCGGCCGCTTTAACTACTCAACGTCTTCACCACATAAAAGAACTGGAATCAGGTGAACCATGGATTTTTCTTTTACTGAAGAACAGAGAATATTCAAACAGCAGATCATCCGTTTTGCCAAAAAGGAAATCGTCCCCAGGGTTCGAGAGCACGATCTCGAAAGCCGATTTGATTTCCAGTCCTTTCAAAAATTAGGGGGTTTCGGCATTCTTGGCCTTCACTTTCCTGAAAATTTTGGCGGGAGCGAAGCAGATGTGGTTACTTCGGTGGTTGCCGGTGAGGCCCTTGGGGAGGCAGGTGTTGATGGAGGCCTGACCCTCGCATACGGAGCTCATACCTTTCTTTGCGCGGATACTATATTTACCCACGGGTCAGAAGCAGTACGAGAGAAATATGTGCCAAAGCTGGCATCCGGCGAACTTATCGGCTGCATGGGCCTGACCGAACCGGGCGCCGGGTCTGACGTGGCTTCCATGACCACGAAGGCTGAAAAGCGCAATGGACGATATGTCCTCAACGGCAGCAAGATGTTTATCACCAATGGCCCTGTGGCTGATGTGGCTGTCGTCTATGCAAAGACGGACAAAACCCTTAAACATGGAGGGATCTCGGCCTTTGTAGTGGAAAAAGGAACGCCCGGATTCTCTGCGGGAAAACCCCTGCATAAAATGGGGGTTCGGAGTTCCCACACATCCGAGCTTATTTTTGAAGACTGCCAAATCCCGGAAGAAAACCTCCTGGGGAGAGAGGGCTCGGGATTCCTGATGGCCATGCAAACGGTTGAATGGGATCGAAGCGCTTTAATGGCTCCGTTTATCGGTGGAATGACCTGTGCCCTCAATCAATGCATTCGATATGCCGGGGAACGAACGCAATTTGATCGTCCCATCGGCCGGTTCCAAGCCATAAAACACAAACTCGCCGACATGAAGATCTTTATTGAAGCGGCCAGGGCTTTGATCTATCGCGTGGCATGGTGCAAAGACCAGGGGAGACCCCTTAACCATCTCGAAGCAGCCGTAGCCAAACTTTTTGTGGGAGACTGGAGCCTTAAACCGGCCAACGATGCCGTTATCATTCACGGTGGCTACGGATACTGCCATGAATATGATGTGGAAAGAAACTTCAGGGACAGCAGGCTGGCCCCCATCGGGGGCGGCACATCTGAAATTGCCAAGAAGATTATTTCAAAACTCATGTGATTCAAGAAATGCTGTTAGCCGTTAGCCGTTAGCCGTTAGCCGTTAAACTAATACTATCAAATGTTTACGATGCAATAGGTGGGCATTAAAAAATACGAGGCTCAATAAAGTGAAAAGCCATGCTAATGTCTGGGATCTTTAAGCTAACTGCTAATCGCTAAGAGCTAATCACTTAATTTACATGTGAGGAAGGCCCATGAATTTCGATTTTGACGATTCCGAAAAAGCCCTTTGCGACAAAATCCGAACCTTGTTCCAGGAAAGCAGTATTAACGACGGGGAGCCATTCCAAGACCTCGAAAATCTTCAATACCGGAACGGCCTTCTACAAAACATGAGATTCCTTTCCGATACAGGATACTTTGACTTGGGTGTTGAAAACGGCAGGAATTCCATTTCCCTTGCCAAAGCCCGAGAGACACTGGCATCGGTATCTCCCTCCCTTTATCTTTCGGCCGAAATGAGTGTGCGAATTTTCGGGACGTTGATTGCATTGTACGGATCTTCCGAACAAAAAGAAGCCATCCTCCCTGCCCTGAAAGGAGGTTCCCTGATCGGAGCGGTAGGCTTTACGGAAACAGGCATGAGCATGGAAAACATGGCCATGGAAACCACAGGCACGTTGAAGGAAGGATCTATCATTCTATCCGGCTGCAAACCGTATGTTCTGAATGGACCCTTAGCAGACTGGTTTGCCGTTGCCGGAAAATATGAAGCTGAAAAGGCCGGATTTGGTTTTTTTCTCGTAAACAAGACAAGCACAGGACTCCTCATCGGACCAGGGCTGCCAACCTTTGGTTTTGAAGGAACCGCCATGTCTTCTATCACACTCAATGACTGCCCTATCCAGCACAAAAATAGGTTCGGACCTTTTTTCGAAAAGGAAATCTTCACAAAACTCCGTGCGTGGGAGGACCAGATACTCACCATTGCAAGTTTAGGTTTAATGCACCGGTCCTATGAAAGCGCATTGAAATATGCCAGAGGACATAAAAGCGGAGGGAAACCGATCATCGCCTATCAGGAGATCGCGTTCAAGCTGTCGGAAATGCTTACCCTCTTGCAGACATCTCAACTGCTGGCCTACCGTGCCGCATGGATGGATCAAACAGGAGACAGGGAAGCCCATATGCTTGCCCGCTGCGCCAAGGTGTTCTGCAGCGAGTCTGCCCAGGAAGTGACAAACCAGGCCATGCAAATTCTGGGAATCTACGGTTATTGCAGCCATAACCAGGTGGAAGAGGGATACAGGGATGCAAGATATTTGCAGGTTGCAGGAACTTCTTCTGAAATATCGCGGATGAAAATCGCGGATGGACTTATGAAACCTGAAAGCTGCAATTAGCTTTTAGCTATTAGCCGTTAGCTTAAGGATCCCACTCATTTGCATCACTCTTCCCTTTATTTGGGATTTCACTTTTTGATGCTTACCTATTGCATCGTGAGTAGCTGACATTGTGGCATTAATAGCTAACGGCTAACGGCTAACCGCTAATTGCAGTTTTTAAGTGAAAGGATAGAATCCATGCCAGTTATAGAAACGCGAATTGATACCAAAAGCGAGGCTTACCAGAAAAACTCCCAGATCATGGCTGGACTGGTTTCCGACCTCAGAAACAACTTGCAGATTGCCCGTGAAGAACGTTCCGAAAAGTCCTTGGCCCGATTGGCCCAGCAGAAAAAACTCTCTGTCACACAAAGGCTGGAACTGCTTCTGGACCGTAATACTCCCTTCCTGGAAATTGCTCCCCTTGCGGCAAAAGGGATGTACGACAAAAAGGTGCACGGCGCCGGATTGGCTGCCGGAATAGGAAGGGTTTGTGGTCATGAGGTGATGGTCCATATCAATGACCCCACGATAAAGGGAGGAACCATTTATCCCATGGGGGTAAAGAAAAGTCTTCGCCTCCAGAACATCGCCATGGAAAACCGCCTTCCCCTCATCTACCTTGTGGACTCAGGGGGCGCTTTCCTGCCACTTCAATCCGAGATTTTCCCCGACGCGGATGACGGAGGAAGAATATTTTACAACCAGGCCGTCATCTCAAAGATGGGCATTCCCCAGATATGCGGTGTGATGGGTCTGTGTACGGCAGGAGCAGCCTATATACCGGCTATGAGCGACGAAGTCGTGCATGTGAAAGGGACCGGCGCCATTTTTCTTGGAGGGCCACCCCTCGTGATGGCCGCCACGGGGGAGGAAGTCACTGCCGACGAACTTGGAGGCGCCAACGTCCACTGCAGGGAATCGGGGGTTTCCGATTATATAGCCGAGGATGATGCCCACTGCATCGAGATTATTCGCGACATCATCAGAAACCTCCCGCCGGCCCGGAAGGTCAAAATAGGCCAAAAGGCTCCGAAAGACCCGCTTTATGATCCCAAAGAGATTTATGGAATCGTCCCGCCTGCGCTGAATATCCCCTACGACGTCCGCGAAGTCATCGCAAGGATGGTGGATGGCAGTGATTTTCTCGAATTCAAGGCCCTCTATGGACCTACCCTTGTCTGCGGATGGGCCCATATCCATGGGTACCCCGTGGGGATTTTGGGAAACAACGGAATCCTTTTTTCAGACAGTTCCCTGAAGGCCACCCAGTTCATACAATTATGCGACAGGCGGGGCATACCACTCCTTTTTCTCCAGAATATCAACGGCTACATGGTAGGAAGAGAGTATGAACGGGGCGGCATCACCAAAGATGGCCAAAAGATGGTCAATGCTGTGGCCACGGCGTCCGTACCCAAATTTACGGTCATCATAGGAGCTTCTTTCGGCGCCGGCAACTACGGCATGTGTGGCCGGGCATACGGTCCCCGATTTCTCTGGATGTGGCCCAATGCGCAGATCGGCGTCATGGGAGGGGAACAGGCGGCAGGGGTCATGATCACGGTGAAAAATGACCAGTTAGCGCGAGAAGGCAAACCACCCCTTTCGGAAGAAATCGTGGAGCAGATCAAGGGGCCCATTATCAGTTCCGCGGAGAGAGAAGGGAATGCCTACTATTCCACTGCCAACCTGTGGGATGATGGTATTCTCGATCCGGCCAAGACAAGGGACGTATTGGGGCTGGCCGTCTCGGCTGCCTTGAATGCACCCATTCGCGATGATGCAACCGGTTATGGGATATTCAGGATGTGAGGAATTCACTATGTTTAAGAAAGTTCTTATCGCAAACAGGGGCGAAATTGCTGTTCGGGTTATGCGAACCTGCAGGGAAATGGGTATAGAAACCGTAGCCGTCTATTCCGAGGTGGACGCAACTGCGGCGCACGTCCTGGAAGCCAATGAGGCCTGTCTGTTAGGTGAGGCAGAACCGTCGAAGAGCTATCTCAATATGGAAAGGATTCTGAATGCCGCCCTTGAAACCGGTGCAGAGGCCATTCATCCAGGCTACGGTTTTCTCTCTGAAAATGCCGAATTTGCAGAGAAATGTAAGGATGCGGGGATCGTTTTTGTCGGTCCTCCGGCACAGGTCATGCGGGACCTGGGCGACAAGGCCATAGCCAGGCAAATCATGGAAAAGGCAGGGGTACCGGTCATCCCCGGCATGAAGAAAGGAACACTCGATCCCGAACGGTTACAGAACGAAGCAGAGACCCTTGGGTACCCCGTCATGATCAAGGCGGTGGCCGGGGGTGGAGGAAAAGGGATGCGGATTGTCTCTGATCCGGAGACTCTGATACAGGAAACGGTTTCAGCCCGCAGCGAGGCGGAAAAAGCCTTTGGGAACGGATCCCTTTACCTGGAAAAATATTTGGCTTCTCCGCGACATATCGAGATCCAGATTCTTGCTGATCAGCACGGAAATGTGGTGCACCTGTTTGAAAGGGAGTGCTCCATACAAAGGAGGCACCAGAAGATTATTGAAGAGACGCCTTCCCCCGCCATGACTCAAGAAGGTCTTGAAAATATCTGCAATGCGGCCGTTTCCGCAGCCCGCGCTGCAGGATATGTGAATGCGGGTACCGTTGAATTTCTGATGGACAAGAATGGCAAAACCTACTTCCTCGAAGTCAATACCCGGCTCCAGGTGGAGCATCCCGTCACTGAAATGGTTACGGGATTGGATCTCGTAAGGCTGCAATTAGAGATTGCGGCAGGCAATCCCCTGCCTTTCCGTCAAGAAGAAATTACCCGAAAAGGCCATGCTATGGAATGCCGTATTTATGCGGAAGACCCGGAATCCGGTTTTTTTCCCTCTCCCGGACCAGTTCTGATCCACCGCGAACCCTCGGGACCGGGAATCCGAAACGACTGCGGCATCTATCAGGGGTTTGAAGTTCCCATAGAATACGACCCTATTCTGAGTAAGCTGATTGTGTGGGCCGAGGACAGGGAAAAGGCAAGGATGCGAATGATAAGGGCACTTGAAAGCTATGCTATTCTTGGGGTCAGTACCACCATTCCTTTTCTGATCGATCTCCTTTTATCAGAAAGATTCAAGGACGGCGACACGAATACGGAATTTATTGAAGAATCTTTTGCCGATTGGACCATGGGGATTGATGATGCCGACCTGGCCCGTATTGCCTATGTGGTGGATGAAATGAATTTGTCAGGATCGGAAAAAGGATTGTCTGGATCCGTTGGCATGCCAACACCGTGGGAAACTTTAGGGGAATGGAAGCTGTA
>CAYOWC010000295.1:0-6015 GCA_964407525.1 uncultured Desulfobacteraceae bacterium | reverse complement strand
ACATACATTGTGGCTACACAATAACACAACTTTACTTATTTTTAATAATAAAATGATATTTTGTTGTGGCTACATAAATATAAGAGAAATTAACACTTTCCATATTAGTTTTAGATTGTTGTGACTTTTTTTTCTTCTTAACTGGGGGGAAGATCCGTTAAAACCGCCTAACTTTGATAAAAAGTTTCCTGTAAAGAATTATTTCAACTTTTAATGCAACGTATTACGCTGAGATCCAACCTTTTTGTCGAAAAAGAAGTTTCTTAACCAAACCCCGAACGAATATCGCCAGGATTAAAAGTAAAGTAACGATCGTTACTGCAATGCCCAATTTAATGGAAAGTGGCTCAAAAACCAGTGTCACCGAATGCGTCCCCTTTGGAACTTTGACCACTCTGAAAATGTAATTCCCCCGAAGCAATGGAACCGAACGCTCGTCCACATAGGCCTTCCACCCAGGATAATAGATCTCGCTGAAAAACAGGTACTTTGCTACCGGAGTATACACCGCAGTCACGATTTTATCTGGAGCATAGGAGAGAATTTCAGCGCTGGATTCGGATAAAGGGGCAGCAATCGAGGATTCCCGATTTGGATCGAGCGCAGGGAAATCTTCCAATTCAAATAGGACTTTTTGTTTCGGGTCAAAGCCCGGTTTGACTAGACTATCCAGGATTTCAGAACGTCTCAAGACTTCATAGTCGGGCACGAAGAACGTACGGGGAAGATAGGATTCCCGTAAGGAAAACATAGCGTTTGAATGGGAAATTTCACGTTTTACGTTCAACAGATCCATCAGGACGGTTTTACCATTAGGGGTGTAAAAGAACCAGACACCACCCGGACTCAGCAAAGACGGATTGTATTTGCGTATATACTCGTAATACCGATAAAGATAAAGCGGATTGTACCCAGAAACAGTCTGATACCCCAGATACATTTCAAAGTTGGGCCCCATGGAATTAGGGGAACTTCCTACCCTGAAAATACTTTTATCTGTCCCAAGACTTTGCGCAAGACTATGCTTAACTTTTCTACTCCATAGATACCCTTCGTCGCCATACCGGATTGCACCCCAATTCATGTAAGCCAAGTCGAAGAGGATCACCATACACAGTAAAACGGAAGTAAGCCTTTTATTCAGAATGCCCCTCACCCGAATGAGAATAATAATGAGAATTACAGTGCACAGCAATGTAGTAACGTGAAATTCGTCGACAATGGTTTTTGCGGCATATGCAGCCTTCCCGAGTATCATTTCATCCAGAACAAACACAGAGAAGAATGAAAAAACAAGAGATCTGTCCCAATGAAAAATTCCATCCAGCATCACCAAACACAAAATTGGAATAAAAACAATCGATATGCGTTTTTGGGTGGACGAACTTGAAAGACTGTCCATTCCCTTTCCCGCCAAGAGGCTCAAAGCAAAGACGTACAAAAAAATAATTTTGGCAGGAGCCCTTATTCTATCGAATCCAGGTAACAGATAGATTAGTTTATAGACAGGCGTGTTTCCCCCCAAAGCCAGAAAAAAAGTTCCAACGGCCAGGGCACCGGCAAAAAAAACAATTTTTCGGTCCATTTTATTTCGGAAAGAGATAAAAAACAAAAGGATCAAAGGGAGGAAACCCACGTAAATGTTGTAAAGGGGAACGCTCCATGGAACGCTAGAAACCCAGAAATCACCTTTAGCGTATCTCCCAAAAAAATCAGGAATAACGGCGGTAATGAGTCCTTCAGGGGGGTAGGATCCCAGGGTGACCAACTCGTAGGAATCGAAAACAGAACGGACGGAAAGCCTTATGAATTCAATGGCGGGAATCGCCTGTATAGCGGCTGTTCCCAATCCAAAAGCGACGAAAAGAAGAAGCGTGCGGAGCAATTTTCCAATCGCGCCTATTTTGGAACCGCCATAGGAATTTGCAAACAAGCAAAAGAGGATTGCCGCCATCAAAGTGTACAGAGCGTCTTGAGGGGAACCAGAGAGGATCTGGAAACCCCAGAATAGGCCTGCCATGACCGCGTTGAGATACTTCCCAGGCTTTAATGCCTGATTCAGCAAAAAAATAATCAGTGGCAGCCATATGTAGGCCTGCACTCTGAACATCTGGCCATCGTAAAGTGTGGCCATAATAAAACCGTTACAGGTAAAAACTACCGCACCAACAAAACTGCCGGCATAACATATGTTCAAAGACCGAAGGAGGGCATACATGAAAAGGGCGGCCAGAACCATATGCATAAACATGGTATATCCGAAAGCTCTCTCAGGCGGCATCATCCAAAAAAGGAAATCGAGGGGATAGAAGATGGTGGATTCTATATGTGCCCAAAAGGGCATCCCACCAAAAATATAGGGGTTCCAGAACGGGATGGAATGGTGGTTGTGTATTTCGTCAAAAAGGAACTGTTTCATTCCCTGGTAAAAGCCCACGAAATCAGAACCAAAGAGCAGATGTCCACCGAAGATTACTCCCCTGAAGATAAAAGCACAGAAGATACACAGCAAAACAGTGAGGGCTATATCAATCCTGCTGAACCTTGCACCGATTCCGGTATCTTTTCCGAGGACAGCCTCAATTTCTTGACTCAGTTCAGATTTTGAGCTAAAAATAGTCATCTTCTCTGGTATACATGGAATAGAAAATGATGGTTGCTCTATTGTACAATTCAGGCATATTTAGGTGCCTCAAAATACTTTCCTTTATAATGGCAGTTATAGCTATCCTTCTAATTATGGTATGGGCAAGGGTGTTTTACGGTTCAATGCAAGCCTGCCAGGAGGGTGAGATCTATCTTAAAGCAGGCCAGCATATAAAAGCAATCACCTTTTTTGACCGTTCGATTCACTGGTATACTCCATTCAATCCTTATGTTCACAAATCAGCTGAACGTCTTTGGGAGATAAGTAATGGTGCTCAGAAAAGAGGGGATATTCGACTGACGTTGATTGCGGTTAGGACAATCCGACGGGGATTTATTGCTGCAAGGAGTTTTTATACGCCGGGCAGGGATTGGATCGAAAAATGCAATTTGAGAATTTATGAGCTATTAAAAATTGAACAGGATGGGAAAAACAACCTGAAAGGAGAAAAGATAGAGGAAGGCTCTGTTCTTGACAATCCACAGGTAAAAGGTCCTGACATCCTATGGAGCATCATTTTGCTTGCTGGTCTTTTGGGATGGATCGGCTCTGTAATCGGTTTTATTCTATCCGGATTTAGACACTCTCACGAGAGAAACCTGTTGAACGTTTCAAATCTTAAATGGATAATTCTCTGGGCCGCATTTTTTACGATCTGGATTATCGGTATGATCAGAGCTTAAAAGACTTTACGTCTATGCTCAAATCCGATGGAGATAAAACGAAAAACCTTTGGGTTTCAGGAGAGCAACCAGTGAACCGGAATATTCCAGATCCGTTCCTCAAGTTTTTTGATGGTATTTGACATATTCAGTAATAATCCGACATTACGTTCATCGAAGGCGACAAATTTCCGGAGATGTCGAATATCTGCTCGGTGTGAAATATCTCGCTGCTTGATTTCACAATAAAACGTCAACTTGCTCTCTATATTTTTAAAAACAGCATCTGCTTCTACCCCGGTCGATGTCCTGGCAAAATAGATATCCTCACGCAGCGTTTCCTGATAAATTCCTTTCCGCAATTCTGAAACAACTGAGTTTTCAAAACAGCTCCCATCTTCCATCCTGAAGTTGTTCGTCAACGACCTTAAGATTCCGGTATCCATGAAATACCATTTTGGCATTTTTTTCATACGCTTGCCAATGTTCTCAAAAAATGGCAGACTGGGCCACGCAACAAAAAGCTGGCGATAGTAGTTCATGAATCTGCGGATTGTATCGGCTGAAAGGGCGCAATCTCTTGCAAGTTCACTAATGTTCATCAATGATCCGACACGGGTAACAAAGAGCTGCTCAAATCGTTCAAATGATTCCGGATTTCTCAAATCAACGATTTCTCTCAAATCCGTATCAAGGTAGGTCTGGCGATAATTATTGAGCCATTGCCTGCGGTCCGCTTGATTTGTTCGTGTCAGGAATTCCGGATAACCGCCATACAGGGTAAATTCTCGAAATGATTCCGACAACAGGTTTGCTTCTCTTGCAGGAAGATAGAATTCCGACAGTTCTGTTTCGATGTCCCTGGCCGATGGCGCATGTAACAGTTTTTTCAGCAGGGACTGTCCGGTGTGGCTGTTAAGCTCTCTAAATGACATGGGGAAAAGGGTATATATAGAAACCCTTCCCGCCAGGGATTCCTTGATTCGCCGGTTCAGCAGCAGGTGATTTGAACCGGTGATGAGAAACCGGCCCTTTTTTTCTGGTTGGATGTCCACCTGAAGTTGAATTAACTCTATCAGACTCGGCATCTGCTGTACTTCATCCAGGACGATCAGGTGTTTCCCGAAATGCTCAAATTCCTTTCGAGCGTTTTCCGCCAATGCGCGCCGGGTGTCCGGATCCTTGAGATTATAGTACTGAATGTCAAGATCACTCTTGATGAGGTGCTGTGCCAGGGTGGTTTTTCCGGCCTGGCGGGGACCCATAATTGCAATGACACGGTCAATTTTCAGCGAATGCTGGATATGTCGCGTTAAATCTCTGGGAATTAGATTCACTGATCGCTCCTCCTAAGTATCATTTTGATCCAAATGATGTGTAGATTAACGATAGTATCGTCGAATTGCAATTATTTTCTACGATTTAATCGGCTTTTTTTGATTTGTGGTTACCAAATAGTAACCCAAATTCCACTTTCTCATCAGGATTTGCATTTAAAGCTTTCCAATAATATACATATTATACACGTATAAATGGGTTATAGTCGAAGGGTTTAGGGGGGCTACCTGTCCATTAAAGGGGATTTGGCTGCAAGATACAGGGGATAGCGATGGGATTGATTTTTTGCGTCGATGCTGATATTTCCGGCACTCATAATTGTGCGGTACGGAGGTCTGTACTTATCTGAAAAAACCTTGAGGCTTTTGGCTTGCGTAACCCACCCGGATTTCACTTCTATCGGGTATACGTTTCCATTTTCCTCTTTCAAAAATTCAACTTCAGCCCGCCTTTCCCTCCAGGAACATATGTTTTCACCGCCACTGAATTTTAACTCCTGAGCTACAAAATTCTCTGCAAAATATCCCTTATAGGTGCCGTAATCGTAGTCGATAATGTTCTTCGGAGGGAGCATACTCAAGACCCCAAGGATACCCACGTCAAAACAGAACAGCTTAAATGTGTTCTCCTTTCATGTCAGACCTCGTTATTTCGCATCATTTTGAGACACAAAAAATGGACATTTTATGACTCATAACGGTCCAAAATGAACTTATTACAGGTATAAGCAGTTGATATTTCAATCATTCGAAAAACAATAAATGTCCAATTTTGCTTTTCCGGAGCTTTTGTTTCCGATGTGTTACGACAAGATTTGTTTGATTTCAGTTAGTTATAGTTTTTTCTCTTATCCCGTTAATCCCGCTGGAAGCGGGATTGATCCTGTCAAAATATTGAGGTCTATATATTTGTAGACTTCCAGCAAATAACGTTCTTCCTGAACCAGGCAAGATTTATAACGGCCTTCCCACAGCGTTCCGCTTCGCCGATATTCAAAATTGAAATATCGTGATATTAGCGCAATGTTTAATTTTACTCTGACCCCAATTTATCATTTTAATCCCGAAAGTACGTCCCTGGGAGTGATGATGTGGTACTCGCCATTATTAGATTCTAAATTTTTACACCATATCGCCAAAATTATATCTTTATCAGCCTGCCTGGGAAAATTGGCGGCAGCTTCTTTTAACTTGTGCATTGTTCTATTAATGTGTGTCTTCTCCTCCCACTTTGCTTCTCCGAATAACAAAAACTTGTGGTTAAAGGACTCGGCTATGACATCAATCTCCATGCGCTTTCCATCACGACCATGACCCCACCAGCGTTGTGCCGGTTTCCAGCGAATGTTTGCGATATTAAGATGGGCGG
>CAYOWC010000294.1:0-6029 GCA_964407525.1 uncultured Desulfobacteraceae bacterium | reverse complement strand
CGGGAAGGCGGCGCTTATGAGAAACCTTGGAAAAGCCGAAGCATGTCTTTTTTTAATGCTCCTGACACGGTGGACAGTTTTTCCTCGGGAACCATGACGAATTCCCCTGAACTCCGAACAAGAAGGTTCCCTGCCTTGTTTCGAATCTGCCCGCCAACCTGAATCTTCGGCTCTTTTACTTTTTTGCCAAGTTTTCCACTCACGATAAGAAGCGTTTCGATGGGAACCGGTTTAATGTATTTGATATCCATTTTTCTGGTGACCAGAAAGGATTTTTTGAAATACATAACCGTCCACGACATGATTTCATCAAGCAGCGTGGAGACTATGCCTCCGTGAACCATATTTTCCCAGCCTTCGTATTGTTTCCCAATGGTGACCTCCGAACAAATGGCATTTTCGTTGCGATAAAATTCCATATTCAATCCTATGGGATTGGCCGTGCCGCATGCAAAACACCCATGTCCCTGTGGCTTTTCTAGCCTTATTGTCTGTTCTTCAGTGGTCATTTCTTTATTTTTCTCCGGTATCCGCCAAGATAGTGAACCATGTCATTTCGTGATCCCACTCCCCCAGGAGCACAAACCCATGGTTTTTTAGTGTCGCTTTAATATTGAGGTACTGGCTTCGCAGCAAACCGGAAAACAGAATCTTTTGCTTTCTGCCGCAGGCCGCTCCTTTCTGGATGATCTTTTCCAATACTTCGTAATGAATGTTAGCGATTATAAGGTCAAAAGGCTCCCACGAGAGGCTCTCTGCTCTGCCTTCCATGATTTGAATTCGGTTTTGCAGATCGTTAAGGCTCACATTCCTTTTGGAAGTCTTTACGCAGAGAGGATTTAAATCAACGGCAACCGTTTCTTTTGCGCCGAGACGTGCCGCTGCCAGGGCTAAAATTCCTGTCCCTGTGCCAAGATCGAGAACTTTGTCCGGCTTGGTTGTCCCGAAAAGGCGGGACAGGGCATTCAGGCAATCCCTGGTTGTTGGATGCAGGCAATTCCCAAAAACCACTCCCGGATCCAGGATGATTTTCACTGTCTCATCGTCGGAGGGCTCTTCCCACCATGGTGGAAGAATCATAAACTGTGCGATCCGCTGGGGGCCTGTATCCCCTCCCTGCCAGTCCTCATAGGAAAAAGAAAACTCATCTACCACTGCAAGGTCCGGTCGCATATCGATTGCCTGATTTACAAGATCCAGGGAAGGTTCGGAAAAAAAGAGGAAGGAGATTTCGTCTTCCACCCAGTTCCCCATATACGAACTTCCGAAGCCGGCTTCATTTTCTCTTTCAAATACCCCATTGAGAAAATATACATGGAGATCTTGATAAGGCGACTTGTTGTCTTTTGATTCTTCCAACTTGTTTTACCCGGCTTTTGGTTTGCTGATCCGTTTCTTTTAATACCCGGGTGCCATGCATGTCAAGATATGAGCGCCGCTGTTGGTTGGAAAAAATCCGGGCTTATCGAGGAAGAAATTTCCGGGTTTCATAGCATGTCTGTGTGAGCGACGTCCCGCCGCGATTTTTCAGGGTGCTCGAACTATCGATTTCTGATTCATGCAGATCTGGTCGTGGCAAGGATGCCACTCACACAGGGTGAAAACCCATGCCGAACTTTGTCAAAGATCCCGTCTGAAGCGAAGCGAAAGCGGGAAACCCTAAACCCAAATGAAGTGCATGCAAGGCTTCTGAGGATACTCCGGTGCTACGGGACCGCCTTCTGCCTACTGCTTACGGTCTACTACATTTTGAAGAGCGCTCGTCATTGGATTATTTCTTGACACAGGGTCCTCGTTTCCCTACTATTCTTCTCATTTCGGTCAATTTCAAATCTACTCAACAGGTTCATAAACCATTTCAAAAGAAAGAAGGAAGAAAATATGGATGGAATTGTTGGAATCTATTCTCCCGCAGATAATGCTCTGGTGAATAAGGCCTTTCTTGCTACCGGCGCTTGTCAGCACAGGGGCAAAGCTAGTACGGGACTTGCAGTTGGAACGGGAAAGGACATCTACCTTTACAAAGGGCTTGGCAGGATTGCGGAAGTCATAGACCTCAATGTCATCAG
Organism: uncultured Desulfobacteraceae bacterium; assembly: GCA_964407525.1. Lineage (GTDB taxonomy): Bacteria > Desulfobacterota > DSM-4660 > Desulfatiglandales > Desulfatiglandaceae > DUZB01. The sequence goes on along the minus strand of CAYOWC010000294.1, from coordinate 3,960 downwards.
GATGCTGCAGCATCTACAGCCGGTAGCTGCCATTGGAAATATCGGATATACAAAGAGAAAAGTCGCTGAAAAAATGAATGTCGAGCCTGTTGAGGTTTTCCCGAAATCCAGTTCCCCTTTGAAAGTTGTCGTGACAATGGACGGATACCTGATCCAGGGGGACGATTTGAAGGCGGAGCTTGAGGCCGATTACAAATTCCAGACCGACAACAAGACTGAGATTATAGGCGCTTTGCTGCATAAATATCTGACGGAAGAGGGGTTTACCTTCCAGGCAGGGGAAAGACTTATTGATAAACTCCACGGAAGGGGGACTTTTGCCCTGACTGCACTGGTGCATGATGGAAAGGAAACCTGCATGATAGCCATGACGGATGATACGGCCTTTGAGCCTCTCTGTTATGCTACCATTGACGGGGCTTTTGTCGTCTGTTCTGAATCCTGCTCGCACCGAAGGCTTGGAGGCCGTACAGAGAAGGAATATGATGGTGCGGAAATGACCCTGTGCTCTTCAAGCGGAATTGAAACGAAAAGATTGAGGCAGAGCCGGATGATGCCCGATGTATTTCAAGGGGTGTATTTCGGGAATGTGGGTTCTACATTTCGTGGAAAAGAGATCTTTCAGATAAGAAGAGAGCTTGGCCTGGAGCTGACGGACCATTATAAAGAATCCACTGCAGATGTGGTGATTCCAAATCCCGAATCGGGCTGGGGAGTTACCGTAGGAATAGCGGAAGGCCTCAAAACCGATCTGTTGCCGGCATTGATCAAGCTTCCCCAGGCCATCAGGACATTTCAGGAAGGGGAAAGCAATACCAGGAGGAAAGAGGTGGGACTCAAATTCGGTGGGATTGATTCTCTGCTGCATGGCAAGAGCATCGCCATGGGGGATGACAGCATCGTTCGTGGGAGTGTGAGCGAAGGGGGTTCCGTATGGGTGGTCTATAATGCGGGCGCCCGTTTTCTTGAATTCTGGATCTCCTACGGCCCCATGTTTTTTCCCTCTTTCAAGGAGTGGCACAGAGGAATTGATTGTCTTAACGAATTAGCCGCACAGCGGGCGTTCAAAGACGAGAACCCCTATGACAAAAGCTTAGACGAAATTAATGAGGCCGTAGCGAAGATTGTCGGTGTGGATGAAGTAAAATACAATACCCTGGAACGGATCAGGAAAATTGCAGGAGACGGGTCTTTTCAGGCGCTGGACGCCAGTTATCCCATCGCGGAAGAGTTCTGGCCCGACTGGCTCAAACAGGAGGTGGAGAAATTCCATCGATATAGAGGATAAGTCTTCGTGTCTGAATCACGCCAAGGTGCGATTAAGACACGATTTTGGATTGCGGATAAAAAAAAGGAAGCCAATCTCGTCCCCGTATTTCTAACCGTTCCCAAACATGAAAAACAACAAAAAGAAGCCCATAATTCAGCATGGGCTTCTTTTTTTTACTCAATTCGGAAATTCGGCCCTGGTGATTCTTCCTGTCATCCAGAGGGTTTACTTGAAAACTGCATTACATAGTCGTTAGCGACAAGAATTTAAACAGCGGAGTTAAGGCCTGCCCGCCATTGCCGTTCGCACTCTATTTTGAGAATGGTCGATGTTACTATCCCCCTGTATTTGGGAACAATTCTTCTGATGGTTAGGCGAGGCAGGCGGGCGTCAGCCTTTTATAAAACCTTTACAGGTGAAACTTACAGAAGCCTCTCAAAAAAATCGTTCCCCTTGTCATCGATAAGGATGAAAGCGGGAAAATCCTTGACCGTAATTTCAAACACTGCCTCCATACCTAGCTCAGGATATTCAAGTACTTTCACGTTGGTTATGCATTCCTTCCCCAGGCGGGCAGCCGGGCCCCCGATGGAGCCAAGGTAGAAACCCCCGTATTTTTTACAGGCTTCCGTTACCTGCCGTGAACGGTTGCCTTTGGCCAGCATGACCATGGAACCACCCTCGGCTTGAAAAATGGGAACGTAGGAATCCATGCGAGCAGCCGTTGTAGGTCCGAAAGAACCGGATGCATATCCTTTGGGCGTCTTGGCCGGTCCAGCGTAATAGATAATGTGGTCTTTGACATACTGGGGTAGTCCCTCTCCTCGATCCAGCCGTTCCTTGAGCTTTGCATGGGCGATGTCCCTGCCCACAATGATCTTGCCGGTCAGGAGCAGGGGAGTCAAAACGGGATATTTTGTCAGATCCGCGCGAATAACCTCCATGGATTTGTCCAGATCGATGGGAATGGCATTTTCGAAAAGGTTCCCCGATTCAGGCAGATATTTGGATGGGTTGGTTTCAAGTTGTTCTAAGAAAATGCCGTCTCGATTGATTTTTCCCTTGATGTTGCGGTCTGCGCTGCAGCTTACCCCCACGCCAACAGGGCAGGACGCGCCGTGCCTTGGCAGGCGGACAACACGGGCATCCAGACAGAAATATTTGCCGCCGAACTGGGCTCCGATTCCAAGATCTCTGGCCATTTCGAGGACCTGTTGTTCCAATTCCGTGTCACGGAAAGCCCGGCCTCCCTCATTCCCAGTGGTGGGAAGGGCATCTAAATATCCCGTGGAGGCCAGCTTTACGGTTTTGAGATTCAGTTCAGCAGATGTCCCTCCGATAACAAAGGCCAGGTGATAGGGGGGGCAGGCCGCCGTTCCTAAGGTCTTCATCTTTTCTTTCATGAATTTTTTCAGCGAATCAGGATTCAGGACCGCTTTCGTTTCCTGAAACAGGTAACTCTTGTTGGCGGACCCGCCGCCCTTTGCTACAAAAAGGAATCGGTATTCTGCTCCTTGGGTTGCGTAAAGGTCGATCTGTGCCGGAAGGTTACAGCCTGTATTCTTTTCCTCAAACATGTTCAGGGGAGCATTCTGGGAATAGCGCAGATTGTTCTGCACATAGGCATTATACACCCCTCTTGACAGGGCTTCCCCCTCATCAAAAACCGTCCACACCTGTTGTCCTTTCTTCCCCATGATGATGGCTGTCCCTGTGTCCTGGCACATGGGAAATTCCATCTCTGCTGATATGATGGCGTTTTTGATCATCTCCATCGCCACAAGTTGATCATTCTTTGATGCCTCAGGGTCTTTCAGAATGGCTGCCACTTGGGACAGGTGGTTGGATCGCAGCAGATGAGAGACATCTCTATAGGCCTCTTGGGCGATACGGGTGAGAGCTTCAGGGTCGATTTTCAAGATTTCCTTGCCTTCGAAGGACGAAAGGGAAACGTAATCATTGGTCAGGAGCCGGTAGTGGGTGGTATCTTTTCCCATGGGAAACATCTCCTGATAAGCGAATTCAGGCATTTTAGCCTCCTTGATTGAATGAACAGTGTATGGATGAAAAATCAGCAGAACCGGAACGATCCTGTCAGAGTCCAGAGTATTTCATCAGAGTCATGGAAAAAAATCAAAGGAAATATTGGATCACTCGGATTATTGCATGATTTTCAGGATAAAAAAGGAAAAAGAACGGGCTCATCGCGGACTAACGTGATATTTTTTCAGTTGTTGAATAGGTCATGCTCAGATTCAAGGTGTCAGGTGTCAGGTGTCAGGAAAAAACCTGGCGTATTCAGCTTATTAAACGTAATAACGAATAGTTATGCTTATTATATTCAGAAAATAGGAAGTAGGTACTGAAACCTGACACCCGAAACCTGAAACCCCGGTTCCGGAAAAAAGGATTTTTCACCTTAACCTGCGGTGAGCCAAAGAACGAGCGAATCGCCATAAACAATTATAGATTTTTACAATGAGTTGTTTACTTATCGTTGGATGTTCTGGCATCCTTCATTCATAAGTTTACACTTTTCCCGGAAATGGGGTATGTTTTCTGGTTGAAAATCGGACGTCGAATCTGAAAATCGGATGCTGAAACTGGAAATTCGAAACTGGAAATTGGATAACAGATCCGAATTAATGTGTTTTTTTCTAATTTCCAATTTCCAATTTCCAGTTTCCAAT
>CAYOWC010000293.1:0-6071 GCA_964407525.1 uncultured Desulfobacteraceae bacterium | reverse complement strand
GCTAACGGCTAATGGCTAATTGCATTTTTTGTGTACCATCTAAGCAGTCCACTCCACGATACTGGACCCCCAGGTTAAACCTGAGCCAAAAGTAACCATAAGGACATTGTCGCCCTTGTTCAATCGCCCTTCGCGGTTGGCCTCATCCAGTGCAATAGGAATGGTTGCCGAAGAGGTATTGCCATACTTGTGAATATTCACATAGACCTTTTCCTCAGGAACACTCAGGGTGTGTGCAAGAGCATTAATAATACGGATATTGGCCTGGTGTGGGACTACGAGGCCAATATCCCCGACCGTCAAACCATTTTCGTTGAGTGCGTCCTTCGAAATTTCAGCCATATAGGCGATGGCCCGCTTGAAAAGACGGTTTCCAGCCATTTTCAGATAAGATGATTTTTGATCAATATCCTGGAGGATCTCGGGCGTAAAGGTATTTCCCTCCTCGGAGTAAAGCAACTCCCACAACCTACCGTCAGATCGCAAGTGGGTCGAAAGCACCCCTCCTTTCTTCGAATTAGCCGAAACAGCCACAGCCCCAGCCCCATCAGCTAACAGGACACAAGTTCCGCGATCTTGCCAGTTTACAACGCTGGAAAGTCTGTCAACTCCCACCACCAATGCATTTCGGCAAGTCCCGCACTGGATGGCGTTCTTTACAACGGTAAGAGCATAAAGGAACCCTGAACATCCTGCGGACACATCAAAAGCTACTGCATTTTTGGCATTCAACGTCATCTGGATCATGCAGCCTGTAGATGGAAATTGTCGATCCGCGGTGACCGTACCCACTACAATCATGTCCAGGTCTTCCGGCGATATACCTGCCATTTCCAAAGCCCTGGATGAAGCCCTGGATGACAGGTCACAAGTGCTTTCCTGTTCCAGATTTGAAGAAATGCGGCGTTCCTTTATTCCGCTGCGGCGTGTAATCCACTCGTCGCTTGTATCTACCATATTTTCAAGATCTTCATTCGACAGGATTCTTTTCGGCATGGATGACCCTGTCCCTACAATATGTGCATGGGGCATTGACTATTTACCTTTATATCAATATGAAAAAGTTAAGGGTACCAGACATCAATTTATCCGGTATTCCTTTTCCTTGAGTTTTGCGTGGGCCGCCGCCAGTCTGGCAATGGGAACCCTGGGGGGAGAACAGGATACATAACTCATATGTATGTGATGGCAGAAACGAATAGAATCCGGATGCCCGCCCTGCTCCCCGCAAATACCTACTTTCAGGTCGGGGCGTGTCTTTCTAGCCCATTCCATCGTAATCATCATCAAACGGCCGACCCCTTTGATATCCAAAACCTCAAACGGGTTGTGCTGCAGGATTTCCCTCTCTTCGTAAAGGGGCAAAAATTTATTTTCCGCATCTTCCCGCGAAAATGAAAACGTCGCCTGGGTCAGATCGTTTGTTCCAAAAGATATAAATTCAGCCAGTTCGGCGATCCTTCCCGCACGCATGCAGGCCCGTACCACTTCAATCATGGTCCCAAATTTATAAGGAACCTCCAAGCCGAATTTCTTCTGTACTTCATCACTTATTCCGGTCACATAGCGGTGTACAAATTGGAGCTCCTCGAGCGTGCACACCTGCGGAATCATAATTTCAGGGGAGACCTTCCCCCCTTCCTGAATATGTTCCGCCGCGGCCTCCAGGACAGCCCTGATCTGCATAGCGTAGATCTCCGGGTAGGTGATACCCAACCGGACCCCGCGATGCCCCAACATGGGGTTGATTTCCGCAAGCGCCTTTACTTTCTTGAGCATCGCCTCTTTGGCTTCTATCATGGGACCAGCCAGGTGTTTCGACTTCAATTCTTCCAGACCCTGGATGATCAACTCCAGATTACTGGAAAAACGGTCGCCCAGTTCAGGATCAACCATTTTCAGGGTATCCGGAAGATCGGTCATATTTTCAACTGTTTCCTTGAGGTTTTTCAATTTGGCTATTTCATTGAAAAGTTCCTCTGCAGAGGGCAAAAATTCATGGATGGGAGGATCCAGGAGCCGGATCGTAACGGGACGTCCATCCATTACACGGAAAATCTCCTTAAAATCGTTCCGTTGAAAAGGAAGAAGCTGATCCAGCGCAGCCTGCCTCTCTTCCGTGGTATCCGCCAGAATCATTTTCTGCACCACGGGAAGTCTTTCCGTCTGATTAAACATCCTCTCCGTCCGGCACAGTCCCACACCAACAGCGCCATACTTTTTTGCCTTTGCAACAGCATCGGGAGTATCCGCATTGGCCATAACCTGAAGGTCACTCAACTCATCGGCCCATTCCAGAATAATAAGGAGGTCCTCAACGAATTCAGGTTCAATGGTTGCTATCTTTCCCTTGTACACATCTCCCGTAGTTCCATCGACCGTAATGACATCCCCTTCCCTCAAGGTTATCCCCGATATGACCGCGGTCTTCTCCATGTCATTGATGACAATTTCTTCGCACCCGGAGACGCACGGTTTCCCCATGCTTCTCGCCACTACCGCTGCGTGAGATGTCTTGCCCCCGCGGCTGGTAAGAATCCCCTGGGCGGCAAAAAAACCGTGAATATCGTCCGGTTTCGTCTCCTCCCTTACCAGGATCACCTTTTCTCCCAGTTTTGCCTGGCTTTCCGCTCGATCCGCGTTAAAAACAATCTTCCCAGATGCAGCCCCAGGAGATGCAGGAAGCCCCCGAGCAAGGACTTCCGCTTGGACGTTGGGATCCAACCGGGGATGAAGGAGCTGCTCAAGCATATCCGGCTGAATTCTGAGAAGGGCTTCTTCCTCGGAAATAAGTCCCTCATTCACCATATCCACAGAAGTCCTGATGAAGGCAGATACGCCCATCTTGGCGTTTCTTGTCTGAAGGCAGTAAAGTTTCTTCTTTTCTATCGTGAACTCCAGATCCTGAACCTCGCGGTAGTGGTCCTCGAGGGTGTGCCTCAACTTCTCCAGTTCAGGATAAATATCCGGCATTTCTCTTCTCAGTTTGAGAATCGGCTTGGGCGTCCTGATCCCGGCAACCACATCCTCCCCCTGGGCATTGATCATGTACTCGCCAAAGAACCGGTTTTCCCCTGTGGCCGGATCACGGGTAAAGGCCACTCCGGTAGCACTGTCATCTCCCATATTCCCGAAAACCATCGTACAGATATTTACTGCCGTACCGTTGGCCATCTCTTTGGTGATATTAAACTCTCTGCGGTAATCCACCGCCCTTTTTCCAGACCACGACCCAAAAACGGACGCTATTGCAAGTTCCAACTGATCGTATGGGTCCTGGGGAAAAGGTTTCCCTGTCTTTTCCTTTACCACATTCAGAAAACCGTCACACGCTTCTTTGAGAGCTTTTCCATCCAGATCTACATCTTGTACCACTTTGTTCTTCTTTTTGATGGCATTAAAGATCTGGCTGAAATCGTCGTCGTGCATTCCCAGAGCCACCGACCCGAAGAGCTGTATCAGTCTCCTGTAAAGATCGTAAACGAAACGCTCATCTTTCGTGAGGGCAATGAACCCTTCTACGGTTTTCGTATTGAGCCCCAGATTCAAAATGGTATCCATCATGCCCGGCATGGACATGGCAGCCCCGGATCTCACGGAAACCAAAAGAGGATCCTTGTGATCGCCAAATTTTTTCCCCGTCTTTTCTTCAAGCGCAGCCATGGCCGCATGAATCTCTTTGGAAAGCTCCGGACGAAGACCGTCTTTCTTGTTGTCGAGGTAGGAAAGACAAGCTTCGGTTGTAATAACAAAACCCGGGGGAACAGGCAGGCCAATCTGCGTCATTTCGCATAAATTAGCGCCCTTTCCACCGAGAAGTTTCTTGTCTTTTCCATCTCCCTCATCGAAAGAATACACAAATTTCTTGGATTTCATGGTCATCTCACTCCTTGTTCTTTCTCCTCGCATACTCAAATAAGTAGGCAAGACAAAACAGTATTAACCCCAACCCCAATACCCGTTCCAGAGAAGCATCCCGAAAGAATACCAAGGAAACAATATAGGCAAAACAGAAGGCCAAAATAAGGCGAATCATCATTAGGATAAATTTTCTCACGGACTTCCTTTATTTGAGAGATAGAGAGCAGATGCTAAATGGTTTCCATCCATAAATGGCCTTTTTTTACAATCTCGGCGTCAAACTGCGGGCTTCCTTGTGCGACGTACTATCGTACGTCTCCGCGCAAACCCTTGTTTTCCTTGACCTTGCAAAAAAATACTCATTTCTGAATTGGAAACCCGTAGTGCCCAAAGCATCATTTATGAATGGGCACTAAATGGAGAAAAAAATATCGTATCGATGGTACTATACCATAGGCAGGAAAAAAATAGCACTTAAAACCTAGAAGATTCCCGATGGGACCTCTCTCTTGTAAATATCCCGAACGATATGAAAGAGAAAGACATTATAAATGGGCATGCATCCTTTATGATTTCTTGAAAGGGATTACTGTTCCTTTTTTCGCGGTTTTTCCTTTTCCGCCCTTATTTCCTGCGTCTTTTTCACTTGGCCGTTTCGCGATAACCCTCTCCACTTTTTCCAGCCTCATGGGCTTTCCGCCCATAGTAAAGGGATCACCCTGAACATAGGACCATTTCAGAATCCAGGTGGCCTCTTGAACAGGAATAGAAAGCAGCAACAGCGTAACCTGATACCAATCTTTCTTGCTGTCCGGTTCAATGAATTCAATGCGAGCAAAAGCAATCGGTTGATCCTCCTGGTGAATCAGGATCAAATCCCCTTCATCAATCATACTTCCTCCTAATCAATCCCCGTCCAGTACGCTTCCGGGATCCGTTCTGAGTTTTTCCACCTTGTTCTCAAAACTGCTCCCCAAGTCAACCCCCATCTGCTGGGCCTTTTTCTTTGCAGCAAGACCGATATTTCGACTGTCTTGATAAAAGGAATCGCTCTGGCGGGCTCCGGGGTCAAAACTGTCCAGTCGAGCACTCTCGGATAAATGAAACGCAACACGAGACATAACCCGTCTCAGGTCCTGTCCCCGGCACTCAGGGCAAACCATGGTTTTCTCATCACCGGCATTCATAACCAGGAACTGGAATTCTTTCGAACAACTCCTGCACTCGTATTCATAAATCGGCATGAACAGGTTCTCCCTTCCAAATCACAATACTTTGACAGGAACCACAGGATTTTCGGGATAAAAAAAGGTTATAACTACCCTGAAATCAGGCAAAACTTGTCAATTACATCAGTCTTGTTTCACTCTTGAACCAATATATCCGGGAAGTTCGCAGATCAGAGCATCGATCTCTCTGCTCTTCTCACTTAAGAATCGCATCATCTGCTCTGATTTCATTTTGAGAATGGTCTGGTCCTGCTTTTCTATATCCAAGCCCTTTATAAGCATTTCGTTTTTGAAAAGAAAGGTAACAATCGTGTCATCCGCATCAATCTGGACATCAAACTTCGTTTCTAAATAATCGAGCCAGTAGCCGTATTCATGGGGATGTTCCAGGTGTTCAACAGGCAAACCAAGTTCAAAACTCAAGGGTTTTGCAATTTCAGGAGCCAATTGGGAACCTCCCAGGTAATCAAGGATGTGGGCAAGTTGGTGGACAAGCGCACTGTCGCCAATATCAGGGGATATAGCCACATACAGATTGTCAGGATCACTTGGCTTGGTCTTGAGGACATTAATAAGAATCCCCCCTGAACCCGCTTTTTCTTCGGACATCCTGGCGCCGGAAAAGTTGAGGGAATTGTACTGCTTCAGATCCACAAATTTGATCCCGGCGGAAATCCCTGTCAGGGTCTTGATATCAAGGCCATCGATCATTTCCTTTGATCTTCCGTACCACACCGGGGAAAGATTCGTGATCATACTGCTCATTTCAATCGTAAAGTCATCCATTTTCTTTGAAACCAGCTCGTCTTCTTTTCCAAGATGGCAATGCTTGAATTTCCTGCCGCTTCCACAAGGACAGGGTTCATTCCTTCCAATCTTTTTCATGGTTTCTATTCACCTGCGTTTCTTGAATCAATCTAAAAATGACAAAGTCACTGTCAATCTTCAATAACCATGTCTCGATGGGCGTCGTTTGACCAG
>CAYOWC010000292.1:0-6147 GCA_964407525.1 uncultured Desulfobacteraceae bacterium | reverse complement strand
ACTTCCTCCCGAAGCCCTTTCTCATTTTCTATGGCGTAAGGGAACAGAATCCTGCACAACCTGTGGAGCGGATCCATACGACCGGACTCGGCACGCATTCCATCCGGGGGGCCGTCTGCTATGATAAATTGCCTTTGGTTTTGTATTTTTCTTAAGTCAAAAGATTCTTTCAGAAAGGAGCAGGTATTCTTTTCCAGGTTGTATTCCCAAATACCCGCCCTCAAAGGTCTAAAAATGTTTGCTTTTTGCGCTGCGCCGCGAAGTACGAGGAGGTGGCTACCGTTCAGAGGCTGTGCGTACTGTCTGTTCATATCTTCCACATCAATCCGATACGGCATCTCCAGGAACTCCAGGAGATGAAAGGCTTCCATGGGTATGATCCCTTGGGTCAACTGCAGGAGAGAAAGTACAGGAAAGGCACCCGTAAGCCGGGGATTAATCTCCACAGGATAGACCTTTCCTTCCTCCGGCTGTACAATAAAGTCCATTCCTGCAATACCTTTATAACCAAGAGAAGCAAGATGATTGCCCGCCTTCCGCGCCTGTTCTTGAGCTTCACTCAAAACGGCTTCCGGCCACGTGTCCCCAGCCCCCCAAACATGCCCGCAAAATATGCCGTTTTCGTCTAAACCATGGCAATAGGAAAGGTCAATAAGTTGTTTTTGAAGTCCCGAAATCAGGACTCCGTTCCTCGTCACACAGAAGGCCACACTTGCTGAAATCCCTTTTATAAAGCTATGGACCGAAACAGAGATGAGCTTGGATCCACGCCAAACACCTTTCGCCAACCGTTTTCGAAGGGCATCATACTCTCCCTTTGATCCCACAAAAAAAGTTCCCCTCCCTCCTCCCCTCTGTATTTCAGGAAGCTGAACGACAAACCTCGGACCCAGTTTCTCAACCCAGTTTTCATAACCCCACCCTGCCATCGTTTTAAATGGAAAGATTCCACCTGGAATTTTCGGGAACCCCAGATCCAACACAACCCTGTCGAAAAACGACCTTTCTCCCAGTCGCATACGGAGCTGGGATGGATTTGCAAGGAGTTTCCATCCCTTCTCCACAGAAAGCCCTTCCAATTCCGGATAGCTCTGATAAAGGAACAGGTATGTAGGATCCTTTAATCTGTTCAGGCTCTCCTCCACGCAGGGCTTGGAAAGCAGTTGAAAAGAATTCTCCACGTGGTTGAAAGGTTCGTCCCCAGTCGTTTCGCTAAAGCAGAAGACAGGGACTTTTTCTCTCAGGAGGGGAAGATCGCTGGTTTTTTGGTTGCAGACAATACGATAGGATGGGAGAAAAGAGGCCGGAACGATTCTCGAAAAAGCGGTCATACCAACGCCGACTACTGGACCGTCCAGCTTGGCGAAAAGGTCCTTTATCTGTTCCAGGTCCTGTATCAACATCATTTGAATGGCGACATATCTTTAAAAACGAACTTTCGGAATCTTAGAAAAAGCAGGCCACCTGATGCCCTTTGCTGCGTTCGTTCAGCACAGGCTTTGTCATGCTGCATTGCCCTTCGTCCGCGACTTTGCACCTGGAAAAAAAAGCACATCCACTCCCATTGGCGTCTTCACGTTCCCTGGGCAAAAGCGTACCGTACCGTTTCATGACCTTTTTTTGCCCAAATTTCGGTATAGCATCCAGCAATGCCTTTGTGTAGGGGTGCATTGGATTTCCAATAACTTCTTCTCCAGGACCTATTTCCATGAGATTTCCCCTATAGATCACCGCTATCTGATCACACAGGTAACGTGCGGCTGCCAGGCTGTGGGTAATAAACAGCAGCGTCACCTCAAAATCAGTCCTCATTTTAAGCAGGATGTTAAAAATCTGCGCGGAAATAGATGCATCCAGCATGGAAGTGGGTTCGTCTGCAATCACAAATTCCGGGTTCAGAATCATGGACCGGGCAATGGCAACCCGCTGCCTCTGGCCACCACTCAGGCGGTGTGGATACCGATGGAGATAGTCGTCCGGAGGTGCAAGCCCTACGGCTTGCAAAGCCTGCCGAGTCTTTTCATATTTGTCCGATCCCAATCCCAATTTGTGAATTTTCAATGGCTCCGATACCGTATCGAATACGGACCGTTGCGGATTAAGAGACTGGTACGGGTCCTGAAAAATCATCTGCACTTTACGCCGGAATCTCTTCAGTTCTTTTCCTCTCAAGTGGGTAACTTCTTCTTCATCAAGGAACAGCTTTCCCGAATTCGTCTCTTCGAGCCCAATAAGTAGACGACCCAGGGTCGTTTTTCCACTTCCACTCTCACCCACCAGCCCAAAGATTTCGCCTCGGGGGATGGTCAGGCTTACCCCATCAAGGGCCACCACATCTTTCTTGCGAGCCCCGAAAAAAGATCCCTTGGCCTTGTATACTTTTCTAACATCCTCAATCCGGACAATCTGATTGCTTTTTGGATTCATTACACCTCTATTAGCATCTGCAGCACAGGGCCTTGTGTTCCCCGCTTATGGCCACCCATTCGGGGGGCTCCGTTTTACAGGTGGTTCCCGGTTGCGTACAACGATCGCAGAATCTGCATCCGGCAGGAGGAGTAACCAGATTTGGCGTTTCCCCCGGGATCGGCACCAAATCAGTCTTTTCACCGGTCAATGTGGGAAAGGAAGAAAGAAGGGCCTTTGTATAGGGATGCACAGGAGATTCAAAAACCGCCTCCCTCGGACCATACTCCACAAGTTGCCCCGCATACATCACCCCTATATCATGGCACATGTCGGCAACAATGGAAATATCGTGGGAAATAAAAATAATGCTCAGATTGAATTCCTTTTGCAACTGTTTCATTTCTTCCAAAATCTGGTCCTGCACAATAACATCCAGTGCAGTGGTCGGCTCATCGGCAATAATCAACTTAGGCTGACAGGCAAGGGCCATGGCGATAACAGCGCGCTGCTTCATTCCCCCACTGTATTGGTGGGGATAATCGATCATGCGATCCCTGGGAATTCCTACGAGGTCAAATAGCTCTTCAACCTTGGCCATAGCCTCTTCTTCCCCTAAAGAATCGTCATGAACCAGCATGGCTTCTGCAATCTGTCCCCCGACTCGTTGAACCGGATTCAGGGCGTTCATGGCCGCCTGAAAAATCATGGCAATTTTGCGCCACCTGACCCGCCTTATCTGCTCAGGAGACATCTCCAACAAATCCTTGTCTTCGAAAATAATCTGGCCTTCCCTGACTGAACCATTAGGAGGCAAAAGGCCCATGAGCGCCATACCTATGGTGGTCTTGCCACAGCCTGATTCACCCACAAACCCCAGGGACTCTCCCTCTTCCAAGGTAAAGTTAACCCCATCCACGGCTTTAAGTGACCCGTGTTTGGTATTATAACCGACCGTCAGGTTTTTTACGTTTAACAGAGACATTTAATCTGTCTGGTCCTCCTTTCTCAATCTCGGGTCAAGGACTTCGTCCATGGCCCTTCCCAGCATATAAAAAGAAAGAGTAATCAGGGAGATACAAATCCCCGGAGGAAGAAGCCAATAGGGGGCCTTAAACATATGACCTGTTTTCCAGACCCACTGGAGCATCATCCCCCAACTTACCGTTCCCGGATCCCCGAATCCAAGGAAAGCAAGGGCTGCCTCCGTAATAATCGCCGATGTAACCCTGAAGGTCATAAAAAGAAAGGCCAGGGGAAGCACATTGGGCATGATATGGCGAAAAATAATCCTCATATGGGATGCACCGGCAACTTTGGCTGCCTCCACGAAAGGTCTCTGCTTCAGGGTAAGGGTCTGGCCTCTGATGATTCGGGAAACCCCGGGCCATCTGAAAAGAGCGATGATAAGGACGATGGTCCAGATATTCAGCTGTCCAAATACGGCAGCGAGCAGCAGAACAACAAGAAGGGTCGGCATAACCATGATCATGTCGGCCAACCGCATGAGAACCGTATCGGCAAACTTCCCTATATATCCGGCGGTCATGCCGACGGCTGTTCCCAAAGCAACACTCATAACCGCCGCCGATACTCCCACCATAAAAGCGACCCTGGCCCCGGCGAGTAGTTGGCTCAGGATATCTCTCCCCATGAAATCGGTCCCCAACCAGTGTTTCCAGCTCGGACCTGTACACCCTAAAATATTGGGGTCAACCCCGGTCATCGGATTATACATGGGGTTTATGAGGGGAGGGATATAACTGCAAATGGCCATGAGGGCAAACATGACGAGAAGGCTGAGGCCAATCTTCCCCAGGAGATTCTGTCTGAATATAGACCAGCCTTCCAGAAACGACTCAAGCCAGGGAAACCGGGCAGGAGTTTTTACCCGCATTTTTTGTTCCGCATTCGTCATGGGACCTCACCAATCAATATCTGATCCTCGGATCAAGGTAAGCATACAGGACATCCACCACCAGGTTGGAAAGAAGGACAACAATGGCGATCAAAAGAAAAGAGGCCTGTGCAAGAGGGTAGTCATTCTGACTGACAGCAGAAACCAGTTCCCTCCCAATGCCGGGCCAGGTAAACACCGTTTCGGTCAAAGCCCCCCCGTTAATAGAAAAAGCGAGACTCAAACCAATGCTTGTAACGACCGGCAAGGCTGCATTTGGTGCTGCATGATGGTTCCTGATCGTCTTTTCTTCGAGGCCCTTGGCCCTTGCGGTGAGGATATAATCTTCCTTGAGGGTCTCCAACATGCTGCTGCGCATAATCAGCAGATAAGCTCCGAAGTGAATCAAAAACAGGGTACTTAGTGGAAGAACCATGTGGTACATCACATCCAGGGCTTTAGCCACGAAGCCCGACTCCGGATCAAGCCACACTTCCTCCGAAATCATGCCCGTAATGGGAAACCACCCGAGTTTGTAGGCAAAGACCCAAATCAACAAAAGCGCTAGCCAGGGAAGAAAAAGGGTGTGCGTAACAAGCGCGCCGAGCGTCATAAAAGAATCAAGTTTTTTCCCTTTGTGCCACGACGCAATTTTCCCGAGAAAAATTCCCACCAGGGCAGAAAGGATAATAGAAGTGGTAAACAGGAGAACCGTATTGGGGAGACGACTCCAGATGATATCTACAACTGGTTCACCATAATGAAAGGAATACCCGAAACGCCCCATGAAAAAGTTTTTCACGTAGATAACATACTGCACACCGAGAGGCTGATCGAGGCCAAGCTCGGCAATGAGACGGTTGGAGTCCTCCTGGGTCATATCCGGATCAACCATTCTGGTAACCGGATCCCCGGGGGCCAGTCGGAACAGCAAAAACAGCACCGTAAGGATCACAAAGAAAATCAATGTGATCTGCATCAGCCTTCCGGTTATGTATCTTCTCAATTCCATAGGTCAATCCTTGTGGCGGTGAAAAAAGGGGGTTTTACTTTGGCTTCAATTGACAGAAAGACCACATGTTTCCCACACCACCAAGCATCTGTACCCATCCGGTAAAAGTTTCTTTCTGTACGGCCTCGATAAGTTTCGGATTATACAGGGGGATGTAGGGTACATCTCCGATAATGATTTTCTGCATTTCCCAGATCAGTTTTTTCCTTTCTTCCCTGTTCATGGCTTCGGCAGATTCATTGGCTATTTTATCAAACGCAGGATTGTCATACCCGCTCATATTCCATCCTCTCCGTTTATTATTAGTGGAGATGAAAAAATTTCTCAGATAATCAGGATCAAGAGACAGGTTTCCGTAACCAAGGATAAAGGTATCAAAGTCGCGTCGGACCTTGATCTGCTGAAGCAGTGCTCCGAATGCCATCGGTTTGGAATAGGCGGGTATCCCGACCATTCTTAACCATTCCTGCATCATCATGCCGCACATGGCACGGTGCGGATCATAATCGGCAGGGGGTGTTAAAATAGTAAATTTTTCCATGAGCTTACCGTCAGGAAGCATGATTCCCTGGCCATTTACAATTTTCCCTGAAGGTTCTACCGGGGAAATCTGCCAGGTATATCCTGCATCACGGAGAATTTGGACGGCTTTCTTAATACGGCCTTCTCTGCCGAGACCATCTCCATACCGGGGTACATCCGGACAGTACCAGAAGGTATTTCCCGGCGGAATAATAGAATACATACGGACGCCGAAGCCCTGAAGTATCCTTTTAATAATGAAGTCCTCATCCACCAGGGTCGCAAAAGCGCGTCTCAGGTTGGGATCGTT
>CAYOWC010000291.1:0-6217 GCA_964407525.1 uncultured Desulfobacteraceae bacterium | reverse complement strand
ACAGGATCTCGAAATTCTTCACCGGAAAGCGGCATGAATCTCATTCATTCACGGGTATTGAGGCTAGATGCGCCTTCCCTTTCCGATTTTGATTTAATGAAGTTGAATATTTTCCTTCACATCCCCCAGACCGATATTTCCTTCCCTTCGTACACTTCTTCACGAACAAAGATTTTTTCCTCCCAAGGCCGATTTTCTGTTCGATCAAAGATCACCAGGTTTCCTTCCGATGTTCCGCACCGATCCATATAGGCATGGGTCTGGGGAAGGCCGTCGGCAATAGTCTTCTCCAGGGACTTGTAGAGCACCTTGAGTTCGATCACCACCTTTTGCCTTCCGTCGGGGAACGGCCAGAGTACCAGAAGATCGGTCCTCATGCGGCCCAGACCGTACTCCCTCTCTACCCGTCCGCCGCTGTTGATGATTCGCTGAAGGAAGGCCTGCATGAGAAGCTGCGGACCCGCTTCCTTGTATTGAAACCGCTCCATCCAGTGCTCTGAATGCTCCCGGAAGAATTCCTGAAAGGCGGAAAGAAGCTTCTTCATGTTGAGTCGACCGTCCGGTTCCACATACCATATCGTCTGCTGTGAGATGGTAAGCTGTGTGCTGTAGGTGAGTTGTCTGGGGATGATTTCCCGATAGATCGGATTGGCAATTTCGATTTGGCCTGACGACACCTTTATAAGACCCAGATCCGTCACATACTGAACATCGTCTTCAGGAATTGTTTCTGGGGACTCCCAGCCTGAAAGGATCTGGGAGACCACGCTTCTCACCCGCGCTTCCTGGAGTTTGTCGGCCAGTTGATCCAGATGAGTCACCCGTCGCACAATGAGGGACTCCCTGGCGTCTTGAATCATCTCTTTGGTGATCGGCTGTTTTCTGTCTCTGCCCTCTTTCATCTCAAAGCACGTTTCGTAAGCCAGGGCGTTCACCAGCCAGGGTTGGCCCCGGGTCAGTTCCCATGACAAGGACAGTGCATCCGGTTCAAACACCTGTCCTGTTTCCTCGGTATGCTGAAGGTACAAGGCTTCCAGTTCTTCCGGATTGAAATCACCCAACCGCAGGGATTTGGCTTTGATGTTGAAGGCACTTCCACCCGTTATGACCGCCTTTTCCCTGGCCGAGTGAATCCGGTAGTCCCGCAAATCCCGCACTCCGCAAAGAACAATCGATTGGGGAAAAAGCCCGGGTCGTTTATTATAACCTGTCCGGATCTGCCGGAGGAGCGAAATCAGTGTATCTCCGATCAACGCGTCGGCCTCGTCGATAAACAATACGAGCCGTTTGTCCAATTGGGCGGTCCATTGGGACAGCAACTCGCTGAAGGCGCTGTCTCCCCCCCACTGCGCC
Source organism: uncultured Desulfobacteraceae bacterium (assembly GCA_964407525.1). Lineage (GTDB taxonomy): Bacteria > Desulfobacterota > DSM-4660 > Desulfatiglandales > Desulfatiglandaceae > DUZB01. Next base: position 4,864 of record CAYOWC010000291.1, on the reverse strand, counting down.
ATAATCTCGTTCATATGTTCAACCGGAAACGTGTCATGGAGAAAATCTCTGGCATTTGATGCCAGGTCCCCCACCACTGCCCGCATGCCTCTTGCCACATCCTCCCGAGCCGACTGTCCCTTTTCTGCATTTATATAAAGGCAAGTGTAGATTCCCTGTCGGTTGATATGGTCCATCAACGCCAGCAGACAGGATGTCTTCCCAGTTTGCCTGGGTGCGTGCAGCACAGAATATTTTTCCTGCGCAACAATCTTTAAAATCTCGGAGACGTTGATCCGAATGAGTGGATCGAGGCAATAGTGCTTCTCACAGTTGACCGGCCCTTCCGTGTTGAAAAATCGTTCTGCCGTCATCATGTTTCTCCTTAGGTTACCGGGCGGAAACCAGTTGTATGGCATCTTCCGGGCAGACTTCGTGGCAGCAGAAGCACCGGATGCATTTTGAATCGTCAACTATTGCTCGCTTCTCTTCAATGCTGATGGCTTCCTTGGGGCAGATGACTTTACACTCTCCGCAGCCAATGCATTTTTCGGAAACCCTGGGTTTTTTTGACGGGGGCTTTTTACCGGTTAGAAGATGAGCGGCCGTGTTAGCCATCTTGAATTCCGGGCGGGGGATTTCTTCAGGGTGGAGCAGGGGATATTCGATCTGTTCAGGCCACAGCTTTCTAACCCTGGCTTTCTTTAAAACCGGAATGGTGACGGGCTCAATCCCGATCAGTTTGCAGACGGTCCTATCCATGGCCACAGGATCGGTCGAGGCCAGGAGCCAGCCCAGGTTGATTGGATCTCCATTGCCCGGACCCTGCCCCTGCATGCCCAGAATTCCGTCCATGATATACAGGTCCGGCTCGATCACTGTCAGAATGTCTACCATCATATCGGCAAAGGCGTCACGTCTTGGGAACTGGGCGTGATATTTTGCCTTGGTGAGTCCGGGGACGGCCCCAAACATGATTTTACAGGCCAGGGTCATGTACTGGAGGGAGTGGGTCTTTAATTTTGGCAGGGCGATGATCTTATCAGCGTCCAGGGCAAAATTGCAGATCGGCACACGTTTCAACCTCTTGCCCTCGGGAATTTCCTGCTTCGTACTGCTGGTGTTCCAATTGAGGGGAATCTCTTCCTCTTTCGAAATAGCTTCCAATCCCGAAGCCTTATACGCCTTCCTCAACGCCTTTTCCGTAAACCGCCCTGCAGGGGAATCCCCGATGAAGGGTTTCCCTCCGACCTTTTTGACCTCATGTGCAACAGCCTTCACCAAGTCAGGATGGGTCGTGACAGCCTTTTCAGGGCTTCTGGCCGATAAGAGATTCACCTTCAAGAGGACCCGATCCCCTTTCTGCACGAATTTGCCCATGCCGCCCAGCGGGGCCAGCAACTTCGCGATATCCGGCTCCTCGTAGGTGCTGTTTTGTATGCAGACTTCGGTCATTTGCTTTCTCCTTATCTGGTTTCGCTAAATTACGGGCCATCATGACGAATTCGCTTGACTTTAGAGCCTTTTCATCTTTTCATGAAACAGAAAAATATTACCCATATATTAATGCCTTATTCCTTGAGATTTGTCAAAAACAAGATTTGCTTTGCCGAACCGGATTCATACTGGTTTTTTAGGGAATTGAAAAGGCAGAATTCAACACAACCTTCCTGCTTAAAAACGGGAACAGATCGAGAAAGAAACATAGTTGGAGAGAATCTCATGACCCGCTTCAAATTGATCCGGACCAGAAATGCCCTTCTCTTTTCAAACCTTATTGCCAATATTATCGGAGTCTCCGTAGTTGCTATCCTAAACTCTGGCTCTTCGTCCGTCGAAACAGAAGAGGTTTCTCGCCTGATTAGGGTTCCACATGCCGTTTTCATGTTTTTTGCTTTTGCTGTCCCATTTGTTTTGACGATCCTTTATGAAAGACCTATTAGACGATACCTGGGAATAATCTATAAAGAGAAGCCGGTTCCAGACGGGCTAATCATGGAGGCGCGTCGAAAACTTTTGAACGAACCCTTTTTCCTCATTGCTCTGGATCTGGGCATCTGGTTTTCTGCCGCAGCGTTCTTTCCTTTGTTGTTCTGGATATTCGATGCTGGAATCGATGTGATAAGGCAGGCGTTTTTCGTAAGTTTTTACACAGGGCTGATTACTACCACCGTGGCCTTTTTTGTTTTTGAATTTGTTATGCAACGTCAAGTCGTCCCCGTCTTCTTTCCGGAAGGTGGGCTTTATAAATTGCAGGGAACCATTCGAATTCGTATCAGAACGCGTTTGATTGCCTTTCTTTTTGCATGTAATCTGATTCCACTGATTTCTATTCTGCTGGACCTGTATCATGTTTCCCATTCAAAAGGTGACCCTGCGCTTGTTCTACGTGATTTGCAGTCCAGCATTTACCCCCGAGCCTTTATATTCATTGCAGTGGGCGTCTGGGTAAGTTTCCTTGTCAGCAGCAATCTTACCCGTCCGCTTCAACAAATTATCGAAGTGTTGAGGCGCATACGCAAAGGAGATTTTGAAGGTAAGGTGGCCGTAACGTCCAATGATGAGATCGGGTTCACGGGTGATGCCATCAATGAGATGACTGAGGGCCTTAAAGAACGTGACTTTATCAAAGATACCTTTGGGAAATATGTGACGAGGGAGATTCGCGATGAGATCCTTTCGGGGGAGATCTCTCTCGACGGGGAAGTCAAGGAGGTGACGATGCTCTTTGCGGACCTTAGGGATTTTACCCGAATGGTGGAAATGACTGCGCCGAAAGAGGTGGTGAAAACGATCAACAGTTATTTCAAGGAAATGGAGGAGGCTATTCGCAATTATTCCGGTTTGGTAGTGCAATATATTGGAGATGAAATTGAAGCGGTGTTCGGGGCGCCCCTGTTTAGAGAAGATCATCCTGAACTCGCCGTGCAGGCAGCCCTGGAGATGAAGCAGCGGCTGCATATTGTAAATAGGAGGCTGGAGGAAAGGGGGCAACCGCCGCTGTCTCACGGGATCGGTATTCATACGGGAGAGGTACTTGCCGCCAACATCGGGAGTCCGAATCGACTCTCCTATGCTCTGGTGGGAGATACGGTAAACACGGCGTCCAGACTACAAGGCCTCAATAAGGAATTCGGCACGGAAATCATTATAAGCGAAGCTACTAAAAAGCTCCTCAAGGGAAAATACAATATGAAGGCCCTGCCTGCTGCCAGGCTAAAAGGGAAAAAGGATCCCATGGAGATCTACTCGTTGGGCTGATTCGCTATAAAGGAAATCATTCTGGCAGTCTTTCGGCTATTCAAGAAGCAATGCAGACATGGACAAGTGTAAATACCTCTTCTTTTGAATTTGCGTATGGTGGGGGAACATCAAGTTCGGGTGTATTTTATCCGTAAGGATTTTACAAAAGGCTTACGCCCGCCTGCCTCGCCTAACCATCAGCAGAATGGTTCCCAAATAGTGGGGGATGGCAATATTGACTAATCTCAAGATAGAGTTGCGACGGCCATGGCGGGCAGGCCTAAACTTGAGGAAAACGAAAGATCTTTTTCAATCGATTTCAAGCCTAATAGTGTTATTGGGTATCCGAACTTATTGAGAAGTACATAAAAGCCTGATTATTGCCGATTTTAATGAGAACCTTGAAAAGGATGGAAGGAAATGACTATCGCATAGTATGTGCGATGGATTATCCAAGGCAGGCCATGTACATTAAATTTGTCGGTACTCATGACGAATACGATGCCGTAAATGTCAAGGAGATAAAATAGCCATGGTTAAACCGATTCGGGATGAAAAAAATCATGATGAGGCATTGAAACGTATTGAAGTGCTTTGGGGGGCGGAAATTGGTACGCCGGATGGCGACGAACTGGATGTGTTGATGATTCTGGTGGAGGCTTACGAAGATAAATACTATCCGATGCCGCCTTCTGATCCAGTGGAGGCCATTCTTTTCAGGATGGAACAGATGGATTTCAGGAGAAAAGATCTTGAACAATTTATTGGCCCTAAGAGTCGGGTAAGCGAAGTGCTGAATCGCAAAAGGACTCTTTCGTTGAAACAAATTGTTAAATTGCATCATGGTATGGACATTCCTTATGAAAGTTTGATCCATGACAACCTGATCACCTGAGTGCCAAACCGTCGCAAAAAGACGCAAAAAAGCTCAGGAATGGTGCCATAATGGGAGACAACTGGAAAGAATACAAGTCCTTTAAGGTGAACAGCAGGCTGACAGCGGCCTATTATGACTTGGTCTGCAGTGGGTTTGAAGCAGCCGTGGGGCAGGTGATCCAGGACAACAGAGTGTCAGCGGCCATTGACCTGGGTTGTGGTAGTGGTGAACTTACGCGGCGCTTGCGCCGTTTCGCAGCTGACGTCACCGGTTAAATACGCTTCGCTGTCCTTCGGAATTGAACTGGGTAAACAAAAAAGCGCAAAAGGCGCAAAAATGCAGAAATAAAGATGAAATGGCCCTGAGAAAGATAGCCTATTGTTTGAAAGGATTCAGTATCTGGACATCGTCAATGAAAGTATTGTGGGATAGATCTTCCGTGAACATGGTTTCACAGCGGGAAACCTTGGCGGCAGCTACGACCATGGCATCCCAAAAAGAGAGGAGATTGCGTTTTTGAATATGAATGGCCTGTAATATCAAGGGTACATTTGTTTCCACAACCGTCCACAAAGAAAAATCACGGATGACCTGTTCAGCGTCATCAAGAGACATTTTTTGAGGGATTTTCCGAGTAACCGTAACGTAAAATTCCTTCAAAACCTGGGTACTGATAACGCCAAAACCTTTTTGCCAGGCCCGCATGATACAATCGGAAGCCACTTCATATTTTGCCTCATTTGAATCATCGAAGCCGTACACGAG
>CAYOWC010000290.1:0-6225 GCA_964407525.1 uncultured Desulfobacteraceae bacterium | reverse complement strand
GCGTCTTGAGCGAAGCCCCGCTAGCGGGACAAGCGGGCGGTAAGGTCGTGTGCAAGTTTCTTTTTCGATCAGACTGACCATTTTTTCCGGTCAGAGGCGGGCTCGTATGAAATTATTTCTTGCCGAAGCTTTAAATAGAGGTTATGAGAGTGAAGGGTCCTAAAAGTGACCCTGCATGACTGTTCCACTACGGATTAGTGGCACACACAGGGTTCGCACATGGTTTCAGGTTTTCAAGCCTTACGTGCGAACAAAATAGAGATCGATTTTCCAAATAATAATTTCAGGAAGGAGGCTTCGTAAGGAGAAAATTTTGTTTTTTGGAGAAATGGCCTTGAACGATTAAAGAAAGGAGGATTGGCTTATGAAAGATTTGGGTTATTTTGCTCCAACAGATGTTGGAGAAGCCTTGAAGTTTTTAGCTGAATATGGCGACAAGGCGACCGTTTTAGCTGGAGGCACCGATCTGGTACCCAGGATCAATTACCATGAATTGTGCCCGGAAAGCCTCATGTATATCGGGGGACTGGGGTTGGATTACATTAAAGAGGAGGGTCCAAAAGTCATAGTGGGAGCAACCACCACCTGGACCCAGATTGCAGAAAGCACTGTGCTGTTAGACAAGATGGGCGTTCTCACAGGGGCTGCAAAACAAGGGAGTTGCGTGGCCGTGCGAAACACCGGGACTATAGGTGGAAACCTGGCTAATGGTTCTCCGGCTGCTGACCTGACTGTCATTTTATTGGCCCTGGATGCGGAGCTTCTCTTGAAGAGTTCCGATTCGGAACGAATGGTTCCCATCCAGGATTTTTTCACCGGGCCCGGGCAGACTGTTCGGAAGGCAAATGAACTGCTTATTGAAATTCATATTCCTGTTCCGGCAGGGGAAACGTCATTTTTTAAACTGGGTCGTCGCAAAGCTTTAACACTGTCTGTGGTCAACACGGGCGTCCATCTCGTCATGGATGGAAAGCAATGCAAGAATGCCAGGATTTCCCTGGGGGCAATGGCGCCCACACCCCTTCGCTGTGTAAAGGCGGAAGCTTTTATTGAAGGAAAAGACGTGGATGAAAAAGTGCTTTCAGATTGCGCTGCAGAAGCCGTAGCCGAGAGCACCCCGATTGATGATCAGCGTGCCACAGCATGGTACCGCCAGAAAGCTGGAAAAGCCCTGGTGACGCGTGCCCTCGCTCAGGCCGCCGGCATTGAAAACTAGTCAAGGAGGCATAAAGACCATGAAACAGATAGTAGCATTCAATTTGAATGGCTCACCTGTGGAAGTACTGGTGAAGCCGTCTGACACCCTTCTGGATGTGCTCCGTGAGCAATTGCGCGTTATGGGCCCTAAACGCGGCTGTGACTCAGGGGATTGCGGCACATGCACGGTTCTGATCGACGGAGAACCCGTGCGATCCTGCCTTACTATTGCAATGACAGTAGCAGGCAAAGAAATAGGCACCATTGAGGGATTAGGAAAAGATGGAGAGATGGATCCTTTGCAGAAGGCCTTTCACGAACACGGCGCTTCCCAGTGTGGTTTCTGTACTCCCGGGATGATTATTGCCGGCAAGGCCTTGTTAGAGAAAACTCCCGATCCTTCACGGGAAGAAATCGTGGAATATATGTCAGGAAATCTTTGCCGCTGTGGCACCTATGTGCAAGTTATTGAAGCCATTGAATCGGTCGCCAGCGATAAGGGAAAGGAGTAGATGCCATGACGGAATATGTGGGAAAGTCCATTCCACGATACAATGGGCTGGGACAAGTGAACGGCACTGCCATATTTGTTGATGATGTGCAAGTCCCGGGCATGCTTTACGCAAAGCTCCTGCGCAGTCCAGTGAGCAGGGGAACGATCAAAAACATTGATTTCAGCGCTGTTAAAAAAATACCCGGGGTCGTGGGCATTATAACCGCTGACGATATTCCTGGACAGAATCTCTGCGGGACCTATGGGGACCAGGCGGTCTTGAATCCTAAGGACATTCGTTACAAAGGGGAGCCCATCGCCGCCGTGGTAGCAATGGATGAAGATATTGCAGCAGGCGCCGTTTTGGAAGCGAAACTGGATATCGAAGAGCTCCCGCACGTCTACGATATGTTTGAGGCCATGAAAACCGATGCACCCATTGTGCGGCCCGGCACACCCAATAACCTTTTTGAGTACTTGCCTGATGTAACAACCCGCGTCATAAAAATCGGCGATATCGAAGCCGGATTTGCTGAGGCGGATCACATCATTGAGGGCAGATACAAAGAAGGCGTTCAGGATCATTGTGCAATGGAGCCGCAAGTCTCTGTTGCCAAGATCGATGATTCGGGTCGTCTGCAGATCCACACCCACAGCCAATGTGTAAACCTGCAATTAGGGATGTTATGCGGTATTTTCAATCTCCCTCAAAGCAAAATCAACTATATTGGAGGAAGAACCGGCGGCGGATTTGGCGGGAAAAACGAAATCAACTGTGATCACATCGCCGGACTCGGCGCGTTAAAGTTTGGCAAACCGGTCAAATTCCGACTCACAAGGCAGGAGGATTTGCTCTATTCCGGAAAAAGAGGGGCATGGGTCTTTGATTACAAGACAGGGGTAACAAATGATGGTCGTATTGTTGCCTCGCATATCAAGGAGTTCCACGACAGCGGTGCCTATTGCGGCTTTTCCCCCTATGCAACGGAAAAATGCGCCATGTTTGCTTCGGGCCCCTACCATATCCCCAACATTCGTGTTGAATGCCAGACCATATTCACGAACAAACCGGTGGGTATCTCCATGCGGGGATTCGCCATCATCAACGGCCAGATTCCTGCCGAAGTTCAGATGAGTCGAATTGCCGACAAACTGGGCATGGACCCATGGGAACTTCGGTTTATCAATGCGTGGAGAGACGGCGACATTGGCGCCTCTCAATATGTGGTCCAGGCAGCCGGAGCTTTAGAGGCAATGAAGAAGTGCGCTGAAGTAGCAGGAATTCAGTTGCCTGAAAAACTCCTGCAAATGAGCTCAAGGAGGAGGTAAACTCATGAAAAAGAGAGGTAACGGCATTTCGTTGATCTTGCATCCTACGGGCAACAAAGGAGCAGGGGATCCGAGTCAGGCGGCAATTCAGCTGAAGCCTGATGGAACATTCACCCTTATCATCGGGACGGCGGATCTCGGTCAAGGCTCCACCACCATTCTGCAGCAGTATGCCGCTGACGAATTGGATGTCCCCATTGATTCCATCAGCGTGAACCACCAAGCAGGAAATATGGCACCCGTAAGCACGGGTAGTTTTGCCAGCCGGGTCACCTTGGTTGACCCCCACGCCGTCCGTCTTGCCGCGGAAGACCTGAAAAACCAGGTCTGCGCATGGGCTGCGGAACAATTTGAAGTGGATGCGGCAAATGTAGTTTTCGCCGACAACAAAGTCTCGGTAAAGGATAGTGAAAAAGTAATGACCATGGCAGAAGTGGGCGAAGGTGTTTTAGGCAGTGCCAATTTCTTCATCGGCACTGGCGCGTGGTACCCCGCCCCCTTTACGGACCATGATCCCGAAACAGGAAAAATGGAAGCTGTCGGCGCTATTTCCTTTGGCGCCTGCGTAGTAGAGTTGGAAGTGGATACCGAGACAGGCGTGGTGGATCTTCATAAGGCCATTCAAGTCTGGGAAGTTGGAAAAGCGGTAAACCCCATGATGTGTAAAATGCAAATACACGGTGGCTTATCTATTGGGCTTGGTTATGTGTTTTCGGAAAACTCCATGCCCTATTACCCGGAAATTGCTCACTCTCCGGGCAGCCTGGCGGATTATCAGATTCCTACCTTTGCCGACTACCCTGAAGACACCACAAGCGAGCTGGTAGAAGTTCCGCATCCAGCGGGCGTAAAAGGAGCCAAGGGCTTTTCAGAAGGCTCTTCTACGGCGCCCATACCTGCGATCATTACTGCCATCCATGATGCAGTAGGGGTATGGATCACAGAGATCCCCATCACTCCGGAGGTGGTTTTAAGGGCACTGGAAGAAAAGGAAAAAACGAACTGATCTCCTACGGGATCATTTTAAAATAAACAGGTGTTTTTCAAGAGTCGAGGATGCCATGGATAGGAAAGGTGGTATCCTCGACTTTCCCATCGGAATCTGTACAGAGTAGATGATTCCTTCACCACTGCATTTTGAAACTTTGGGCTTGGTTCTAACGTCGGCCATTACAGTTGTTTTCTTACTCATAATCTTAATCGTAATCATAATCGAAGAGCCCTGCAATAGGTTAAAAGGAGTATGATTATGATTATGATTATGATTATGAACTGTCGAACGTATTCTTGGGTGATCCTATCAAGTGGGTGAAGTTAGAACCAAACCCGAGACTTTCTCATCAAATTCACATCAGGTCAACATGGTGATGGAGCCGCTTACAACCACTTCAGCGGTGTGACTAACGACACCCCTCGGAGAAATCCCTTCGGAGCTTTGGATGGCAATAAAAAAGATAGAAAATAAAACGCTTCGACAGAGAGTCTACGAAGTACTCAAAGAAAAGATGATCACCGCAGAAATTCTGCCCGGGGAGAAAATCAGTCTTCGGTCCCTGGCCGAAAAGCTCGGAGTAAGTCTGTCACCGGTGCGAGAGGCATTGCTGCAACTGGAATCAGAACGGATTGTGGTTATCGAAAGCAACAAAAGCATCCATGTAAACAACCTGACACCGGATGAAATGGAAGAGGTTCTGAAACTCAGAATCATGTTGGAAACCATGGCCGCAGAGATGGCGTGCGATTCCCTGCCCGATTCCCTTCTTTCCGAACTTGAAGGGATGTTAAAAAAAATGTACGATTCCATAGATAAACCCAGCGTCTATTTGAAACACAATCAAAACTTTCATTTCAGCATCTACCACCAGGCAAACTCTCCCATTCTTTTTGACTTTATTTCAAATTTGTGGATGCGGATCGGACCCTATATTTTTCTTTGTGCGCGGCTGAAACAGGATGTTTTGCTCGCCATGAAACATCACCAGGCCATTTATGATGCCTTGGCATCAAAAAACAAACCCGGCGTTTCGAAAGCGATAGCGGATGACCTTCGTGCAGCTGCAGTGGTAATGAAGGATTCGTTAAGCTCTCTAAATTAGGATGAGGATACCATATTTATGGCGATACAAATAAAAGCCTACAATCATGTGGGCATTGTGGTGAAGAATCTTGAAGCGTGTAAACGGTTTTACAGTGAGATCCTCGGGTTGAAAGATGCCCAGAGGCCCGCGTTTAACTTCCCGGGACACTGGTATCAAGTGGACAAAAACACCCAGCTTCACCTCATGGTATATGACGAAGTGATCCCCAACACCATGCGACATGTTGCCTTGGAAGTGGAGGATTTTTCCGACGCTTTAGCCCAACTGAATACCCACGGTATCGACGTCGTGGAAGGCCCCGGTAAACGGCCCGACGGATCTGATTATGTTTTCTTTAAAGACCCGGACGGGAATCTGGTGGAACTCACCAAGCGTTAAAAAGACGGCGGGGTTATGACCCATACGAGTTCCGAAGGTTCGTCCCCAACACAACGCCAGGAATGGGGCACATCTGCGGGATGACAAATAGTGTCCCCCTCGTGAAGTACAAAAAGTTCGTCGGAAACCGTGATTTCCAAACTCCCTTTAAGGACAAGACCAAATTTCTCTCCCGGGATATTCACCATGGGTTCGTCGCCGGTATGCTCCCCGGGTTCCGCACGCACAAAAAGGACTTCTATCCTGCGGCGTAAATCAGGCGTCAGGAGATCGTAACCAATATTGCTCCCTGGAAGTTGAAACCTTTTTCGCAGATTCGCTCTTACCACTTTCACATCTTCCGCATACCGTGTTCCATTAGGAGCGTCTTTTTCCGAATGTTGAATGTGCATCTTTGCGTGCCCATTTCCATCTTCTGAAAAAAGCTGGACGACGCTGATACCAAATTGGCCTGCAATTTTTTTCAGGGAACTTATGGATGGCTCAGCTAAGCCTCTTTCAACTTGGCTGAGAAAGCTTTTTGACAACCCCGTTCTTTCCTCAAACTGCTGCAGAGTTAACTTTCGTTTGCTCCTCTCCTCACGAATTCTGTCTCCCAATGCGCTCATCTTCTTCGCCTTTCACTCCCGATTTTGATAAATGGAAACCTCTCCCGCTTTGATTTATCCTTGAAGCTAACCGGCAAAGCGGGGTTCGGGCAATCCGCGGATACCAAGACCCGTAACAGCA
>CAYOWC010000289.1:0-6230 GCA_964407525.1 uncultured Desulfobacteraceae bacterium | reverse complement strand
TCTGAGCGCTTACCTTCAGGCAGCTTCCCTGCAGGCAGAGCACCTATGCCGACAGGCAGAGGCCCATAGCCTATTGAGAACCAAAAAACTGAAGAGAGCGTTAACGCCTCCCATTGTCGCTGAGCACGGTTCGCAAGAAACTCCTATGGATGGATCTGAGCAGGCAAAATTACAACAGGCCCTTCAAGTAGTATTGGAAAAAATCTTTGGCTTTAAGGTAAACGTCAGAACAATAACGTATATTATGAAGCGTCTCGATGAATTCGGGTATGCGGAACAACCTGTAGTTTTATTTCAGAAGATATTCACGGAAAACAGGCGACAGGGATTTGAAACTATTTTTCGTGAAGTTTTTAGTCGTGAAGCTTTTGGGGATAATAATAAGAGAAACATTGATGTAATAAATGCTGTGAATTTTGCAGTGTTCGACGAGATCCAAGGTTCAAGGGTCGCCCGGGAAAGATTGAGATCTGCTCTGAAATCGAGAAAAAGGCGTTCGAGATGGTAGGATCCTTATCTCGCGGTCATGGTGTTCATTGACCAATAATCCCATACGCCACAATAATCTATATTTTCTGTTGGGACTGGAGCTTCGGGAGCCGAAAAAAAGCAGTCATTCAGAGTACACATTTTTTCGAGCTCAGAAGTGAAGGATGCCATTCTTCTGTTTAAAAGCTGAAACGCGCACTACTGAATCATTGCTTTTGCCACAAATGAAAAGAAAAAAAACCTTGAAAGACGGATGTTTCTGGCTTGTCCACGCCATGACATGTTTTTACTCAGATTGCTGGGTGTCTCTGATGTATCCCCACCGATAGAAATATGTGATATCGTTATTCAGGTGGACGTACCGTGCGTCGAAATACATCATGGTTTTCATGATTTCCTGGATGAAGCGAAGCCTGTAAATATTTTTGATACATCAGGTGGTTGAAGGGTGGGAATATAAGAGTTCAATATCTGGTCTTTTGTATGATTCAAATCGCTTTCAACCTAAAAGCAGCAATCAGCTTTTGAGCTATTAGCCGTTAGTTTAATGATGTAAGCGGTTTAGATTAGTTTTTACTGTATTTCAACTGTCACTTTTTGATGCAGCACTGTTTTTCCGTAAACGATTTATTTCATAGAGCTATGTAACCGCTAAGTGCTAATGGCAGCTTTTAGGTTCAACATTATGACAAAGGCGCGCCTACATCTTGTGGTTGTCTCCCAGTTAGAACAATCGGGGTCGGGCCATGGTATTTTTTTGGAAGATTTTGCTGGCTTGAAAAAGACATTTAAACAGTTTTCCCAGGCCTCTGCCCGGCCAGTGAATTGGACTAAGATACCATGAAGATATATACGTATTCCAGACCTCGTTAAGTGGTCGCGTAGATTAGTAGTTAAGTGGTTATTATTATTTGAAGTTATTCCTTTCACCTCAAAATTGGACACCCGATGGATTTGAATAGGCAATGTGTTGATTTCACGTGCTTATTTTCCAACTCAACAACTCGACCACTTAACTATTTGACGAGGTCTGTATTCTGAAGCGAGACAACGTTTTGCCGATGTTTTTAATATCGCAAGAACTGAAGAGGTGGCTATTAAAAGAGGAGGCGGTGATACCTTCTCAATTATTTTCAGAAAAAGCACAAAATCGCCATTTGACGTTCCCGGTATCAAAACCAAAGCGACCACAAAAGATATTCTTGATGCGGTTAGAGCTTCCAGAGATCGGTTTACCGAATAAAACGTTGAACTTCCCGTTATGTCGATAAACGAAATTTGATGAATTCGTAAAGAGCTACGTTATGGCGACAAACGGCATCCTATTTGAAACAAAGTCAGTGTCGGAAAGATGCACCAGGTCGATCATGGCGGAGTTAAGGCCTGCCCGCCATTGCCGTTCGCACTCTATTTTGAGATTGGTCGATGTTACTATCCCCCTGTATTTGGGAACAATTCTTCTGATGGTTAGGCGAGGCAGGCGGGCGTCAGCCTTTTATAAAACCTTTACAGGTGAACTCCTCTGAGTGACATGAAGAATAACCAAAGCCAAATTTCCGGATTCATAGGATCGACTTCGTTGGAAGCCAAAATTAACCCATACCAGTAAAAAGGGTGGAATAGGGAGATTTTTACAAGGCTATGAAAATACTTATCTGCGTATAAGTTTGGCGATAACCATACCTATGACGAACATCAGAACCATCACCGCACACATATAGCCCCAGTGATAGAGGGAAAGCGCCGTGGTCTTGAATACTATGTTCATAACCGGTACATAGACGACCGCCACCTGGAGCAACACAGAAACAGCAATGGCTCCGAGAAGGAACGGGTTGGAGAAGAAGGGAAGCCTGTATTGGGTACGGATCATGGTAACCCGTACCATCTCCAGCATCACGATCGATGTGAAGGCTACTGTCCTCGCGACCGTCTCTCCCTCCGGAAGGAACCTGTTGAAGAGGAAGAGGACCCCCGCCGCCATGAGTACCGAGATAAGCACGATGTTTGTTGCCATGCTTTTCGTTATAATCGGTTCTCCGGGACTGCGTGGGGGGACATCCATAATCCCTTTTCGTATAGGATCAACACCCAGGGCAACCGCGGGAAGACCGTCCGTAATGAGGTTCAGCCAGAGGATCTGGGTGGCAAGAAGCGGCATCACCATGGCCCCGGAAGCGTCTCTGAAGCCGATAATCATGGCGACGAAAAGGATCAGGACCTCACCAAGATTGCTCGAAAGCAGGTAATTCACGAATTTCTTGATATTGTCATAGATGCCTCTTCCCTGTTCCACGGCCTTTACAATGGAGGTGTACTGATCATCGAGCAGCACCATGTCGGCGGTTTCTTTGGTCACGTCGGTCCCGGTAATGCCCATGGCCACGCCTATATCGGCCTCCTTGAGGGCCGGCGCGTCATTGACCCCGTCCCCGGACATGGCAACGACTTCTCCCGCCTCTCTCAGCGCCCGCACAATCCGTATCTTGTGTTCAGGGTTTACCCTCGAAAATATGGAGGTTACGCCGACGATATTTTTCAGGGACTCATCATCCATTTTTTCAATCTGTTCACCGCTTACGGCATCGCCTTCGATTCCCAGTTGTTCAGCTATGGCCTTTGCTGTAAGCGCGTAGTCGCCAGTGATCATGACAGACCGAATCCCGGCCTTTTTGCACTGTTCGATCGCGCTTTTCACTTCCTCTCGGGGAGGATCTATCATCCCCTGCAGTCCCACAAAGATGAGCTCTTTCTCCTGGGACGTATCCACGGTTTCTGAACTCAAAGGTTTATACGCAAAACCAAGTACCCTCAAAGCTTGAGAGGAGAATTGTTGGATTATTTCATTGGTTGTCGCCAGGATGTCATCTCCAAGGGGGAGTTCCTTTCCGTCGATGTTCACCTTCGAGCAGAGATTCAGCACCACGTCAGGTGCACCTTTGGTGTACATGACAAGTCCCTGGTTGGTTCTATGCACCGTGGATTTCCGTTTTCGTTCTGAATCAAAAGGTATTTCGTTTACTCTCGGGAATTTCTCTTCCAGGGCGATTTTTTGCAGTCCCGCCTTGGCGGCGCTGACAATGAGGCATGCTTCTGTGGGGTCACCTATGACACCATCTCTTTCAGATAAGGCTGCATCGTTGTTCAGTGCACCTATCCGCAGCAGAAGTTCGGCAGGGATAGGATCCGTGCTTTCACCCGAAGAAAGAAAATCTCCGGAAGTCCCGTATCCCGTACCTGTGACATCGATGATCGCATTATTGACATACAATTTTGTTACGGTCATCTCATTGCGTGTCAAAGTACCGGTCTTGTCGGTGCAGATAACCGTGGTGCATCCCAGGGTCTCCACGCTGGGGAGACGTTTTACAAGGGCATTTTCTTTCACCATCCGTTTGACACCTAGGGCGAGGGCGATTGTCACCACGATGGGAAGACCTTCGGGGACGGCAGCGACTGCGAGACTCACACCCACCATGATCATTTCAAGGATATTTCCTCCTTTGTAGATGCCGAAAGCGATGATGATGGCGCAGATCGCAAGCGTCAGGATTCCGAGTTTTCGCCCCAGTATGTTGAGTTTTTTCTGGAGCGGGGTTTCATCGTCTTTAACAGACTCAATCGATTCGGCGATCTTCCCCATCTCAGAGCCCATACCCGTTTTCACTACGACCGCCTTGCCCGACCCGCTGGCGACATTCGTGCCTCCGAAAACCATGCTTTTCATATCGCCTAAAGTGCTTGTGTCGTCTATAGGCTCAGAATCTTTGCTTACCGGGTGACTTTCCCCCGTCAACGATGATTCCATGACCTCCAGCAAATGTCCTTCGATAATGCGGGCATCGGCGGGTATCCGGTCGCCGGCTTCGAAAGCGATCACATCGCCGGGAACCAGTTCTGTGCTGCTGATTCTCATCTTACGACCATTTCTTATTACGGTGGCCTGAAGGGCTGCCATTTTCTTGAGCGATTCGATGGCCTTCTCTGCCCTGTATTCCTGAAAGAAACCGAGAACCGCGTTCACGATAAGGATGGTGATAATCACAACACCGTCGATATATTCCTGGAGCGTGAATGAGATGAAAACGGCGGCAATCAATATGTAGACGATGAAACTGTTAAATTGAGCCAGAAAAATCATGATGGGAGAGATCTTACGGCCGCGGCTTATCTCATTGGGGCCGTGTTGAGAAAGTCTTTGATCCGCTTCTTTCTCGGTGAGGCCATGTAGGCTTGACGATAAGTTTTCAAGGGCTTTTTCAGATGTAAGGCTATGGAATTTCATTGCAATCTCATTGGCGGAGCGTGGGGCGAATCCCATTTCTCTTCCCCTTGACATGGTATCAAAGGCTGGAAGTACAGGGATTCGAGTCAAAGGTTTATTCAAACGCATACATTTAAGATGAAAACAAGGAAATTATCAATAGAATTCTTTGGGATAGATGGCGTTGGAGCACCTGTCATTTTGAAAAAATCCCTTTGGGAGGCTCTTGCCCGTCGTCCGTTTGGTAGGTTCTAGCCTCGAAAAGTCGTGGCAAAATGCCACTCACACAACGATCCACAGTAAAACAGTATCCATAATGAGAATTGCCAATTGCCTTTCAGCAATTCTAATTTTGAAAAAACCTCTCTGTGGGAGCGGCTTTCCAGCCGCGAAAAGTCGTGGCAAAATGCCACTCACACAGTCTTTTGGGATAAACCCGAGCTCATAATGAGAATTAATGAATGCCTTTGAGATGCATGGTTTTGTGTGTTATGTTTTGAAAAGCCCTGTATTTTGGGAGCACAAGAAAACTATCGGAGGTTAACAGGAGAGGATTCAGAGATGGTTTCAAAAGATTATTTTGTGGGGATTGATGTAGGCTCTCTGAGTACGGAGGCCTTGATCCTCGATTCTGAAAAAGTTGTGGTTGGCTATGGGATACTCCATACAGGGGCGAACAGCACCGATGCGGCAGTAGCGGCTCTGGAGATGGCCATGACCCGGGCAAATATTGACCGGAAGCGGATAAAACGTATTGTGGGAACCGGGTATGGTCGGATTTCCATCCCTTTTGCCGATAAAAAGGTGACCGAAATCACCTGCCACGCAGTGGGGGCTCACCATCTTTTTCCGGATACGGAAACCGTGATTGATATCGGGGGGCAGGATTCCAAAGTGATTCGAGTCGGGAAAGAGGGTAAGGTCCTGGATTTTACCATGAACGACAAATGCGCCGCGGGCACCGGTCGATTTCTGGAAGTTATGGCGGAGAAGCTGCAAGTTCCATTAGATGAAATGGGAGAGTTATCTCAAAGGGCGGAACGGGAGGTTGCTATCAGCAGCGTGTGTACGGTTTTCGCGGAAAGCGAGGTGGTGTCCCTCGTGGCGCAGAACCGGCCCAGGGAAGAGATCATTCGAGGGCTTCACAGGGCTATTGTGAACCGGGTGTGGAGCATGGCAAAGAGTATAGGCATTCACGGGGCGGTGACCATGAGCGGGGGGGTGGCAAGAAATCGTGGTGTGGTGGGACTTCTGGAAGAAAAGCTTGGAAGAAAGATCCATGTTCATCCAGAGCCCCAGATCGTCGGGGCCCTGGGAGCGGCGTTACTGGCGGTAAAAGATGCCTGATTTAGGCATCCTTCATTCATAAGTTTACACTTTTCCCGGAAATGAGGTATGTTTTCTGGTTGAAAATCGGACGTCGAATCTGAAAATCGGATGCTGAAACTGGAAATTCGAAACTGGAAATTGGATAACA
>CAYOWC010000288.1:0-6253 GCA_964407525.1 uncultured Desulfobacteraceae bacterium | reverse complement strand
AAATGGACAAAGTGGTCCAGCAGGTGGCCGCCAATGCCGAGGAATCCGCATCGGCCTCCGAGGAAATGAGCGCCCAATCCCTTGAGATGAGAGCAACGGTTCAGGATTTATCAACGCTCATCAGCGGAAAAAGGGAAACAACAAAAGCGGCCGACACTGCACATACGGTTGCAAGTCGCGGAGCGCCCTCAACCCAAAGAGCCGCACGATCCGCGAATAGACACAAGTTGCTTGGGGCATCCCCTGATCCCGCGAAGGTGCTCCCTTTTGATGATCAAGAGGATTTCAAAGATTTTTAACCGTCAAGGAAACGAAGGACCTGAACCTGGCCGTGGGACCAGGCTGAGGGAGGTGGATGCCAAAAGAAGGGGACTTGTGTTGCCCAGGCCAACCAAATGGAAGAGCATGTGGAAAAATTGACGGATCTGGTAGGATTTGAACCAAAACAGGACCAAAATTCCGCTGATGTCGCCATGGCGGCCACAATCAAGAAATTCTGATATCACGAAAACGCCATATGCGAGCAGTAAGATTTTTTGGCTCATCGCGGATTAACGTGATATTTTCTCAGTTGTCGAATCGGCCATGCTCAGATTCCAGGTTTCACGTGTCAGGTGTCAGGTGTCAGGAAAAAACTTGGCCACATTCAACTTATTAGACGTAATAACGAATAGTTATGCTTATCAAAATTAGAAAATAGGAACACTAGGTACTGAAACCTGACACCTGAAACCCCGGTTCCGGAAAAAAGGATTCTTCACGCTAATCCGATGAGCCGATTTTTTAATGGTTTTGAGAATTTGAAAATACATGCGGTGTTGAATGAGTGCGCTGAAATGTTTTCTGACCCGCTGAAATTGAAGGGATTTTCAATGCAAATAGGGCATTACAATGAAAAGGACACGATATCCGGGAACCGGTTTGAGCTGGAGCAGGTTTTCAAGAATTTGATTTTGAATACCATTGAACCCATGGATGAGAAGCTCGAAAAGTGCTTGAAAAGTCGGTATCGGACTGGATAAGGATTCAGGTTTCCTCATGGTCCATATTGAAGACACGGGGTGCGGGATCCCCGGAAGTGACATTAACCAGGATAATCAACGCCAGTAATAGGATGCCCTTGCTCGTCCATGGCCACATTCCACATCTTGTGGTCGGTTGAGTAAAGTGCATACCCACTTTCAGAAATTCAAGAGGCTAAACATGAAATTCGGTCTATCCATCAAAGGCAAAATTATCAGTTTGCTTGCGGTATCAATTGCATTGTTGCTTCTTTTAACTCTTTTCATGTCCTACAGAAATCAGTCAAATTCTCAAAAAGAAATCGATTTCGGGTTCAGGCGTGGAAATGAACTGGTTCTTCAGAGCATTTTGCACAATGTGGATCAACACATGGGGAAGATACTATTAAAAATCATCTCATATGATGAACTCATAGTTTTCTTAGTGAATCCCAAGAATGCAGATGCAAAACTTGTTATGAAAGGGATGTTTCTCTCGCTGGAAATTGATCAGATTATCAGATTCAATGTATATGATATGGATTTCAATGTCCTCTTTCAGAGTTTCCGGAAAGGGATTGCGCGAAGCGGCGATAAACTTCCCGATTACTTGCATCCCACCTTTAAAAAAACAGCAAAGGATCTTTCCGTTGGCACATTTTTCCGCAACAACAGTCAGGCAAAACCACCTGCCCCGGTTTACTATTGTGGCGTTACGGCCGTCACCGATGATGACGACAAGGTTATTGGTTATGTGGAAATTGCCGTGGATAAAGGCTTGTGGGTCAAGGAAATTGCGACGATTACAAAATGTCCGGCGGCCCTTTACAACAGGGGCGGAAATGCCTTTACATACATGACCGACACTGCGTTGTACGATAAGATCAGTGGTAAACTTTCAGGCTCTCATGTGACGGACAGTGTTGATATCATCGGTATCTCTGATCAGTTCTTCCTCACAGACCGGATGCCACTTAAGGCTGAGAACGGTGAAACCCTGTCATATCTCTGGCTGTCCATGGATAACACTGCCCAAATCCGGCTACAGCAAAAAGAGTTCTATGTGGGAATGGGGATTTTCGTTCTCCTGGGAATTTTCAGTTTATTAGTCGCCGTATGGATACTGAAATCAAGCATCATCAAACCCATCAACCGGATCGTGAGGGTCCTTCAAGAGGGGTCGGAACAGGTGGCTTCGGGGGCCGACGAGGTGTCCGCTTCAAGCCAATCCCTCGCGGAAGGGGCCGGCGAGCAGGCGGCCTCCATTGAGGAGACCTCTTCCTCCATGGAGGAAATGTCTTCCATGACCAAACAGAATGCGGGAAATGCCCGGCAGGCCGACAGCCTCATGAAGGAAGTGGGGGAATTGGGAACACAGGCCAGCCATTCCATGGAACAGCTGACGGAATCCATGACTGAGATCTCAAACGCCAGCGAGGAAACCTCCAAAATCATCAAGACCATTGACGAGATCGCGTTTCAAACCAATCTGCTGGCCCTGAACGCCGCGGTGGAAGCGGCAAGAGCGGGCGAGGCGGGGGCCGGATTTGCCGTCGTGGCCGACGAAGTGCGGAATCTGGCCATGCGGGCCGCCGAAGCGGCCAAAAATACCGCGGAACTGATCGTAGGGACCGTGAAAAGGGTACATGACGGATCGGGGTTTGTCACCCGGACCAGCGAGGCCTTTGTTCAATTAAATGAAAGCGCCGTAAAAGTGGGCGAACTGGTCAGTGAAATCGCCGCGGCATCCGATGAGCAGGCCCAGGGGATTGAACAGATCAACCGGGCCGTTTCCGAAATGGACAAAGTGGTCCAGCAGGTGGCCGCCAATGCCGAGGAATCCGCATCGGCGTCCGAGGAGATGAGTGCTCAGTCCCTGAAGATGAAAGCGACGGTTCATGATTTGTCAACGCTCATCACCGGAAAAGAGAAAGTGACACCGGTGGTCGACACCGCGCATACGGTTGTAGGTCGCAGAGCGCCCTCAACCCAAAAGGCCTCAAAATCGGCGAATAGACACAAATTGCTTCCTGAGAAGGGGGCGCGGACCGATGATCCAGCAAAGGTGCTCCCCTTGGATGAAGAAGAGGATTTTAAAGATTTTTAATTGCCCTCAATTAAACCACGGGCTACGCCCGTGTGACCCTAAAGGTTTTACCTTAACGGTGAGATGGCCTTCCCCAATAAACATTTCGCCCAAAACCTCCATCATTGAAAATTTGGAGAATGGAAGCCGTGGCATCTGAATGGAGTAAGCGAATGAACCCCGAAAAAGTTGGAAAAGGACCAGCAGCATTATTATGGAAGCACTCAAGTGGTAAAAAGAGCTTTTTGCCCCCTTCAAGGGGGCTTCCTCATACCACGTCCTATGGGCGTGGTTGGGGATTGGTATCAAAAGTTCCTAAATAATGTTAAAATTTTTCAATCAGCAACTGATAAAGGCAGCGTTCGTGGGGCCGTTTTGCTGCCCTACAGCAAAACAGGTGAAACGGGGAATGTCATGACCAGGGAAAATCTTGATGAAGCTATCAAGTCAGGTGCTTCTCAAAGGATACAAGGGAGACACGGCAGGCCTTAGGCACTACATAGCTGATATATCCCTGTCACTTTGAAACCTTGTTTGTCTGGGAGACAGGAAAAAACCCTTGAAACTCTGGAACTGATAACACATGATGAAATCCACGAAGTCCGATCTCAAATCCAAAAGCGGTGTAAAGGCCATGCACCTCCACCGGTTGTTCCTCAGATTCTCCGGGCCCATGGCCGGGTTGGAGGTGCCCTACCGGGAACACAATCTTGTTCAGACGCTTTCTCTGATCAGAATCTCATTTATCCTCGGCGGTCTGATGTATGCCTTCTTCGGCATTCTCGATGCCCTCGTTCTGCCCCAGCACCGGCATATCACATGGTTGATCCGTTATGCCTTTGTCTGTCCCTGTATCCTGGCCGTTACAGGCGCCACATTCCTCCCCCGTCTTCATGGTTCCCTGCAACCCATGATGTCGTTGGCCATCGCCATAGCCGGCCTGGGAATCGTGCTCATGATTATCATCGCCCCGGAACCGGTCAATTACTATTATTACGCCGGGTTGACCCTGCTCCTGATGTTCGGGTATTCGTTTATCTCTCTTCGATTTCTGTGGGCCTCCCTGAGCGGATTGATTATTGTGGTCCTTTACAATATCGCCGCGGTCCTGACGCAAACGCCGCTGCTGGAGTTGATCAGCAATAATTTTTTTCTGATCAGTGCCAATATTGCCGGGATGCTGATCTGTTATACCATTGATTTTATGGGCCGCCGCAATTTCTTTCTCATGCACCTTCTTGCCGACGAGCGGCGAAAGATCGAACAGACAAATGATCAATTGGAGGCGCGTGTTTCTGAACGGACCGCGGCCCTGGAAAAAATGAACCACCAATTATCCCTGGAGATGGCCGAACATGAGCGGGCGGAGGAGGAAAGACGTCGTCTGGAACGGCAATTGAAGCAGGCGGAAAAGCTGGAGACCATCGGCAGACTCACAGCCGGCGTTGCCCATGATCTGAACAATATCCTCAGCGGCCTGGTCACCTATCCGGATATGCTTCTCATGGACCTTCCCGAGGAGAGCCCATGGCATAGGCCCCTTTCCATCATCCAACAATCGGGACAGAAGGCAGCAGCCATTGTTCAGGACCTGCTAAGTCTGGCCCGGCAGGGTGTGGCCGAAAATAAGATCATCAATGTGAACCGGATCGTGGCCGATTACCTCGCTTCCCTTGAATACACCGAGTTGTTGTCCAATCACCGTCAGGTCCGTGTGGAGGTCGATCTTGATGAAGGGGTATTGAACATCAAAGGCTCGGCGTTTCATATCTCGAAAGCCCTCATGAATCTGCTGTATAACGGCTGCGAGGCAAATCTGGTGGATGGAACCGTTTCGATTATGACACAAAACCGTTATTTCGATAAACCGCACGATGCCTATGAACGAATCGAAGCAGGAGAATATGTTGTTTTAAGCGTTGCCGACACGGGGATTGGGATCAACCAGGAGGACCTGACAAAGATATTCGAGCCCTTTTATACGAAAAAGAAACTGGGGCGAAGCGGAACAGGCCTGGGCATGACGCTCATCTGGTCAACGGTCAAGGAGCACGGCGGCTTTATCGACATTCAAACGGAGGAAGGCCGAGGATCCGTCTTTGACCTCTATTTCCCGGTTACCAGGGATGCGACGGAGGAAATGGAAAGGATTTTCGTTCTTGAGGATTGCCGGGGTACGGAAAGGGTTCTGGTGGCGGATGACGTCCCCGAGCAGAGAGAAATCGCGTCCCTCATGCTCCAAAAGCTGGGGTATAACGTACAAACCGTCGCCAGTGGCGAAGCCGCGATCAAGCAACTCAAAACCGATAAGGTTGATATCCTCATCCTGGATATGATCATGGACCCGGGGATTGACGGCTGCGAGACCTTTCGCCGCATTGTTGCCGCGCACCCCGGCCAAAAGGCGATCATCGCCAGCGGCTTTACTGAATCAGAAAGGGTTAAGGAAGCTCAGCGCCTGGGTGCGAAGACCTATATCAAGAAGCCTTACAGCCTGCAGATTATCGCCCAAGCCATCCGCCGCGAATTGGACAGGTAAAAAGGAATGAGAATGGTGGTTACGAGTTCAAGACTGGCAGATGTATTGTTGCATTTAGGATTTCTTATTTTCAACGTCATTCTTCTGTGATGTGATAAGACTTTGCTTTTTTAAAAGTCGACTATAGAAAAAGCCAGATTGTAGGCCAAGAAAAAACAACCACAACATGTGTGGAAGAAAACATCGGGGTCAGGTCTACATTCTTGACAAATCCAGTTTTCCTGCAACCTTATCAATTTTACTTTTAAGCTTTTTATCTTTTCTTATTTTACCAGTAACACGCCTACTTACCTGGGACACGCCGGATTCTCCAATTCCGAAATGGGTGCCAATATCTTTCAGCTTTTCGGGCTTGGTTCTAACTTCAATACCCGTGAATGAATTCCATTCATCTTTGTTTGTCAGGCATATGCGCGTTACTCGACTTTGCTCTCTTGTAGACCTTTTTCAGGTGTCAGGTGTCGGGTGTCAGGAAAAAACTTGTTGTCATTCGATTGATTCAACATAGAATCATAGAGTTATGTTGTCTCAAATCACATTTCTGGGATATTGGACCCGGAGCCCTGACACCCGACACCCGACACCTGACACCTCGGCGAGGACAGGATCTCGAAATTCTTCACCGAA
>CAYOWC010000287.1:0-6286 GCA_964407525.1 uncultured Desulfobacteraceae bacterium | reverse complement strand
TCCGGGTAAGCGAGCATGCGAGACTCCGGAACCACCTGATGGTGGATTCCCGCGGGAATGAAGAAAAGAGGAGGATTTTGACTTTTTACGAATTCATCAAGGTTCACGTCGGAAATGTCTGCGACAAGGCTGACAAGATTTTAATTTTTCCACTTGCGGGCAAAAGTAGCTGAATAGTCTACTTAAATATTCTTTGCTTCTTCAGCAAACCGTTTGAAGCGCATGGCCTCATTTTCATTTCCGTTCAAAGCGAAAATCCTGCTGATTTTTTCATAATTTTCTACCCGGTTTTCGGGGATCTCTTGTATGAGGGCCAGATAGTGTTCAAGAAGCCCTGTGGAATGCTCCCCCGTTTCCAGACTCAGATCCGCAAATCGCTGTTTGATCAGGGGGTCGGTTTGTTTCCCACAGCCCTGGCACGCATTCAGGATCTTAACATATTGTTCTTTGGCTTCTTCTTTTTTCCCAAGCGCCTCAAGGGTCTTCGCCTGGGCGCGGGCGATGGCCTCGTCCCATCCACAGAAATTGAGGAAGCTGGAATAATGCGCTTCGGCTTCTTCATATTTGTTGTCCTGAAAAAATGTCTCCCCTTCAAGCACATGGATGACCGGATGATTCTTCAGGCTTTCAGGACAGCTCTGGAGAAGAGTATGGACCTTTTCAAATTCATGACTCTGCCAGTATATTTCACTTAGAAGAGGATAGACCCGAAGGGTTTGAGGATGGTGCTTAAGAAAACCTTCAAGAAGCAAAAGGGCGGGGTCGTTTTGTCCTAAGTTCAGATGGGCTGTGCCCAGTTCTAAAGGAATAAAATTTTCAGTGGAGTCACTCTCTTCCAGAGCTTCTGAAAGGAGGGATGCCGCTCCTTCAAAATCGCCCTGATTGAGTTTGACGTATCCTTTTTTGAACGATTCATCATAACGGTGATATTCCGATTGATCTTCTTCAGGCAGTGTGCTGACTAACAGGGTGAAATAGTGATCGCCAGGATCATGCAACAGTTGCTCGTCTGGAGCCTCTTCCTGCTTTTCCAGCATTGTTTCGTGACCTTGAACATCGGAGTTTTCGGATGATACTTTTTTAACTCCCAAAGCTTGAAGACGCTTTTCAATGGAGGAGATGATTTCCTCATCGTTTGCCAATTCGAGGGCAAGGGTCAGTAGGTTTTCAGCTTCGTCAGTATACCCATTTTCGATGAGGTCTACAGACGTCTGTTCATGTTCGGAAGCAAGGCCGTTGCAAGCTTGAAGTTTTTTTTCCTTCAGTCGACTGATTTTATCGATGGCCTCCGGAGCTTTCTTTTCAAGCTTAGAAAGGGCTTTTTCATACTCCATTTTGGAAGACCCGTATTCCCCTTTTTCAAAAAAAATATCCCCCTGGCTTTCTATCTGCTCGGGAGTTTTACCTTTCAGCAAACGTAAGATTTTCATAAATTAATCCTTTTCGGTGGAGGCTTTCACACGAGAAGATTAGAATTCATAGCAGTCCAGGATCTCTCCAAAATAAAGGGTATGGTAGTCCTTTTCCGGATAGAGGTCTTCATAGGTTTGATCCAGATATACGGGATCCATCGGCGCTTTGAAAACAATCCGGCACTCAAAATGAATGCCGGGGATGTCGATGATAGGGGATGCCGTTTTTCGACCATCGGCAGTGTTGAGGCGGCACTCTTTGAATTTGTCGTAATCTCTGCCTGATTTTGTCCCACAGAACATGACTGCAGCTTTCATATCACCGGAAGGGACCGAAACCGTAAAGTCGACAGCTTCCTCGATAATCCCAAAGGTATGTCTGGAATCCCGAACTGCGATCATGAAGATGGGCTTTTTCCATACAAATCCTATGGTTGCCCAGCCAATTGTCATGGTGTTAAGCTTTTCCCCTGAGCGGACAGTCAGAAAGGCTCCTTTTTTGATCTGTTTCATTGCCTTGTCAGCGACAGCCATATAATCCACTTCTTTCATTTCGAACTCCTCTGGTTTTGTGGTTCAGGCCTGGTTTTTCCGGTTACACAGGTCTTTCTTGAAGACGCATACTGTAACACAAGTAAGGTGACCCCGCAATAGAAAGGGAGGATAGCCTCCGTTTCTCTTTACCCGTATGAAGTTATGGAGTATGGTGTTTCGTGGATAGGCAACGAGACTTCCGGTTTCATACCCCAGTTCTTGTGAGAATGAGGAAGGAGGCGACTATGGCGGATTTTCATCAAAATGGCGTTATTACAACTCTTCACGATCTCCACTCAGGATTTGGC
Organism: uncultured Desulfobacteraceae bacterium; assembly: GCA_964407525.1. Lineage (GTDB taxonomy): Bacteria > Desulfobacterota > DSM-4660 > Desulfatiglandales > Desulfatiglandaceae > DUZB01. The sequence goes on along the minus strand of CAYOWC010000287.1, from coordinate 4,032 downwards.
AAAGAAGTGTATCAATTGGCTCTTGAAAAGAGGTTGGTGGAATATGCACGGCAGTTGCGAATCTGTCTTTTACTTCCCTGCCTGCATTCTGAGATGCAGAATGAGCAAGTGCTTGGAAATATTTTATCTGAAATCAAAGGGGTTGGATATATCCATTCTGTTATTATTGCATTAGGGGGCGCTCAGGACGAAAACCAGTTTCATGAAGCCAGGGAATATTTTGAGAAACTCCGAACGCCTGACCGAGACGTTAAGGTCGTCTGGGTTGACGGACCTCGAATCCAGGAATTGTTTCAAAAAATTGCTGCTCGGGAAATTCCTATCGGTGTCCAAGGGAAAGGGCAATCCGTATGGATCAGCCTCGGATATATATTTGCACGGGAAGATTGTGAGGTCATTGCACTGCATGATTGTGACATTGTTACCTACAATAGAATCCTTCTTGGAAGACTGATAGAACCAACTGCGAACCCCAACAATGATTTCGAGTTTTGCAAAGGATTTTACGCCCGTATCTCGCCTACGGAAAAGGCAATGAAGGGCAGGGTGACCAGGATATTTGTGACACCCCTCGTTGATGCTCTAAAAGACATCATGCGAGAACGGGGGAATTATGAGCTGGAGAAGTTCTTTGAGTACCATCAAAGTTTCAAATATCCTCTTGCGGGAGAATTCAGTTTTGCAACGCGAGTCGCTCGGGGGATGGATTTTGCTTACGATTGGGGACTTGAAGTGGCTACCCTCTCACAGGCGTACCATCGCGTTATCCCGAGAAAAATAGCCCAGATTGATCTCACGCCAAACTATGAACACAAACATCAGAGACTTTCTCCGGAGGATGCGGAACGAGGACTTCACAGGATGGTGGTGGATATTGCCAAATTCTATTTGACGTATATGCGCTCCCATGGCTTTCCTCTTGATGATGCCTTTGTGGATATGCTCCTCCACACCTATTATGACAATGCGCTCAAATTTATCAAAAGTTTTAGTGATGATGCCGACGTTAATAAACTGACCTTTGATAGACACGAAGAAGAACTTACTGCGCGCTACTTTAGAGGATTTCTCTGGACTGCCTGGGAACAGAGCAAAGGACCGCATGAGAGTACGTTGATTCCATCGTGGAACCGGGTCTTTTTCAGTTATCCCGAAATTTATTCAAGAATTTTGAGTGCGGTGGAGGCGGACAACGCCTGAACGAAGAGCACGAGGAGATGTTTGCATGGGAAGAAGATTGACAGAGGAAGAGGACCAGGAGAAAATGCGAGGGGTTTCCGACACGGACCTCAAAAGGATATCGGACAGCCGTCTGATTATGATTGCCATGGCGAGAGTCATGAGGTCTGAAGGGATCAAGGATGAGGTGTTAATGGATGAACTGCTCAGAAGAGGACGGGGGTAAATAGTTTCAAAACCCCCGGCCCCAAAGCAAAAATTATCTGCGAATAGTCATTTTGTTGATGATAAGCGGTTCGACCGGTTTGTCCATAGCTCCGGTTTTTACCGTACCTATCTTCCTTACCACGTCAAGCCCTTTAATCACTTTTCCAAAGACTGAATGTCGATCGTCCAGATGCGGTGTTGCACCTAATGTTACAAAAAATTGACTTCCATTGGTTCCGGGACCGGCGTTGGCCATGGAAAAAATTCCTTCGCTGTCGTGACGAAGGTTTGCATCGAATTCGTCTTTGAAACGGTAACCAGGTCCCCCTGTTCCATTTCCGGTGGGACAACCACCCTGAATGACAAATCCTTCAATGACCCGGTGAAACGAAAGACCGTCATAAAAATTACCGCCTTTTTCTGTCTCTTGTCTTCCTTCAGCCAGATTAATAAAATTCCAGACGGTTTCAGGACACTCTTTTGCATATAGCTCTGCCTCGAATGTTCCGAGGCTTGTGTCGATTACTACAACCGGTCTGTCGAGATCTTCTTTGTAGTCACTTTTAACTGTCATAATCTCTCCTTAAAATGGTTTATATGGTACATACTGTAAATTCTGAAAAGAGGCACGTCAACCCTTGGATAAAAAAAGCGGGTGTTTTTAAAGAGAAAATGCGCTATAAGAGTATGTTAATATGGAGAGAAATTATTTTTGTCTCAAATGAGTAACCGTTCACGGTTGTCCCAATGAATGGGGTATTATCGATATGTTATTTAATAATCATACCTTGGTGGAAGAGATTCGACGGCAGGCGAAGGCGAAGAAACTTTCTGTTGATGAAGATTTCTGGTCGCTCTTGGGCATATGGATTAATGAAAGAATGCTTGTGGAACTCCTCGACCTGCTTTCAGGACAAATTGATGCCATTGTCAATATTGATCCTGATCTTTCGGAGAAAGAGATCCTCGGAATTGCAGCCAGGCATATGGTGACGTTTTTGGGCGCACACAGCGCTTCCGTGAGGATTTATGATCCGAATGCGGAAAAGATGATTTCCTACGGATCTTATCCTTCTGAAGAAGAAAGAAGGGAGAGTGATGTTCCTTTCAGGGGAACCATTGCGGGACAGGTGGCAGAGAGTGGAGAGCCTTTTCTGTCGTCCGATCTCTTAAAGGAAGAACTGTATAGGAATAAGCGGGTGGTTTACGGAAGGGGCGTGAGCTCTCTGATGGCTATTCCTCTGGAGATCCCGAGATTTTTTCCGCGAGAAAGGAATGCTGTTGGCGTTATCCAGATATACTATGCTGAAGCAGGTCACAATTTCAGCCCTGTGGAGGTAAAACTGGCTGTGCTCATGGCCAAGAGGCTCAGCTTTGTCATGGCCAGAAAAAAGATTCTTTACCTCAACAGATCCAATGAAAAACGCGAAGCCATAGTAAGACATATCTTCAGCAAGCTTGGATCGCGTGGCGGGATCAAAATGAAAGAGATCTTCAATAGTGTGGTTCCTGAACTTGCAGAACTGGTTGATCTTCAAAGCTGTGCGCTTTTCTCGGTGAAAAGGGATTTGGAGGGTGTCATTCTGGAAAGCGGGTTTCCCAATCATAACGGGTACCACAGTATAGGAAAGAGCTTACCAGTGAATAGCGAACCAGCTTTCGAGTTGCTCTTAAACCTTCAGGATTATAGAGGCGAATCTAGGTATGAGGTAGTTACGCCTCTCTATATTTTAGTGGTTGATCCTCAGAGAAGCGATCTGATTTCGGATAACCTGAAAAAAATGGCGGAACAGAATCGCATTAATTCCATATTGTATATCCCTCTCAGTGTCGATGGGGAGATTACCCATTTCATGACCTTTGATGCCCTGGACCAGAAAAAGAGATACCGGGACGATGAAATCAGTCTTCTTCTTTTTCTTGGAAGGGAGTTAATGAAGGCGCAGAAAATGGAACGTCTTGATGACGCTCTTCATGATTTCAAAAACCCGGCAATTGCTACCGCCGGATTTGCGCGACGTCTCAAGAGACTGATCAAGAAAGGCGATATGGAAGGCTCAAAAGAAAAAATTGACTGGTATTCTGATATCATCCTGGAAGAAACCAGTCGTCTGCAGGAACTGGCTATGAGCCTCTACCACGTTGGAGAGAAACAGGCTGTAGATTTTGCAGAGGTCTTGAAAAGACGATTTATTATTAACCGAGAGGTCATAAAAGAAGAGCTGCGTCAGAATATTGAACTGAAGGAAGGGCCTTTCCATAACGGCTTGAAGGTGAAGTGTCACCCAGTACAGCTGGAAAGGGTTTTTGACAATCTTTTAAATAATGCCACGAAGGCCGTACCGCTTTTGGGAGGCGTCATATCGATATGCACTTATGAACATGGAAAATGGGCTTGTGCGGAGATCAGTAATACGGGATCCATTTCCGACGAAGACTCCATGAAACTTCTAGAGGGAGAGGGGGAGGGACGCGGCCTGTATATTACCCAACGGATCATGAGATTATTGAATGGAAAAATCGAAATCAGATGCGTGGAAAATATGACTACCTTTGTCGTTTGTTTCCCTTTGTGGAGGCCATAATCAACCCGGGCTTGGTTCTAACTTCGCCCACTTGATAAGATCATCCAAGAGTACGTTCGAC
>CAYOWC010000286.1:0-6301 GCA_964407525.1 uncultured Desulfobacteraceae bacterium | reverse complement strand
TTATATATCCGATCCCGATATAGCCAATGGCGTTTTTGTTCTTGGCCACGGCCTGGGAAACGGCTCCGTTGGAGGCCTGGAGGAGGGCGCCGGGATAGACCCGTTTTTTTGTCATGACCTTTTTGGCCCAGACCTCGTAGGTTCCCGAAGAGGTATCCCGGGAGATTACCACCACCGGACGGTCAGGACCCCCCAGTTCTTTCCAGTTCTTCACCTTTCCCATGTAAACGTCTTTGAGCTGAGAAAGGGTGATATTCATGATAGAGTTAGTGGGATGCACCACTGGGACGATACAGTCGTACGCTACGGCAAATGGGACAGGATAGCGCCCATTTTTGACAGCAAGTTTCACTTCCTTCTCTTTGATGAACCGCGAGCTGTCCGCAATATCCGTGGAGCCGTCTATGAGGGCCTTTATTCCGTTACCCGATCCACCGCCGGAGATAGAAATTTTGATGTCTGGGTTCTGTTTCATATAGGCCTCAGCCACCTTCTGGGCGACGGGGAGAACCGTCGTGGATCCTTTGATAACGATATTTCCTGCCCATGCCATATTTGCGGCAAAGAGCCCTGCGATGAAACATACCACTATTACGATACTTTTGATTTTCATTTTTTCCTCCATAAAATTGATTGTTAAAATGAGGGTTTAGCATCTCACTCAGTGATGAGTTCCTCTCTTTTTCATTGACAATATGCTAATCCTGAATTGTTAGATTTCTGTTAGGCTCATGTTAATGTTTGATTGCATCTTCTTTGAACAGACTCCTTTCCATCATAACTTATTGCACAAGATCTTTAGAACTTGAAATTGAAATCACATTGCACGACATTCTGGGGTTCATCCGTAGACCCGGGCGCGTAATCGATCATCATCGCATGGTAGTAATCAAAGGCGAACCAGACATTTTTGGCCAAACCCAGGCAAACTTCAAATTCATGACCCTTGGCGTTGGTTTCGCCGTCATAGAAATCGCTGTCCGGCAGGAAGTCCGGCCAGGCATCCCTTTCCAGGTGACGGTAGTTGTATTTGATCCGCCATTTCCACAATTCCTTGTTATAGTCTTTGTGCCCGAACCAGATACCGGCTAACCATCCTGTATCATTGTCATCCGCATCCGAATTTACATAGGTCCCGAACACACCTGCACCAGGAACCGGTCCTCCGAATTTGGCATCAAACTTAGCGTTCAAGGAAAGTGCACTGTAGTTGTAGATCAGAGCACCGTTTGCATCGGTGGTATTGGTTCCGGAACTGTACTTGAAACTGCTGCCTTTCACGTCTGAGTTCCAGTAGTAGGAACCGGATACGGCAAAGGAAAGCATTTTGTTTATTTTCATTTTGACGCCAGGTTGAAAGACAAACATGATGGGATCGCCAGCATCAGGATCCTTGTATTCATCAAGCACGAATAGGGCAGGATTCAAGAAAAATGTACCGCTGTCGCTCCAGGCGTAATTGATGGGAACGGCCACACCTTGAGGACGAATATCGCTATCCCACATAAGATCCTTAACCTTGAAAATCGGATTTTTCATCTGCCCGCCGATAGCTTTAAGCCATTTGACGGGCTGCCACTGGGCATAAGCGTAGTCGATACGAGCATCCGGAGTTTCAAAATCGTTTACAAAGGTCTGGTTGGTTGATCGAGGATCACCGCTCCCGGAGGCAAGCCCAAAACCAACCTGCCACTTTTTGTCTTTAGTCACATCGGCTACAGCTCCGAACCGCCAGCGGTAACGGCCTCTGTTTCGAGATGGATCGGTTCCTGTTCCATTGTCAAGGTCTATGTTTTGATACTGGTAGCGCAGCCTGAAATCTCCTTTGAAATGGATTCGGCTGACCCACTTGGGGACTTCAGCCCAGCCGGCGGTTTTGGCTTCTTTCTGTACGGTTTCTTTGGCTGCCTTTTCAGCAGTTTCCTTAATCTTGGTTTCCTGGCGCACGTCCTCCTTCTGCATTTGTTTGAGAAGTTGTGTGGCCTCTTCTCTTGTAAAAAGCCCTTTCTCAACCAGCTTGTTGACCAGTACATCAACCTCAGCCGCATGGGAAGGTACGATGCCGAAACTGAAAACCAGTGTTCCCATCAGGCATACGATAAGTGCAAATCTTTTCATTGGTTTTTCCACTCCTTTTAATGAATTTTCAATGTGAAATCTTGTTTGTTGATATCGTGATTATTCTTTCCTCATAAATACTTGCTGTTTCACCTCCTTTCAGAACATGTACGTGTTTTTCATAAAAAAGAGATTAAGTGAGGTACGTTAAAAACTTATTAGGCAAATATTAGACTTGTGTGAAATCGGTATAGACTGATTGTTTGCGAGGGTAGGGAATGGCGCGCTTTCAGGGAGGGTTTAAGAGGAATTAGAGGGGTATAACTGTTTTTGATTTATATTGCGGGTGTTTGAGAGAGGGAAGGGGCAGGGTTGGGGAACAAGAAATATGGCACTTTTTTAAATTAGGATGGTTTGCGTTAGGTCAGCCCGACGGTGACATCCAAGAGATGGCTGCTTTTATGCAACCATAATACAATCTTCTCACGAACATCAGCTGGAAGTCTTTTTTCTAAAATTTCAAACTTTTTTACATCTGTAGCTCTGTTATAAACCATCATAATACAAGTTGGCTCATTTCTTTCACAAGCCAGTTCTGCTGTAGGTGGAAGATTAAATACTCCATACAAACGATCAGTATATCTCATTTTTTCCATATGTCTCCTTAAATTTTTTGTGTTGTGATAGAGGAATGTTTACATTCCTGCGATTTCTTGTCTTCGTCAGGGCTGAACTGCACGGCTAAAGTTCGGACAACACCGAGACAGATCACTACAAACCCCAGGGCCATGAGTATTTCCCATTGAAGATGTCCCGTGTCGTAGAGTTTCACGATGAGTTCCCTGATAACAAATACGATGGCAGGATCTATCATGGTGTTTAATCTGAACCTGTGGGCTTCAAAATACTCAATAAAACTCCTGAACAGTTCAATAATGACCAAGAACGTGAGAATATCGGTTACGATGTTGTCAAAAGCCTGTCCAAGGGGTTTATCAACTAAGATTGTGCGCATGCTATAAAGGGTCCTTGCAAGTCCGATAATAAGAACCAGGATAATGAATACCATCAGTATTTTAACAATGTATTGCATCGATTTTCTGAAAATGACTTGTGTATCTGGTATTTTCAAATAGGTATTTGCTCCTTTCAATTTAATGTATTTCCGCTGAAGATAGGTTTGAAATGATAGGATCGCATTAGGGGCTTGTGAGAAAATGATGACTTATAGAGGATTTGGCATGTATTGGTGAAACTGTTCGGGGATATGTAAAATGGCTGTTCTTATAGAAGTGTCTTTGAAAGCGAGCTTGATTTGAATTTCACATGAGTACACGACCATGACATGAAGAGCATGAAGGACAAAAAAAAGCCGGAACTGGTTATGGATGGAAACGAACTAGCTCTCTAACCCTCTTTTCTTCTAAACTTCGAGGTTTCACTATAAAGCACGATTTCTGATTTCTTTTACCGAGTACCTAAGGTTGTTAGGAAGCCGGCAGGTGGATGGAAAAAACACTTCCCTTGCCCGGCGTACTGGCTACGGTCAGGCGACCACCATGGGCTTGCACGATATGTTTAACAATAGCAAGGCCGAGACCCGTACCTCCTAAATGCCTGCTCCTTGCCTTGTCGACGCGATAAAACCTTTCAAACAATCGAGGCAGGTGTTTTTTCTCGATGCCGCATCCCTGATCGTGAACGGAGACAATGGTCTCTTCATTCTTCTTCATTGCCTCCACCCGGACCACTTTTCCTTTTTCACTGTACTTGATGGCGTTGTCGAGGAGATTTATAACGGCCTGCTCAAGAAGCGGGGAGGATACTGCAGCCGTTATTGGTTCAGGACATGATATTTTGATTTCTATCTTCTTGGCCGTCGCCCTGACATTGCAAACTTGTGCGGCAGTCCGAAGGATTTCAGCAATTCGGCTTTCTACAAGCTCCATTTCTCCTTCGCCTGCCCCCTGTTCGATCCTTGAGAGGTAGAGAAGGTTTTCTACAATGGCCTCAAGACGATCCACATGCTTGTCAATGATTTCCAGGAAACGCTCCCTATCCAGGGGATCTTTTGCAGCGCCGTCACGGAGTGTTTCCACGAAGCCTTTGATGGCCGTGATAGGAGTCTTTAGTTCATGGGACACGTTGGCTACGAATTCACGGCGGATGTTCTCTAATTGCCTTAACCTGGTGACATCGTTTAAAACGATGAGGGCGCCGATCCGGTTCCTCTCCGAGTCATGAAGTATGGTGCCATGGGCGTTTACCATTAAACGGCTGCTTGTAGACAGAAGGACGTCCTTCTCCAAAGGTTTTCCGCTTGATAGAGTGTCTTGCATGAATTGATGGAGAACTGTGTTGCGCGACACCTCCTGCATGGTACGTCCTTTGGCCTCAGGAAGGCTGCAGTCCAACATCCGGGTTGCGGCTTTGTTTATGCGGATGACCCGCTCTTCTGTATCTAAAGCAAGCACGCCTTCAACCATACTGGAAAAAACCGCTTCCATCTCGTTTCGTTGGCGTGAAACCATCTCAATGCGTTCCTTAAGGTCTCCCGCCATCTTTCCCAGTGATTCACTCAGGGCCTCTATTTCATCGGAGGCCCGGATGGAGGGTTTTCGAAGAAATTCGCCTTCGGAAATGGAATCGGCCCAATTGCGGATTTTTTCAATGGGGCGAGTAATCCTACGTGAAACCAGTAAACCCAGGATGGCTGCAAAGAGAGCCATGATCATGCCTCCAAGGATTATCCTGGTCTGGATATCTTTGAGGGCATGATCCACGGCGCTTGTGGGAATGGATGTCCGGACAACAGCTAGAATATTGCTGTGTTGAAGCACAGGGATGGCCACGTACATCAGATCCTTTTTTAATGTCCTGCTATGTCGAATGGATGTTCCTAAGCCGGTTTTTATAGCCTTCAAGACCTCGGGTCGATCGGCATAGGTATCCATTGCAGCAGGTTCTTCATCGGAATCGCCAACCACCCTGCCCGATGGAAGAATCACAGTGACACGGGTTTCCGCATGCCGTCCGGCATCTTTTGATGCAAGATCAAGGGCTTTTTCATCCAACGGATCCAGGTAGGGTATGACCTGCTTTTCAAAAAGCTGTGCCCGTGCTTTGAGATCAGAGGCTGTTTGTTCCAGAAAAAAATGCCGCACCGCACTGGAGGCATACCATGTCGCGGCAGCGAGGGAAATGAGGGAGATCAACAGGTAAGAAGGGTAAAGCTGCCAGAAAAGTCTCCGTTTACGAACCATAACTCATTCCCATCCATTATTGCAATTGTAGACACTGCGGGTTTCCAATTCAGAAATGAGCAATTTTTCGCAAGATCAAGGAGAACAAGGGTTTGCGCGGAGACGTACGATAGTACGTCGCACAAAGAAACCCGCAGTTTGACGCAGATATTGCGGAAAAGGGCCATTTATGGATGGAAACTAACTCACTCCTTGAACCGATATCCAACTCCCCGCACGGTTTCGATATATTTCCCGGCGGAACCAAGCTTTTTTCGAAGTCCAACAATTTGGACATCCACGGCACGATCCGTAACAAAATAGTCCTCCCCCCGCACCGCATCCACGATTTGGTTACGGGTAAAGACCCATCCGGGTCTCCGCGCAAGAAATTCGAGGATGCCGAATTCCGTAAAGGTCAGATCTATGGCCGTGCCGTGCAAGAGAACCTGCCTGCGACCCGGATGAATTACCAGGTCGTGAACCCTTATCATTTCGGACTCCAGTGGTTCTTCTATGACCCGCCTCCTGATTACGGCTTTGACCCTGGCTAACAAGATCCGCGGGCTAAAGGGTTTTGTCATATAATCGTCCGCCCCCAGTTCGAGGCCCGTGACCACGTCCGCTTCTTCCCCTCGAGCGGTCAACATGATAATGGGAATGTCCTTGGTTTCCGTATTGTTTTTCAGGAACTTTGCCACATCGAGGCCATCCATGCCGGGAAGCATAAGATCGAGCACCAAGAGATCCGGCTGCTCTTTGCGGGCAAGCTCAACAGCCTTTTCACCGGAAGTTGCACATAAGACCACATAGCCGGCCTTCTGAAGGTTGAACCTCACCAGTTCCAAGATATCTTCTTCGTCATCTACTACAAGAATGCGTTTTTTGGTCATGGGATCTCTCTTTACGGAAAATGTTTTCAGGTAGAATAGGAATACAATGTTAGCATTCGGTTAGGTTCGTGTAAAGATTTCAACAAAAACAGTCATGAAGGCATGACC
>CAYOWC010000285.1:0-6315 GCA_964407525.1 uncultured Desulfobacteraceae bacterium | reverse complement strand
CGTCAAACTGCGGGTTTCCTTGTGCGACGTACTATCGTACGTCTCCGCGCAAACCCTTGTTTTCCCCCGCAGAAAGCGCGGGATCCGAGACTTGATCTTGCGAAAAATTGCTCATTTCTGAATTGGAAACCCGCAGTGCCCAATGTACGATTAATGGATGGGCACTGGTTTACACTTTATGGTTTTTGCTGTTTGGCAGAGAAATTTGAAACTTGAAATCGGAAATTAAAAAAAACACATTAATTCTGATTATTTATCCAATTTCAAATTTCCAGTTTCAGCATCCGGTTTCCAGTTTCGACGTGGACCTTCAGTCGGAAAATATACCCCATTTCCGAAAAAAGTGTAAACTTATGGATGAAGGATGCTGAATTTTCGTCGGATTTCAGAGGCCATCCTTTTCAACGTGACGGCCTTTTTTTTCATGGGGTCGCTCCAGCAGGGAAAGAGCGTGTTGTTATGGAAAAGAGGTTCTTTTTCAAGGTCGTATTCTGAGCAGGCTATTGCTTTTTCCCACAGTGCCGTAAGGGGGATGGGGGAATATTCCGAAGGATAGGGCGCGGCTCCTGCGCTACCCACCAGGGTGATTGTTTCCTCAACGGATTCAATGGACTGGCCGGGAAGTCCGATGAGGATATAAGCCCCGATCTGCTGACTGCTGAAACCGGCAGCCAGGAGGTTCTGTACCGCTCTTTCGAAATCTCCCTCTTTCATTTTGTGGTCGAGGTCCCGATGGAATGCCATATCCAGGGCCTCCACTCCCAATCGAATGGTTCGAAACCCTGTCTGGTACATGAGCCTTGAAATTTCGGGGGTAATATCTTTTACGTGCATGGCATTGGGTGTGTGGAACCGCAAGTCCAGGTCGAAACCTGCCAGTTTTTCCAGAAGTACCCCCAGATGGGTGTGTGACGCCACCAGGAGGGCGTCATCATAAAACGCGAAATCACGGATGCCAAAAGCCTTGTGCCAATAGAGGATTTCATCCAGTACTTCATCTGGATCTTTCTGTGAAAACTGTGGGTTCAGATAGCGGCTGGCGCAATATTTACAATCGTACGGGCACCCTTTGGATGCCATAATGCACATATAATCAATTTTTGTCAGGAGATCAAATGCGGGGCGCAATGGTGTTCCCGGATTCGGGTTGTCTACGGGAGCCGGTATTCCGTATCCATCCAGAACTTTCAAAATGGTGGCCATGCCATCACCGGAGATAACTCTGTCGGCCCCGGAGCAATCTATTGCATGTTGGTGGCACAGGGTTGCGTAGACTCCACCAAGGATGACCGGGACATGGGGATAAACTTCCTTCGCTATGCGAATTGTATCCCTTACGCCTGGGTACCAGTAAGTCATAAGGGATGTGATCAGAATGGCTGAAGGTTCCCCACACTGTTTGAGTTCCCTCTCAAACAGGGATGGAGAAATTCCATATCGACTGTATGGTCTGGGAATACTCTGTAGCGGCTCCGGTTTAGGGATCGTCTCTTTCCAGAATTTTCCGGTGCCGTATGAATCTCTCCTTGGACGTTTCAAGGTTGGCCCGGCTTCCATCCCGGGGAGGTGTACATCAAGGCAGTCAATGAACTGAACACGATAATCAGATTGCCTCAGATAAGCGGCAAGCTGAAGCAGACCCAGCGGTTTGGACCACAGGTCAAAAGCTGCAAAGTCATAAATCCAAGGATTGATAAGGATGAGCGAAGGTTTCATAAGGTTTCTGTCTGAGATCCTGTTCGTTGTAGGTTTTGAAATCGTAGCTTTGGGACGCAGATTTCCGCAGATACGCGCAGATAGTTGAAATAGAAGCTCCCCGATGATCTGCGTTCATCAGCGTCCAAATTCTTCCTAAATCGTATGAAGGAGCTTTTACGATGAGAGCTGTGGTGCAGAGGGTAAAAGAGTCGAAAGTGGAAGTCAAGGGGACCATCGTTGGTTCGATAGGTCCGGGATTGTTGATCTTCCTTGGCATAGGGGTTGAGGACGTTAAAAAAGATGGTGAGTACCTGGCTGAGAAGATAGCCAATCTGAGGATTTTTCCGGATGAGGCGGAATTTATGAACCTTTCCCTGCTCGATACCGGAGGAAGTGCTCTCGTCGTGTCTCAATTTACCCTGTGGGGTGACTGCAGGAAGGGGAGAAGGCCGTCGTTTATAAAGGCTGCCAGACCGGAAATGGCAAAGGATCTTTATGAGCGTTTTGTTGGATGCCTGAAAAAGAAAGGTATTCCTGTTGCAACCGGGCGTTTTCAAGAAATGATGGATGTACATCTGGTTAATGACGGACCCGTTACATTATTATTAGACAGTGCTAAAGGATTTTAGGCTTTCAATCCAGCGCCAGTTCTTTTTCAAGCTCCCCTATTCTTTTTTCAATTTGGTCCTGCTCTTTCTTGCTTATCATTCCCTTTTGCAGGCGAAGTCTCAAGGCTAACAGTTCCATGGATGACCGGTGTTCTCCACAGTTTATCGTCATTTCCAGCTCCTCTTTTTCCCCTATCCCTCCTGTTTCCTGAACGCTTCTGGATTAGAAATCCGCAGTGTCCACAATTATATTAATGGATGGGCACTAACTAATCCAGGGGCAGAGTTGTATTGGGGTCCAATCTGACGTTTCTAACCACATCAACTGGTTTACCGTTTTCTTTCAGCAACTTCAGGAATATGCCGGATGGTTCCGGGTTCAGCTGCAAAATAACGCTGAACAATTCATCCACAGCATTTACCGGATAGGGGATTCCTCTTTCGTTTACATCCTTGATGTGGCGGTGAGAAAGAGCGGAAAGCCATATTTCAAGGGAAAAATCCTCGGCAACCTTTTTAAGACCCTTCAATTGATCGGCCCCTGTATTTTCAAAATCAAGGCCATCTACAATGAGCGTCTCCGGAGTGAATTCAAGTCGATCAGCCAGGTTGGTCAGGTTGGCTCGCAGCCGTTCCAAATCAAAGCTGCTGTTCAAATACGCAAGAATCATCCGGTTTCGGTCAATGAGCATCTGATATTCATCTTTGTTGGGTATATCAAGTGCTTTTAGAATGTCGTGGTATATGACGTTATAATAGGATGTTACCTTTTCAGGCCCCTCTTCAAGGGACACATGAACCAGCTTCCCCGAACGAAAGATCCTGTCCAGGGCAATATGGATCAGGCATGCCGTTTTTCCAACGCCGGCCCTTGCGATCAAGACGCCGAGATTTCCTCGTCCTAATCCTTCAGGGGAAGATTTCGCCATAATTTTCAACGGACTTACTGAAGCAAAATTGCTCATTGCCTCTTTTCTCCTTTTTCTTTTTTTCTCAGGTTCGATTTCAACTCCTCCGCCAAAGATTCAGGGACCTTTGCGTATTTTGCAAACTCCATGGTGAATTCCGCCTTGCCCTGGGTCAAAGATCGAAGAGTGGTGGCATAGCCAAACATTTCGGACAAAGGAACCTCTGCTTCAATGATGCTGAAATTGCCATTTTCCACAGCACTTGTAATCATACCCCTTCTCTGATTAATAGATCCCATGATGTTTCCCTGAAATTCCGAAGGTCCTTCCGCGGAAACCTTCATGACCGGTTCAAGAAGAACCGGCTTTGCTTTCATATAGGCTTGTTTGAAGGCCCCTCTGGCAGCCTGACTAAAGGCCATCTCCGAGGAGTCGACGCTGTGGGATTTCCCATCATTCACCGTTATTTTCATCCCTAAAACCGGATATTCCAGTACGAGCCCTTTTTCAAGACAGGACTGAAACCCTTTGTCAACGGATGAAATGTACTCTGTGGGTATGGACCCTCCCTTGACTTCATTGACAAACTCGTAGTCGTCATTTTCGGAAGGTTCCATGAAGCCTGCTACCCGACCGAACTGGCCGGATCCACCGGTCTGTTTCTTGTGGATATAATCAAAAGAGGCCTTCCGGGTAATGGCTTCCCTGTAGGCGACCTGGGGGATGCCCGTTGTCACCTGCGCGTTAAATTCCCTCTTCATCCTCTCCACATACACATCCAGATGAAGTTCTCCCATCCCTGAAATGATGGTTTCTCCGGATTCATGGTCTACATAGGTCTTGAACGTAGGATCTTCTTTCGTAAAACGGTTCAGGGCCTTGGACATATTGTTTTGCGATTTGTTGTCTTCAGGAAGGATGGATATGGAAATAACCGGCTCTGGGACGAACATGGAAGACATGGAATAGTTCACGTTTCCATTGGTGAAGGTATCTCCGGAATAGCAGTCCACTCCAAACAAAGCAATGATATCTCCCGCCCTTGCGGTGGCAAGATCTTCCATTTGATCCGCGTGCATTCTCACCAGGCGGCCTACTTTGATTTTTTTGCCCGTTCTGGTGATTATCAGATCGTCCCCTTTTTTCAGGGCGCCCTGATACAAACGAATATAGGTGAGCTGGCCATACGGCGTTACTTCCAGTTTAAATCCATGGGCAACAACCGGCGCATCGGGATCAGGCTTCAGGAGGACCTCTGTCTCGTTGTTATCGAGGTCGAGGGCCTTGTTCTGGACATTGTTTGGAGAAGGCAGATATTGAATAATTCCGTCCAGTGCTGCCTGCACTCCGACGTTCTTATAGGCTGAGCCCATGAAGACGGGGGTCAGCTCCCTCGACAGGGTCCCTTTTCTGACCGCTTCGTGGATCATTTCCTCTTCCACGTTTTCCTCAAAAATGGCTTCCATCAGCTCATCCGAGAACATAGACACGGCGTCTAGCATTTCTTCCCTGCGTGTCTGGGCTTCTTCGACCATGTTTTCAGGGATTTCGGCTGTCCTGAGCACTTCACCATTCGCCCCTTCAAAATAGATGGCCTTCATGGTAACCAGGTCTACAATCCCTTGGAATTTCGATTCAAGACCGATAGGAATCTGCATCAACACAGGGTTGTGCCCCAATTTTTCATGTAACTGGTTCGCCACCCGGTAGGGATCGGCCCCGGACCGGTCGCATTTGTTGATAAAAGCGATACGAGGCACCTTATACCGATTCATCTGTCTGTCGACCGTAATGGACTGGGATTGCACCCCTCCAACGGAGCAAAGGATGAGAATGGCCCCATCCATTACGCTCAAGGCTCTCTCTACCTCAATGGTGAAATCCACATGTCCGGGTGTATCGATTACATTGATCTGATGGCCTTTCCATTCACAATGGGTCGCGGCGGAGGCGATGGTTATGCCTCTTTCCTTTTCCAGTTCCATGGAGTCCATGGTAGCCCCAACACCATCTTTCCCTTTTACCTCGTGAATGGCATGGATTCGATTGGTGTAGAATAGGATCCTTTCGGTAAGTGTTGTCTTACCGGAATCAATGTGGGCACTGATGCCGATATTCCTCAATTTGTCAATTTCGTGCACGGTTTGAAAAACCTCGTCGTAATACAGTTATCAGATGTCAGGCGTTTGTTTACAGGAAACAGGAAAACTAATTGCCAATGGTTAATTGTCAACTCATTAACCAATAAAAAAGAGGATCTGATCACACAGATCCTCCTTTATAATAATTCAGACTGAATAAAAAATCAATCTTTCATTAGAAAGGGTAGGCCTCCAGGTCGATAATCCTGTCCGCAATCTCCCTTTTCAACGTGATATTATCAATGGGTTGATAACGAGCCAATTTTTTGACTCCTGCCAGCTGGGTTCGAAGCATGTCCCCTTCTTCCACATAGGCCACTGCTTGTTTCGCCCACATTTCAATCTGCGGAATCATATCGTCAATATAGCATTTGACTGCAGCTATCTGGTATTTTGCCTTTTCTTCCCCCTGTTTTTCTATCATTTTAAGGGTCCTTAAAAGGCCACTTTCCATGGCAAAAACTTCAATAATAATGTCCGCAACTTTTCCAAGGACTTCCTGTTCTTTTGTAAGGCCCGGCCCAAATTTTTGAGCGGCTACCCCTGCCACCATCAAAGCGATTTTCTTGCTCATTTTGACCATATGTTCCTGCTGGGCAAGAGGGGTATCGGGGAGTTGAACCGCCAGAGGCGAATAGCCCATGAGAAATTCTCCGATTGCCTGGGCTGCGGGAAGCAGGTTAAGCCTTCCTTTCATCGCCCTTCCAAGCATGGTTCCGGGAATCAGCATCCGGTTGATTTCGTTCGTCCCTTCCCATATTCTATTGATTCTGGAATCCCTGTAATATCTCTCAGCAGGGTATTCGGCGCAAAAGCCATATCCACCCAGGATCTGGACGTACTCATCTACACAATAGTCCAGGATTTCAGAACCATATACCTTGGAGATAGAACATTCCGCGGCATACTCTTCTATGGCCTTGGCATTTTCAGCGCCGCTCTTTTTGGCTTCCGCATCCA
>CAYOWC010000284.1:0-6397 GCA_964407525.1 uncultured Desulfobacteraceae bacterium | reverse complement strand
GAGGGGAAGCAAGTGCTTCTGAGAAAAGCGCCTGAAATGGTAGGCGGCCTGAAAAGTTTTTTCAGGGAGATTGAGCGGGAGTAGACCGTTGCTATCCACCTTTTCCATGAACACCCCGACCTTTCCGGCAGCAGCCCGCGTCATGGCAGGAATGAAAAAACAGGGAAAATAATCCGTAACGATGACGCAGGCATCCTTGGCGAGGGCTTCAAGGAGCCCCTTGCCCTCTCCCCGGGTCCGCTCCACATAAAGGTAGTAGTCCACAGGCTGTTTGGCCAGTTCGCGAGCATTATGGGCCATCCCTTCCAACACAAAGGCATGGAGCCTGTCGCTGGCCCATGGGTAGTCGCACCGAAGGGCCTCTAATATCAAAAGAGGTTTATGTAATTCTCTTGCCCAATCCACAGCCCGGTCCAGAGAGAAGTTCCAGCTTACCCTCCGAAAGGCCGTCATCCAGTACAGGACAAATTCGCCTTGGTGATTCACCGGCGCTTTGTTACACGACGTTACGCGCAAAGTCGGGACTGATCCGCTCAGTGTCAAGATATCTCCCCCACAACTTCCGGCAATCAGGATTCCTGCTCTACCCCTGCCCCGACAAGAGGCAGAATCTTGATTATCTTAAAGGTTACCAGAAATCTCGAGGCAGAACCCTCATCCTTGTATTCCCTGCGGCTGAGGGTTTTAATGAGATCGCCGTTCTCTTCTTCGCCAATTTTCATGAGTTGAAGGCGTTTCCCCTTGTATCCGGGTCCCTCTTCCACAAATAGGTAGGCCGCATGGGGATTTGATTGGAGATTATGGTGGGTAAGACGGTCGCGCATGATGAAGCAGATGGAACCATCTTCCAGGAAGTGGGGCCTTGAATATATGGCTGCGCCGACTTTCCCCTCCTTGTCTGCTGTGGCCATAACACTCGTCCCTTTCGTGTTTTCAAAATAGTTTTTTAAGGCTTCCATTTTTTTCTCCTGTCTAATAGAAAAATCGATATGAATTCTGAGTTTTGATCATTTTTTGGTTTTCACCTTGTCGTTGGATCGATGCGGCAAACGTGGGGGAGTCTCGGGGCGAAACGGTCGGGCGCATCAAGGATGGGTTTTCCCACAGATCGAGCAATACCCTTTAACATTCCTTTAAAAACGAACTGATGGAAGGGATAGAGGATATACCAGTAACAAAGCCCCGAAAGCCCTTTGGGCAAGAAACGAGAGAGTTGCTGGAGTTCGGTGCCCCCTTCCGGTAAATCGTAAAGCCGATATTCCAGAGTGGCCTCTCCGGGGAGTTTCATTTCCGAAAGCAGAGAAAGCAGTTCGGCTTCCCGCACCTCAAGAACACGAAAAAAATCCACCGGATCACCCGGGCGAAGGTGCACCGGATCGAGACGTCCACGCCTGAGACCCATTCCACCCGACACCCGATCTATGAGCCCCCGTAAGGCCCACAAAAACTGGGAAGAATACCAGCCTCTTTTTCCGCCGATACGAACAATGCTTTGCCATACTGCGTGGGGCTCGGCGTCCAGGGAAATTCGGTAACCCGACTCCAGGACAGTACCTCCCGCATACGGGACATCGCCACATTGGGCCCATTCGGGATAGTCGATGGGCCCGGCATCGGCCCAACAGGTTTCAACACATTTTTCCTTCACCTTCCCCAGGGCCAGCCGAAAGGTTTCCCGGCAGTCCTGCAGGTCTTGGGGGATGATGGAACGGATGCGGTTTTCCTGGCAGATAACGGGGTTTCGGAGTCCTTCCGCCAGGGGTTTGGCGATATGGGAAGGCACGGGGGTCACCAGATGAACCCAGTAAGAACTAAGCCGGGGAGTGAGGACGGGCACGCCAATGATCCACCGCTTTTTCAAACCGGCCACTTCCGCGTAGGTTTGCATGAGTTGCTTATACGTCATGATATCCGGACCGCCGATATCAAAGGTACCGCCCAAGGTCTCATCATGCTCAAGACAGCCTTTCAGGTAACCCAGGACATTGCGGATAGCGATGGGTTGCACCTGATTCTGAACCCAGCGGGGCGTGATCATGACCGGCAATCGTTCAGTAAGATATCGCATCATTTCAAAAGAGGCGCTTCCCGACCCGAGGATCATGGCCGCGCGCAGGAATGTGGTGGGGACATCGCCGGACTGGAGGATTCGGGCCACTTCCGTGCGGGAACGCAGATGTTTGCTCAAGGTCTTGCCTTCAACCCCGAGTCCGCCCAGATAGATAATCCGCTCCAGACTTGCGGCGGAAGCCGCTTTGGCCATGTTCCCGGCAGCATCGCGGTCAGCCTGGGCAAAATCTTTGTGCCGGGGGTTCATGGAATGGACCAGATAGAAGGCCGCCCAACACCCTTTGGCAGCTTTTTCAAGGGATGCATAATCCATGAAATCGCCTTTGACCAGCTCGACATTCTTATGTCCTGCCCACGGCCGCGATGCAAGTTTGGAAAGGGAACGACCCAGAACACGAACGCGATACCCTGAATCCAGTAACAGGGGAACAAGCCGTCCCCCCACATACCCTGTGCCGCCGCTTACCAGAACCGGGTCATTTCGCATTCTCAATACCTCCTCTTTTCCCTTCATGTTCTTTAGGGCGATTCCCATTTAAGACCCCGAAATATCCTCATAGTGGGATGTCGTGGGACCTTCCAGAAGCAAATAGGATTCAACGATGATCTTGAAGGGCTCCCCTTTCGGGTTTTCAAAAAAACTTTTGAGCCCCGGATGTTCATCGGATAGGGTTTTTCGAATTCGATCTCGTTCCGATGTTTTTTGAATGCTATCGAATCGTCCCGAAACCGTAAGGGCCTTTCCTTCCGCATGATCTACATTCAGCGAATTTCCCCGCGTGTCAATCAGAAGGCTGACAGTTGGGTTTTCGCAGAGATTTTGATACTTGCGACCTTCATTCAGTGTCATAAGATAAATCTCATCACAGGAATCATTGGTGGCATAGGCCATCAAAGAACAGTAGGGCCGATTCTTTGAGGCGGTGGCCAATACGCAGGTTCCCTGCCCTTTTATCAAAGTCCTGATCTTCTCGCGAATTTTTTCATCCATTGTTTTTCCTTATGATATAATGTCATGCTCGCCATAGGCACATTCAAAAAAGATCTATAGCGTTGTACTTGAGAAATATCATTAGCTTTTAGCCGTTAGCTATTAGCAATACAATTTCAACCATTTACGGTGAAATAGGTTAGCACCGAAAAGTGGGTGCTCTAATATTGACGGTCTCGTAAAAAGTCCCCAAACCGTCACCCCCGCGAAGGCGGGGGTCCATAAGCACCTGATACTCCTGGATTCCCGCCTTCGCGGGAATGACGAAAACGGATGGATTTTGACTTTTTACGAAGTCATCAATATTAGGTAAAAATTGTGAAAATACTTGAGATCTTTAAGCTAATGGCTAATAGCCAAAAGCTAATAGCCGTTTTTAGGTTGTATCCGTTCCGATAATCACGATTCCCAGATAGCCGTCCACCGTGATCCGGTTGCCGGTTTGAATGAGGGTCGTGGCATCAGGAACCCCTGTGACACATGGGAGACCGTACTCCCGTGCAATGATGGCGCCGTGAATCAGCATGCCGCCACGACGTTCCACAATGCCACCCGAAAGAGGAACCACAAACGTCATGGATGGGTCAACAGCATCGCACACCAGGATCTCCCCGGCCTGAAATTCAGCCAGGTCCAATACGTTGGATACGATCCGGGCCGGGCCTTCCACGAGTCCCGGACCGGCCGGCTGCCCTGTCAATTGCCTTTGCCTGAAATCAAAATGATCATCCGTCGTTGTCTCATTTACGGTGGAATGGGGAACGTAGACTTTCTTCTTCACAACCGCAATCCGGCCTTCATAGGATCCTTGGTCTTTCGCCGCGGCCGAGTCGGCGGACAAACGCATCTCGGCCAGGGCAACCGCCTGGTCCAAAGCCGATTCGATCCTGCCCAGGTAAATATTGTCATCGTCCCGCAACCGATAACTGGCCCTGGCCAAATCGAGCATTTCCGCGGCGTCTTCTCTTTTCTTCCCTTCGAAACGGAAAAGAAATGAATCCGTGAGGCCGGCAATATCTCTCTGGGCCCTGGCGGTGGTCTTTGCTGCGGCCATCCGCAGCAGAATACCGCACATATGAATCCGGCACGCGTTTAAAGATGGATCAGGACAGATGAGCTGCCCGTAATTTGAGACAAAACGGTCCAGCCGTGTTAGAAAAGGCGGATCCACATTCTCAAAATCACCCGTCTCCAGCAATTTCCGGAGTTCGGATTTTTCTCGAACATCCTGAGCCAGTTCCTCAAGGAGACGGTTTCGCTTAAGGCTTTCCATTTCCGTTGCCGCCAGAAGGCTCATGAACTCGTGGGGGTCGGAAGGGTGTACGGCATCGTTATAGATCTGTCCGAATAGCCGGGCGCCGTGTGCGAAAGGAATGAAATCGCGCCAATAAATTTCCACCCATTTCTGGTGGACGCGACTTCGCCGTTCCATTTCGCTGATCAGTTCATGGAGGGAAAAGTCATCCAGATTTTCAGCTTCCAAAAGGGATGCCTCATCGATCATGGCCGGGATCAGCTTCTCTTCGATTTTTCGCCGAAGTGCCTTGAGATTGTCAAAACTCCGGGTCAGGCTCAGATACCAGGACCGATCATCCCCTGGTTCATCCCCTTTTTCCGTGGTAATGGGCCGTGATTGAAGCAGATAGAGGATCTCTTTAAAAAAGGTCCATTCCACATCCTGGGGGCTTTCAAAATATTTTTCCGCATCCATGGCCAACCGGTAAACAGCGTAGACTTCCCCCTCCTTTAAGGGAGCATGCATCGCCATGGGTGAAGGCAGATTTTCGAGGGTGGCGCCTTCTTTTGCGGGGACAACCCAAAGGTCCCTTTTGGGCTGCGTGTGAGAAAGGATTTTCCCCGAAGCCCTTTCCAGCAACCAACGGTCAGGCTCCACCGTGCCGTCCACCAGGCCCTGATTCAAGCCATACACAGACTCAATCACCGCCTGCGAGGGGTCCACGGGACTTCGGCAAAACGCGACGCCGGAGCGATCCCCAAGGACCATTTCCTGTATCACTACGGCCATGGTGCTCTTTTCGGGATCAAGCCCCAGTTCCCTGCGGTAGAGCAGGGCCGCATCGGACCAGAGGGATGCCCACACCTTTATAACATGTTCCAATATGGCATCCCGGGTGCGCACGTTCACATAGGAGTCGTGAAGACCGGCAAAAGACGCTTTTTTTGAGTCTTCCCCGGGCGACGACGACCGAACGGCCGAGGGCTTTTCACCAAAACATTTGGCGATATTGTCTCCGAGCGCATCCTTCAAAGGCCCAGGCATGGGCGTGGTCAGGAACATGTTTCGAATGCGAAGGGACGCGTCCCACATTTCTTCCCATCGCATGTCTTCGAATGCTTTTCGATGAATTTCCATCAGAATTCGTTCCCGAATACCGGTGGATGACACATAACGATCATAGGCATCAGAGGTGACACAAATGGCCGCGGGCACATTGAATCCGGCTTTCCATAGGGATGCCAGTGCAAACGCCTTTCCTCCGACCTTCGGCCGGTCTTTTTCCTCTATTTGTTCTATGGGCAGGATCAGGGTCATAGCGGCATATGGATTTCAACAACGTTCTGAAATCGTCTCACCAGGAAATAGGTTCTTACGCTCAGCTTGAGAAAAGCACAACTGGGAGAATGAACGAAATCTTTCAGGTAGGGGTGTTTTTCAAGATAGAGGGTCAAGGCCTCGTCTCTTTCGGTTCCTGAAACTTCCCCCACAACGCCGGTGGCCGTAACGGCCATGGCCGAATGAATGTCCCCCTCCTCATTGGAGCGGTTGTCCACGAGCATGGCCGCCCGAAAGTCCGATGTCAGATTGGCGAACTTCCTGGTGGATCGGGTGGTGGCAAACAGGAGTTGCATCAAATCCGGCGTGGCGGCAAAAGAGACGAGGCTGGCATAGGGCTGACCGGTATTGTGTGTGGACAAAACGCACAATCTCTGGCTCTTCAGGAGATGGGTTAATTCCAGAATCAAACCGGCCCTGTTGTTCATGCGTCTCCCCTTGTTACCTGGCCCTTTTTGTAGAAACAAATGTTCAGGTGAATATCGTTTAGTTCGGATGTAGGTTATCAGTTTTCATATGGAAAAGCAAGACTGCCCTGATGCAGTCCTCACAGGGAATTTCCCTGCCACAAAAATATTTCCTAACACACTTTTCAGAAAGTGGTGAACGCAGCAATTCTAATTTTAAAAAAACCTCTCTATGGGAGGGCTCTTGTCCACAGTCGGTTGGGTGGGTTCCAGCCGTCCCGCTGAAGCGGGATGGCAAAATGCCACTCACACAGTCTTTTGGGATAAAACCGAGCTCATAATGAGAATTGCTGT
>CAYOWC010000283.1:0-6489 GCA_964407525.1 uncultured Desulfobacteraceae bacterium | reverse complement strand
CTTTGGCAAAATCGGATTGTTCAAGCAAAACTGTCGAATAGCCCCTGGAAGCTGCATCGACAGCAACACCCAGTCCCGTTGCTCCACCTCCGACAACAATAATATCCCATACTTTATCGGGGAATTTTTTCAGTTCATCTAATAGATACTCTCTTTGCATAAATGAAATACCTCATCAACTGTATGAATTCCTTTTTCTCATATAGCAATTATCCAAGTTCTTTCCCTTCATCAACCTGTCAACCGCCTGAATATCTGAAACTCCGCGCCATCCTATAGTTTTTGGGAAGTTTTTGAACGTTTTTGTCCCCCTTTCTACTTTCTACCAGAAAGCAAGCCCTCCATAGCCTTGCCCTGAAGCAACGTTTTGCTACCGACCAGGCACGGGTGTAAGGGGCCAGAAAATAGGGACCACCACCATGATAATGATCAATACCAGGAGGGTCAGCAGTCCGCCCACTTTCATATAATCCTTGAAGCAGTAGCCACCCGGTCCCATCACCAGAAGATTGGCAGGGTGGGAGATGGGTGTCATGAAGCTGGCGGAAGCAGCCATGGCCATGGCCATCATAAAACCATAGGGGGTAACCCCCATCTGCTGGGCGGTATTCAGAATAATGGGGGCCAGCAACAGCACCAGGGCCGCGGTGGGAATAACACAGGTGGCCAAAAACGTCAGCACCAGCAGGGCCAGCATAACTACCGTTGGCCCAAAGGGTCCCACTGCTGTCACCACCCCTTCCGCTATAAATTTTGCTGCCCCGGTTTGGTCCAAGGCGGTACCCAGGGGAAACATGCCCGCAATCAGAAAAACCGCCTTCCACTCAATAGCACGATACGCCTCCTCCATGGTCAGGCACTTGAAGAGCACCATAAGGGCCGCCCCGATGATCGTGGCAATGTAAATGGGTATCCAGCCCAGAATCACGGGCACAAAAGTGGCCGCCATGAGGATGGAGGAAAGCGGTGCCTTTTTCAGCTTCGGGGATTCCTGGGCGGATTGCGTCAGGACAATAAAGTCATTTTCTTTGCCCAGCAAATTTAGTTTTTCCCTGGGTCCGTAAAGGAGCATCGCGTCGCCAAAGTCAAGGGCCATATCCCGCAGATTGGTTGCGTGAGCCCTTCCCCGCCGCCAGATGCCCAGTACATTTAAACCAAATTTCTCTCTGAAATGAAGTTGCCGCAGGGTTTTCCCGGCAATGGTGGCGTGAGGGGAAAGGATAGTCTCAACCATGCCGATCTTATCGGAAACGAGCGTCTTAAGATCGGGGCCTTCGCCCCCCTGTATCTCCAGGGTTTGAAAACCGCGAAGGGTATCCAGGGTCGCCATACGGCCTTCCATAACCAGCTGATCTTCAGGCAGAAGTATTTCGTTGGCATCGGGCATTCGAACAGCGCCATTCTTTCGAATGATACACAGTACGCGCATCCCAAGTACCTCGGCCAGCCGACTCTCTTTCAATGCTTTATTCCCCACGGGGGACTCTAAAGGGATGGTCAGAAGCATGAGGCGTTCATCGAGCTGATAGTCTTCAATTAATATATTCTGTTCCACTTCCTCGCAGGTCAGTCCCGCTTCGCCGCAAAGAAATTCAATATTCTCTCTGCTGCCCTGAACCAGAAGTGTGTCCTCTGCCTGAAGGACATCATCCTGCAGGTTTGCCCGTCGTATCTTTTTGTCCCGACGGACCGCTAAGACCACAGCCTGAAATCGGTTTCGAAAGTCGATTTCGTTGAGGGTTTTGCCATTTAGAAAAACGTCCGCTCCCAGGGTCAATTCAACTAGCTGTATCTCTTTTGAAAACACCTCATTCACGGGCACATTCTTGATGCCATTGATGAGTTCCTCCCACAGCTGCAACTCCTTAAATCTCTCACGGCTTCCTTTGAGGACCAGGATGTCACCCCCGTGCATCACTTCCCGTGGCCCCGGCGCCAGGAGACTCTGTTTTTCCCGGGTGACGGCAATCACATCCATTCCCAGCACGGTTCCCATGCGGGTCTCCGACAGGGTTTTCCCGGCCAGAGAGGAACCTAACGGCACTTCCATACGAAAGACTTTTTCACCCACGCCATACTGGCTGTCAAAATTGGTCTCGATCATTCCTGAGGTATCTTTCAGGAAGTTGTGTCGAGGCAGCAGACGACGCCCCACGAATGTCATGAAGAGCACACCGGCAACAAAAATAAAACTGCCCACCGGGGTAAAATCAAAAAGGCTGAAAGGCTTGAGCTGATTCTCCCTGAGCAGGGCGCTCACGAGAATATTGGGCGGGGTTCCGATCTGGGTCAGCAGGCCTCCCAGCAGCGAACCGTAGGCCAACGGCATCAGGAGCGCGGAAGGGCTTCGTTCCGTACTTCGGCAAATGTCCATCACCACCGGCAGCATAAGGGCTGCGACCGCCACATTGTTCATGAACGCTGACATTAGTCCCGCAACGACCATCACGATCATCACCAGCAGCGTATCACTGCCGCCGGCCAGTTTCACCACCCGATTGCCAATGATGTTTCCCACACCGGTACGCGTCAGCCCCCCGCTGAGAATGAAAACCGCCCAGACGGTTATCACTGCCGGGTTGCTGAACCCTTTCAGGGCATCGGTCGGTTTTACCAGACCGGTAACTGCCAGACTCCCAAGGACCAGGAGCGCCACAACCTCCATGGGCATCCATTCGGTTACCAGAAAAAGAACCGCCGCGGCCAAGATGAACAATACCAGTGCAATTTCCAGGGTCATAAAGTCAAATCTCCCATGATTCCCATGATTCCCATGATTCCCATGATTCCCTCCAATTCAACCACTTCTACGAACCCATGCTGATCGTCTTGGGGAGTATCCTGGGGCGCCTGCATCGCTATCCATTTCGCCGCAGCGCGCTTATCCATCCCCTCTTATCATATACTTCGTTGAAACTTTGAGAACCCTTCGCCCAAAGTGGCAAATTGGTTTTCCCAAAAATGATCGCCCCGGCTTCAATCAGAGGCTGAACTACATCAGCGTTTGATGTTGGCAAATACTTTTTAAACATCGGTGATCCGTAGGTGGTGTGCAAACCGGTAACATTGATATAATCCTTTATGGTCATGGGAAGCCCATGCAAGGACCCCCAATACTCATTTTTGGACGACGCCATCAAGATATAGGTACCCGCTCTTTTCAATCAGCAAAAGCACTCCAACCGAGTGACATTGGTAGCGCGGAAGCGATGAAGGCGCAAAGAACGAATACTATTTCGCCTGTCACTCCAAACCACAACGCTATAAGAACGTCGAGCAACGCCCAAGCTATTAGGCTTATCCAAAGACACCTGTAAGACCAACGTTCCCCACGGCGCAATGGAATATGAGAGATCATGGTCCAAGCGATCCCCCAGCCGACAACACCAGCACCACACGTAGCAAGAAGCCAGTGCACCAGTTTACTTTGGTCTTCATTAAAGCCTTCCAATTCACCGATCGCTGCGGCAATACTTTGCTCATACGACGAGAACAACTGAGTGCCCGGACCGAGAACTAACAGAATACCTACGGCGACACTCGCAACGCCAATGCAAACCTGAATATTCGCCAACCGATTAGGAGTCATAGTACAGCTGCCTTTCTAAGCCTCTCAGCACCAGGAAGAAGGACCTTTTAACCCACTATGCGCCAGTAAAGCATCTGTGCTCGGCCCGCGCCCACGGAAATCATGAAATACTTTCATCGGGTCGCGACCGCCGCCACAGGCGAGAATTGTATCACGGTATCGGCGCCCCAACGCGGCAATGGCTGCCTCATTTTCCAGCCCAGCTTCTTCAAAGGCCGCAAAGGCGTCGGCGCTGAGCACTTCCGCCCATTTGTAGCTGTAGTACCCCGCGGCATAGCCACCGGCAAAAATATGGCTGAACGAACAGAGAAAACGCGATTCGGGCAGCGGCGGCAATGGGTTCAAGTCCCGGGCGATCTGTTGGTGCACATCAAAAACGGTTGTTTCCCCATTTGAATCGAACTCGGCATGGAGCATCATATCAGTCATGCCAAATTCCAGTTGCCGCATCAACATCGAGCCGGCACGGAAGGTGCGGGCAGCGCCGATTTTATCAAACAACACATCCGGCAGCGGTTCGCCCGTCTCGAAGTGCTTTGTCATGCCAATGAGAGTTGGTTTGTGGTAGCACCAATTCTCCATAAATTGGCTGGCGACCTCCACCGCATCCCATTCGATACCGCTGATGCCGGCTGCGTCGTTGTAGTCGACTGTTGTGAGCATACCCTGCAGCCCGTGACCGAATTCGTGGAAGAGCGTTGTCACCTCACTGAAGCTCATCAACGAAGGACGACCATCCACCGGTGGAGTACCGTTGCAGCACAGATGAACCACCGGATGCCGTAATTCTCCATTGATGTAACAGCGATTCAGGCAACTGTCCATCCACGCGCCACCGCGCTTTTCCTCCGGGCGGGAGTATGGGTCGAGATAAAACCAGGCAATGGTTTCATCGTTGCCTTTTTTGACGCGATAGAAATGCACATCGGCGTGCCAAACGGGCGCCAGTCCGTCGGCTTTTTCGAAGGTGACACCGAACAACCGGGTACATAGTGAAAACAGGCCGTCAATCACGCGGGGGAGGGGAAAATAAGGGCGCAGTTGCTCGTCGGTAAATTTAAAGAGTTGTTCCTTCAGCCGTTCAGCCCAAAACGGTACATCCCAATGGGCCAGGGGCTCAGTCTGCCCCGACGATTGGGCCAGTTTACGCAATGCATCCAGCTCTGCCCTGGACGGTTGCCGGGCGGCTTGCACCAGTTCTGAGAACATTTTCTGAACGGCGGCCATGTCGGGTGCCATTTTCGAATCCAGGCTGAGATCGGCGTAGTTTTCATAACCGAGCAATTGCGATTTTTCTTTCCGCAAGGTAAGGATGCGGTCTATCAAACCGGAATTGTCCAGCTCGCCGGTGGACGCACGCAGGATATGGGCGCGGTAAACCTGCTCGCGGTGTGTTCGGTTACGGTGGTGCTCCACGAAAGGGATGTAGCTGGGGTAATCGAGGGTGATGCGCCAGGGACCATTGTCGTATGTAGCCTTTGGGTCCTCCTTGTTTACTCCATTCCACGATTGCGCGGCAATCTGCTTCAGAGTTTCCGGCCAACCTTCGGTTTCCCTGGTATCCGTTATAATGAATTCAAAAGCCTTTGTGGCATCGAGTACATGGTTGGGAAAATCCGTGTGCAGTTGTGAAAGTTCTTTGGCAATGGCATTGAATTTCTCCCTGGCCTTACCACTCAAACCGACTCCGGCGTGTTTGGCGGCCCGGATCTTTTGCGCAATAATCCGCTGCTGGGCTTCATCGAGTTTCTGCCAGGCATTGCCATCACGAATGGCTAACAACCCCTTATAGATGGCAGGACTCTGGTTGACCCGCAGGCCGAATTGCAC
The DNA here is from genome assembly GCA_964407525.1 of uncultured Desulfobacteraceae bacterium. Taxonomy (GTDB): domain Bacteria; phylum Desulfobacterota; class DSM-4660; order Desulfatiglandales; family Desulfatiglandaceae; genus DUZB01. The sequence goes on along the minus strand of CAYOWC010000283.1, from coordinate 1,070 downwards.
GACATCGCCCAACACCTGCTCGTGGGCTTTACGAAGTTCGTCGGAATTTTTAACACCCATCAGGTGCGAAACCACACCCCAGCTGTAGTCAAAAGGAATATCCAGTTGTTCCAGTGGTTGGAGCAACCCGGCCCAGGTTGGCGTCAGATTTTGTTCCAGCCCGTCGATCCGTTCGTTGGCGCGATTCAGTAACTGTCGAATGGCCGGGACCACGTGTTCCGGCTTGACACGGTCAAAAGGCGGAAATCCGGCTTCAAGCAACAGGGGGTTATCTGTCCGATTCTTATCTTCCTGATTCATTTAGTTCTCCTTCAATAGATCTTTTAGCCTTAGCCACACATTAGAAGAGTCACAAGAATTATTATTGGAATCAGCCATTCTGACTTCTAAAGGATTCCTATGACTAACGGAGAGATTCATAAGGTGGGAAAACCCGAAACGTCCATAAACGTCTTAATGCCACCCAGCGTCGGAATCCCCCGCCAACCACCGTCCTTTTGGCATTTAAGCGCCGCCGCAGCGGATGCAAAGGCCATGCATTCGGGCATTTGCCAACCCTGGAGCAGCCCGTAAATGTAACCGCCGTGATAAACATCTCCCGCACCGGTGGTGTCTTTTGAAACGATTTGAAAAGCCGGCAGGTGAACGATGTTACCGTTTGAAAGCCCGATGCTGCCCTTCGCACCCAAGGTGATCACCACCTGCCCGGGGCCCAGTTCTGAAAGCTTTTGAAGGGCCTCTTCCGTAGGTGTTTCAACACCCACCAACGGGTCGGCAAATGTCTCCGATGCTATCAGCACATCCACATATGAAACAAGGTCCAAGGTCCCATGCCTAAGCGTTCCTGCGTCCATCACAACGGTCCAACCCAAAGCCTTTGCCTGTTTGGCAGCGACAATGGCGGCATCCAACATCAACCCGTCCACATGCAAAATCCTTGCATTGGAAAAAAGTTCTAACTCAATTTCTTCGGGTGCGAGGGGGGGAACACTGCTTCGATTCCAGAAGACTGTGCGTTTTCCCCCATCCGTTGTGACCGCAATAAAGGCAAACTGGGAAGCACAGCCGGG
>CAYOWC010000282.1:0-6536 GCA_964407525.1 uncultured Desulfobacteraceae bacterium | reverse complement strand
GTAAACTGCCCTGCCCTGGCTCTTTGAAGCAATTCGTTTTTGATAGCCAGATCAGTGTCAATATTTTTAGGGACGCGTGCATTTTTGAAATCGATATATAACCGGCGTGGTTTTTTATGACCCGGATCGGCTTTCAGAAGATGGTGTTCGTATTTTACGGGGCCATCGGTATCAACCACGACCCTCGTGTAATTGGGGGTTGACCAGTAACGGATGTCTTTGATCGAAACCTTTTTCCCCCCTGCTTTTACTTGTTTCACCACCTTCCCATCGGCACTGTCCAATTTCAAGGCAAGCGTATCAAGCATTTTTTTTGCCCGCGGACGCATATCTCCTTTGGGGAAATTCACATCGACCTTCAAAAATTCCACATAGGCCCGGGCAGGATCATGGAGGGATTTATAGGTTATCTCTCCTATTCTATACTGGGCATCATCAGCTAAACCGTGCTTTTTGTACTTATCAGCCAGCCGCCGATACAACGCAACCGCCTCATTAAGATCCTTCGATTTCCCGGAATATTTATAAAGGAGTGCGTAGAGTCTGGCTGCATTAAACAACGCGACGGGAGCTTCCTTACTCTTTGGGTAGGATTTGTAGATTTGTTGGAATTTTTTGATGCAATGGATCCAGTTATGACGATAGAGCTTTTTAGAAGAGTTCAAAAGGGTTTTCTTGCACAGATCAGACTTTTCAAGGAGAACCTTGGTCCGCTCTTTTGTCGCGCACACACCGTCGTACACGCCAACAATAAAAAGCGTTCCGAGGATGAACAGCAAAACATGGCAAGCCTTTTTTCTCACTTCAACGGCCCCCTTCTCCACCTGAATCCACATATTCCTTCAACTTGCTGAGCTCCACCAATGCCTCGATCGGGGTCATGGAATTGACACTGATTCCGCAAATCCATTCCCTGAGGTGCGGTTCCAAAGACCCAAAAAGATCAAGTTGTACCATCCCGCCTTTTTTCTGCCCCCTGCCTTCGGACGCCAGGCGGGGTCTGCCTATTTCATCTTTTTCGCCGCTTTCAAGATTGTCCAGAATCTCTTTTGCCCGGTCAATAACGCCGTCGGGAATCCCTGCGAGACGCGCTACCTGAATTCCATAGCTTCGACTGGCGCTCCCGGGAACCATCTTTCTCAGAAAAACAATTTTATCATTCCACTCCCTGACGGCTACATTGAAATTTTTCACCCTCGTCATAGTCGTGGCCAATTCGGTCAGTTCATGGTAGTGGGTGGCAAAAAGCGTTCGGACGCCTGCCCCTTTGAGGTCGTGGAGGGATTCCGCCACTGCCCAGGCAATGCTCAACCCGTCATAGGTGCTTGTACCCCTCCCAATTTCATCAAGCACCACCAGGCTTCTCGTTCCGGAATGCCTCAATATGTTGGCTGTTTCATTCATCTCCACCATAAATGTACTTCGTCCTCTGGCCAGGTCATCAGAAGCTCCCACCCTGGTGAAAATACGATCCACAATCCCTATGACAGCCTTCGAAGCCGGAACGAAACTCCCCATCTGGGCCATCAGGACGGTAAGGGCTGTCTGCCTGAGAATGGTTGATTTCCCAGCCATATTCGGGCCGGTAATAATGATAATCTGCTGGTCTCCCGCATCCAGATAAATGTCATTGGGAACAAAATCTTCGTCCTTTACACTTAGCTCTACAACGGGATGCCTACCGTCTACAATGTCTAATTCCAGACTTTCATTTACTTCGGGACAGGTATAGTTGTGGTCTTCGGCCGTCTCCGCAAGCCCGGCAAGCACATCAATAATGGATACGAGTTCCGCAGTCTCCTTTATTCGCTGGTTTTCCCTCGCAATGTTCTCCCTGATTCCCTCAAAAAGATGCGCCTCCAGTTCGATCCTTCTCTCTTCGGCGCCAAGAACCTGGCCTTCTTTTATCTTGAGGGCTTCCGTAATAAACCGCTCTCCGTTCACAAGAGTCTGCTTCCTGACATAATCCGGAGGCGCAAGAGCTATATTCGATTTGGAAATCTCGATATAATACCCAAAAACGCGGTTAAATCCCACTTTCAGGTTCGAAATTCCGGTCCTCTCCCGTTCATCTACTGCAAACTTGGCAATCCAGCTTTTCCCATCCCGACTCATGGAAACCAGATCGTCAAGATCCCCATTATATCCTTTCTTTATGATTCCTCCATCTTTCATAGATAAAGGCGGTTCATCATGGATGGATTCTTCAATAAGAGCGACGACATCCTGCAGGTTATCGATCCTGGATGAAATATCCGCCAGAAGCGTGCTCGTGGATTGTTCCAGAGATGTTTTGATGGAAGGCAAAATCGCAAGGGAGGATTTGAGGGCCAGAAGATCCCTTGCATTCGCACGTTTCAGGGCGATCCGCCCGTTTAACCTCCCAATATCATAGATGCCCTTCAGGCTGTCCCGCATGTCAGACCTGAAAAGGGGATCGTTTTTGAAACAGGCAACCGCGGCTAACCGTTCTCTGATCTTGACGACATTCACAAGCGGGTACGAAATCCAGTTTTTCAGAAGACGACTGCCCATGGGTGTAACGGGCTTATCGAGGACATCAAAGAGGGTGCCTTTTACGGTTTGGCGACTCATGGACTTGAGCAATTCCAGGTGCGTGCAGGTAGAATCATCCAGCACCATGAAATCCGTCAGGTGGTAGGAGACAATCTCTCTGATGTGGTCGGGGAGGCCTTTTTGCGTATCTCTCAGGTAGTGGACCAGAGCACCGGCCGCATTAATTCCCTGAATCATGTCCTGACAACCAAATCCCGCCAGGGAACTAACGTTTAATTGTTCTTTTAAAAGCCTTTCCGACCTTCTTGGGTCAAAAGAATCGTCATGTAAGATTTCCACTCGATATCCGGAAAGTGCCTCCATTCCCGCAAGGCGGCCATTTTCGGGAACCAGCAACTCGGCGGGTCTTATCCTTGCGATCTCATCGAGAAGGTGCTCAAAATAGCGGATCTCCGTTACCCGGAATTCCCCAGTGGAAAGGTCCAGATGCGCAAGGCCGTATATTTCTTTGCCCTCTGATACGGAGGCCATGAAAATATTGTCTTTTTGATCCACCTCCTGCTCATCTACCACCACTCCCGGAGTGACCACCCTTACCACTTCTCTTTTGACAATGCCTTTGCTCACTTTCGGATCTTCCGTCTGCTCACAAATCGCAACTTTCACACCACGATCAACCAGCTTGCCGATATAGGTTTTATAGGCATGGTATGGGATGCCGCACATGGGTATTTTTTCCCCTTCGTGCTTTCCCCTCGATGTGAGGGTAATCCCTAAAATTTTAGACGCCTTAACGGCATCGTCAAAAAACATCTCATAAAAATCCCCCATGCGAAAAAATAAAATGGCATCAGGGAAATTATCCTTGATGCTCATATATTGTCTCAGCATAGGGGTCATTCTGTTAGTCCCTTCATTCTTTCCTTTCAACCACGGTCACTGGAGAATCAATCAGGCCGATGGTGTCCCAACTCGTGTGAGACTACACTCGTTACTCGTTGTTCTTCATGAAAAGCGAATATCCAATATAGAACAAGGAATGTCCAGGTAAGCGAAGACTCCGATGTCGAAGGAAGGTGTTCTTCCGATCTCTTTAATTTTGAAAAAGTCAGAGCGAAGCGATTCCACACTTCAATATTCTGCGGTTCCTTGTTCGATATTCTGCGGTTCTCTTTTTCCGGTTACTTGCTCCAGTGTGAAAATGCTTAAGTTTCTTCCTCGATCAGCCCAGTCGTTTCTTCAGCCGGAGGTGGCGCTCATATATTGTTGCAACATTGGGGTCATTTTGTTAGTCTCTTCATTCTTTCCTTTCAACCACGGTCACTGGAGAGTCAATCAGGCCGATGGTGTCCCACATGTTACACTGGGGGCACTTCCATTGAAGGTCATCCGGCACAAAACCGCACTGGGAACACTGGAAACGGAGATAGGGCATATTTAGAAGAGAAAGAATTTCCCCGTAATCGGCTGCAATCTCCTTTTCTTTTCCATGGCTGAGCAGGATTTTCCCCTTAAATCTTCTGGCCTCCCAAAAGGTAGGATCCAGTTTGAGGGCATTTTCAGCTTCCTTCAGAGCCCCATCGACATCATTTTTGTTATGGAGGTATCTTGCCAGGGCCATATGGGTAAAGGCGTCAGTGTTGGACTTGGCGCATTCTTTCAGAAAGTCTTCTACCGGTTTCAGGTTTTTCATCCTGGAATAGGCGCCCTCGAGCCTGCGATAGGCCAGAAAAGTAAACTGGGGAGCTATTGCCACCACTTTTTTCCACGTGGAAATCGCTTTTTCGTACTCTTCCTTCGCAAAAAAAAGATCCCCAAGGTGCAGGTAAGCATCGACACAACCTTTGTACGTGCTTATTGCTTTCCCAAAAAAGGACTTTGCCCGATTCAAATCTCCTTCCTCCTGGCAGGCTTTTCCATTCTTCACCAGGTAATGGGCAAGGATATGACTGAAATCCTTCTTACTGATCCTTGAAATCTTCTGTCTTGTAATATAGGCGTTGTCCCAGTCCTTCAGTTCTTCGTAGATCCGTTCCACTTCTTCAAGAGTTTCCAAATCATTAGGGCGTTTTTGCGTCACTTGGATAAATGTTTTGAGCGCCCTGTTCAGGAATCCCCCTTTTCGGTAATCTTTTCCAAGATCGAGAAGTGCCCGTATCTTTATCTGTTCATCGAGGTTCGGTCTTAAAATAATGTTTTGCCGAATCCGAATGGCACGATCGATGTCTCCTTTTGACCTGTAGAGGTTTCCGAGGGCCACATAGGTTTCAATGGTATTGGAATTCACCTGAACCGATTTAGTGAATTCTTCGATTGCCTGGTCTCGATCATCGGAAAGCAGAAACTGTATTCCCTTGAAAAAAGACTCGTCCCCATTTTCAGACGCAGTTCCACGGCTTTTTTTGAATCTTCGAAAATACCCCATTATGACAACACCTATAAAAAAAATAACCAGGATGGTCAGAAGTACCTGAAAAGAAGCTGAATCACTAAACCATTGCCATGTGGATCGCACCGGTAAAAAACTCCTTTGTTCCCGGAAACACTGTCATTGCAAGACGGCACAGGGTGAATCTTGATGGGTTCGTGAAAAGTCAAAAACCCCTCGTTTTCGTCATTCCCGCGGATGCGGGAATCCAGTGAAAACAAACAGTTCTGGGCTCCCGCCTTCGCGGGAGTGACGGCTTTGGAGGCTTCTTACGAGACCATCAATCTTGTATTTCCAAAGACTTTTCCGTATCTATGTCCTCAGTAGTTACCGGTAAATTCCTCAGGGAGTTCAATTCCTTTTCCTTCTCCCTGACTTCTTTTGTCAAAGCCTTGATCTCTTTTTTCGTGCTGAAACGCTCGCCAATGCCGTAAACCCACACAGCGATAACACCGATCAGAAACGTGATAATGGCAATCATAAAAACAGACATCCCAGCCGTTTCATGCTCAAAGAAGAACAGATGCGCCTTGAAGCTTATGGGCGTTGATAACGCAGCGTAGTTTTGAACAGCCAGAACTACAACAACAAGCAAAAACAAAATAACCACAATCACTTTTAAATGTTTCATTCCCTGCCTCCATATTGATGGTTTAATTCCCTAAACTCCACCATACATTTAAATGGGTATAATTGTTCCCGAAATCGTATCTCCAAATTCAAGTATTCCAATAGAATGCGCTCCGGATGCACTATAACCGGTAGCCGTACCAGGGTTAAAGAAAAGAATTCCGTCTTTCACATGGCTGACTGCTTTATGAGAGTGCCCATAAACAATGACGTCAACGTCACGAAAGACAGGCCTTATCCTCTCCTCAAGGCCCTCGGATGAACCCCAGCCATGAATAAGTCCAACCCGGTATCCTCCAATATCCAGTACCAGCCTGTCGGGCAAAATGGCTCTCATCTCAAGGGGATCCATATTGCCGTAAACCCCATGGAAATCGTCTTTTTCCAGAAATTCAACGACATCCGCTGAGACAATATCTCCGGCATGTAAGATCATGTCCACAGCGGACAGATATTGATCGTAAATCCCTTGAAAATCCTTTGTCATGCTTCTGAGATGCGTATCTGATACAACTCCAACTTTCATCCTCTGGTCTTCCGCCTCCTGATTTACTGGAAATAATTGTAAATGAGTATACTGATTTGGATGAAAAAGACAAGCCATAATCCCTCTACCGAAATTGTGACGATGTGAAATCCGTTTCATATAAGGGGAGGGTTGGATAGCGAGGAATGATCAATCAGGCCAACAATGGTAAAACATTCAGGGCCTGATTTGTTCCAAGAGGTTGCATGGAAAATAACGGCATTCCAGGGAGCCACTTTGGTGAATATCCAGTTGCCGAATCAACGATCAGGCCAACCCCCTTCCATTGTTTAACCCTCTTACATAGAAATCAGAGTTCCTTTTTGGGATTCTATTTTTTTCATGTATTGAATTGATATATCAACGTTTTTTCTTTTTGTCCTATATAGCAGATCTCTGTAATTCGCCATTGGTTCATACGGAATCAGATAACAC
>CAYOWC010000281.1:0-6587 GCA_964407525.1 uncultured Desulfobacteraceae bacterium | reverse complement strand
AGAGGATGTGGGGATCAAGGGCGAATTCCAGCTCTTTCTTGTGTACATAGTTGCGCGCATTTTCAAAAAGATTCATATTGGCACAATGGTCCCAATGCAAATGTGTAAAGATGACGGTATCAATTTCCTTGGGGTGAACCCCCAGTTCCTTGAGTCTGGCATCGATGGTGAACCCTTCCGGTTGATAAGAACCGGGATGGTGAATAACTGCTTCTTCCGTATGGCTCATACCTGTGTCCACCAGGATTTTTTCTTTCCCGTCGGTGACGTAAAAGGCCCATGTGGGTACATCTACCTCTTCCCCATAACCTTGTCCACCCGTAATATAAACGCCCTTATCAAGGCGAATGAAACCCGTATTCATAGGATAAATCTGAACTGCCATGGAATTCCTCCTTAATAGTATTTGCCCTACAACATTTGGAGCATCTGCTCCGCGCCCTTTCTGACGAAAGAAATGTCGTTGATATGCGCATTAACCTTGATAACCGGGATATCACTCCTGAGATTCTCTTCCAAAGTCTTAATGAAACTGCCGTCGGCCTCAGGATCGTAGAACTGTTTTCCCTTTGCGTTGGGTTCGCAAAACCCCTTCAACGGGATCATAATCTTTACAGGCCCCTTGGATTTATTGAGTTTCCGCGAAAGGAACCTTGCCGCCTGAATCATCTCTTTTTCCGTTGCGCGAACCAAGGTGATATTCCGGTTGTGTATGATGATATTTCTTTTCTGCCACGCCCTGGTAAGCTGCCTGTGCGGTCCCATGGTAATATAGTCAATGGCCCCCGGAGCCACCAGGTAGGGGATCTCCATTTGAGAAGGAATCCGCATCCTATCCTTTCCGGAAGCGAAAATGCCATGACCAACCTCGGCAATGATTTCCTGTGTAGACCAATCCAGGATCCCATCAAAATAGCCCAGATCCGCCATTTCCTCCATGGCCTTGCCGCCGGTCCCATTTGCATGAAAAAGAATCACTTCCAGCCCTTTTCCATTCAGGATCTCTTTCATTTTTTTGAGACCCGCAGTCGTGGTACCGAAGGCGGTTACCCCCACGGCTTTTACTTTGCCCTTCCGGATAGGCTTAAAATTCTTCGTCATGGCGATCACGGCATACACCGCATTCTCCAGGATTCGATTGAACACGAAGTTGCAACCGAAGACATCCGTAATGGATGGAAAAACGGCGATATCCGTGGTCTGGAGAAAAGGTCTCATATTCCCCGACGCAATGGTGGACACCATGACCTTCGGAAAACCCAAAGGCAGCATCTGCATGGCCCCGGTACCCATGGCTGTCCCCTGCCCTCCCCCAAGGGCTATGATCCCATGGATCTCGTCTTTCTTGTAGAGTTCCCTGACCCAGACCTTCAATCCGTCGGTCATTCCCTGGATCACTTTTCCTTTATTTCCTGTCTTGAGCAAATCACGCAAGGTGGTCCCGCCCTTTCGGGCGACTTCATGGCGGGTGATATCACCCTTTCTAAAAGGCCTGCTCAACGAACCACAGTCAATCACAACCCCATTAAGTCGGCTTTTTTCAACCAGCTCCTTGATATAAAAGCACTCTTCCCCCTTGGTGTCGAGAGATCCGACGATGAGGATGGTCTTTGGTTTTTTTGCCATGGGAGAGACCTCGTGTGAATCTTTATTGGTTCAAGGTTCAAAGGTTCAGAGGTTTGGATCGCTGATTTCCACCCCTGTGTGAGTGGCATCCTGCCACGACCGGATCTGCATGAAAAAGGAGTCTATACTCCGAGACACCTGGAAAATCGCGGCGGGACGCCGCTCACACAGAAAGCTGCTATGAAATACATATGTTTATGTTTCGATCTACCTAATTTTTTTCCAGCCAGGGGCGCCGTTCGTATGAAACTCGTTCGGTTTACGATTAAGATTATGAGTAAGAAAAAAATCTAATGACCAAAGTTTGAAGCAAACCCGACTTTTCTTTGTTCAGGCCTTATTCTCGCGCGAACCGTGAACCATTGAACGTTGAACCTCTGAACGTTGAACCTTTGAACCCCTGAAGCACCTTACCGCAACCCCATTTTCATCAAGGGCGAAAAGTCCCGTATGAAGTAAAAACCTGGAACAGTCCCCTGGCGAAAAGACGATTTCCACGCATGGACAAAATCCCTCTCAAGGGGGATACGGTCCATCCCTTTCGCGGTTTTTTCCGCATCATAGGGAGCCCCCTTCAGACAGATGTCGCCATTTTCCAGCACACCGTAGCCTGCCACTACCTGGCCCAATCTGGGTTGTCCTAATCCTCCCGGATTAACAAAATGCGTTCCTTTGAGATTTCGCTCAAACTGCACGTGGGTATGGCTGATGAGGATATGGGGTTCATCGTATCGGGTTTTGAGGGCCATAAACAACTCGGGAGGGGAATCGGGCCAAAGGCGGTCTTTTTCCCCATGAATGGCGTCGCCATGGATGAGACGCATGGTCAGACCTTGCCGCACCACAACGCAGGGCGGAGAAAAAGAAGACAAGAATTCCAGGTTCCTGGATGAGATCTGATCCCGACTCCACTTCATCCAGAGGACATCAGAGGTCCCATTCTTCTCTATTTGATCCGCCCTGAGCATATTCCAGTCATGATTGCCCATGACAAAAACCCCATGCTGCTCCGAAAGCAGGGTCAACACCTCCTCAGGATTGGGACCCCACCCCACCGCATCTCCCAGGAAAAGAATTTCGTCCCATGAACCCTCTGCTTCAAAAACAGCCTGAAGAGCCGCCAGATTGGCATGAATATCTGCGAGGATGAGTATTTTCACGGAAAACGACCTTGGGCCACCCGCTCCACAAAACGGTCTCCTTCCTCCTCGGAGGTAATCTTGTAAATGGGCACATCAGAAAAAGAATCCAGATCAGCGCACGCCGTGGGACACCCTTCAACGGCTATAACGGCCTCCACTTCCCCTTCTTCAAGAGGAACCACTTTCGCTTTTCCTTTCAAAGTCTCTGCGATGCGGTTTGCCATCAAACCCCTATCAAATTCAGGATTACAACCACCGCAGAACTTGATCCCGATCCTCAAAAGGGATTGTTTTCGGTCATTCGATGCCACAGAGTTTTTTCGCCGCCCTTTTTTTCTCTTCCATGTTTACCAGCCGGGCGATCATAATTCGCTGGGCCTGGGGGGACCCGGCACCATGCATGGATTCGGTCAAATAGCCGACCGCCGCTGTTCCCAGACAGACGTTTTCGATGAGTCTGAGGATGCGAAGGCGGTGTTCCGTGGGGGTTTCCGGATCGGCCTTGAAGTACTTCTCCACCCATTTCTTGGTTTCCGGCGCTCTCAGATCTTTCTCCGAAGGCATGGTGACCATAAGCCCCCCGGCAATATCCTGGGCCAGTCGTGATATCTCATAGGGGAACCGCGTGACATTGTGCTTGTGCACATTGGCTAAAAGGGTGTTGACGGCATACGTTCCCGACGGTTCCTTGTGGCCTTCCGATGCGCAGGCGATACAACCACAGAAGAGGGTCTCGTTAAGGTGATTCATCTCAATGATTTTGTCTTTAATATGGGATGCTTTCTGAGCCCCGTTGTATTCAGCAGCCGTCTGGGCAGCACCTATGAGTACGTCGCCCACACCCACCTTACAGGCATAGCTCTGGCGGTGATACGCGGCAAAGACCTCTACCAATTGCCCCACAAAATCATATTCCTTGTACATGAAGATCCGGTCCCACGGTACGAACACGTCGTCGAAAACCACCAGGGCTTCATGTCCCCCGAACAGGAGGTTGCCCTGGTCCATATTTCCCCCTTCCAGTTTTCGGGTATCACAGGACTGACGCCCCATGATATAGAGGATTCCTTCCGCGTCACTTGGGAGGGCAAAAGAAACAGCATAGTCTTCGTCTTCTTTTCTCATGGAGATGGTAGGCATGACGATAATTTCATGGGAATTCAATGCCCCGGTCTGGTGGGCCTTGGCCCCTCTGACTACAATGCCGTCTTCTCTTTCTTCCACCACGTGGAGGAAATGATCAGGGTCCGGCTGTCCATGGGGGGGAAGCCGCCTGTCCCCTTTGGGGTCGGTCATGGCGCCGTCGCAGGTAAGGTCATTCTCCTGAACATAGGCCAGATATTTCAGAAAGCGTTCATGGTAAGTAGTCCCATGTTTCTGATCGATATTGAAGGTGACGATAGACAGGGCGTTGAGAGTGTCCATGCCCACGCACCTTTGAAAGCAGCATCCCGTATGACGACCCAGCAACCGCCCCATCTTGCTTTTCTTCACCAAGTCTTTGGTGTTTTGATGGATATGGGTAAACCGGTTGATCTTCTCCCCCGAAAGGTGGGAGGTGGCGACCATCAGGTCTTGATATTCCGGCAGGTGGGCCAGTTCGTAGGTCTTTTTCACGGCGTTCATGGAAGGTCGTATGATGGGATTGTCCACCACGTTTTCCACACGTTCTCCGAACATATGCACCACCAGGTTGAGCCTTCTCAGGCTTTCCTCATACTGCTCGGGCGTCATCATGGGCATGGGATGCTCCTCTTCTATTCTCTAAGCATTATAAATATGTTACATCTAACACCTTCGACTAGCCTGTAGCTAATAGCTCACAGCTAACCGCTAATTGCATTTTTCATTTTACACGCAAAGACGCCAGCTTCACAAATCGGAATGGAAACAACGACGTCTTTGCGGGAAAGGGTTCTGTGCCTACTTGGCGTCAGGGCCGTATTCCATGCTCTTTCTCCAGTTCATCATTTCCCGGTTGTCCGGATAGCTGTATCGACCGATATCCCGATCGTCCGGATGGATGTACCTTGCGCCGGGCAGAAGGCTGACCACGTTCATTTCAGGATGTCTCGGCTCCTTGTTCTTCTTGGCTACGATATCCTCCAGGTAGGAAGCATCTTCAAGGCAATTGGCCCAGTTGTCATGGTGCATGGGCAAAATCACATCCGTGTTCAGAGCCTCGGCGACACGCCACAGATCCCAGGGAGACATCTTGTCCGTATAACCGGGTGCATTATTCCCCATGGCCATGGAGACGGCACTGATGTCATATTTTTCACCTACCATCCGGTAACCGTTGTGGTAAAGACTATCTCCCAAAAAGGCGATGCCTCCCCCTTCGGTATTGAAAATATAGCTGACTGCCACTTCCTCATAAGGAGCCGGTGGGTCAAAGCCGGTTTTGCTGGCAATGATGTCATAATTGGGTGCGAAATCGACTTTCATATCTGCAATTTGAATGCTCTTACCCACTTCCGCCACAATCAACCGATCGTCCGGCACGCCCATATTGGCCTTCATTCTTCGAGCCGCCTCGGGGGGGGCCACAAACTTACAGTTGGTGGTTTGCAGGGCCGCACTGATCGTATAGAAATCCATATGATCCTGGTGATGATGGGTGATGAACACCGCATCGAGCCTCTTGAACTTCCACGGGTCGATAACCATGGGATGGGTCCTCATCCACCACAACTTTTCCGCGCCGCTTGTCCTGCAAACGCCACAATAGGAGTAATCGGTAAAGAGGCTGGGGCCCGAATAGAGGTCCACGGTAAACACTGCCCCCGCCTGGGATTTGAGGGCACACGACATAGCCCCGAAATACCACATGGCGCCGGTCCCCGGCTGGACCTCAAACTGGTCAATCTCGTAATTGAGAAAGCTTCCCCATTCCGGAAAAACTTCCCTCAGCCAGATGTCTCGATTCATCTCTCTCGGCAGTCCAACGGTACCGCCGTCCATCACACCTTTCTCATCATACTTGACAACATTATCAGCCATCGTTTGCCTCCTTTCATGTAGGCGAGCCCCCTGCGAAGCTCATCAATTTTTAGTTACACCCATTCTCTCATTAAGAATCGAGATCCCACTCCACAGGCTCGCCTTCAGGTAAAATGGCCACTGCCCGCACTGGAGATCCCGTTCCCTTCCGTATTCGTAAAGGTAACGCAATAAAAGTAAAACGCTTGCCAATCAGCTTGTCCAGGTTACACAGATTCTCTATATGCGTAACTTCCCGTTCCCTGCACACCATATGACACGGATAAGTTTTGTCCAAAAACATGTCAGGGCTGGTATTGTCCACGCCAAAATTGATCGCTCCTTTGTCAATGATATATTCCGTGGCCTCCCTGGTGAGTCCCGGCTGATGGGTGATATACTCGGGCGTCCCGTAAAAATTCTCGTAGTGCCCTGTATGGAACAGAATCGTATCTCCCTGACGGATATCCAGCCCCCAACGGTCGAGTTCACTCTCAATCTTGTCCGGCCCGAACTGGGTCTGCGGCGCCACATCGCTTACATCAATGCAGATGGCCGAAGTAACGCAATAGTTCAGGGGGATTTCGTCCACAGACGGGGCGTTGGGATCCGGGGAGAGATGACTGACGGAATCTATGTGGGTTGGGCCGTGGTCGCACATCATAAGTCCGCTGGACTGATAGGAAAATCCCGTACCGAGATTGCGACCGCTTTCTTCATGAGACATGTGTTCCCAGATCACGGTCTTGGCATGACCCGGATAAACCGGCATATCGGTATAGATTTCCTGGCTTAAATCAATTATGGTACCGCTTAATTTCATTTGCTGACCTCCTC
>CAYOWC010000280.1:5468-6592 GCA_964407525.1 uncultured Desulfobacteraceae bacterium | reverse complement strand
CCCAGATCAACAAATTCACACCCCGATTCCTTCATGAGTTCCACCAAATCCGGAGTCAGAGCACTGGCCCTTGCAAAAGATGACCAGGTAAAACCGAACTTCTCTCGAATCATCATCTTGAGGACCTCTTTCATCCGGGTTTTATTGGCCGTGAAATTATCATCGGTAAATCGTACATGCTTCGCAAAACCAAGATTTCCGATTTTTGCAAGTTCTTCCTTGAGGACAGGAACCGATTTATAATGAACTTCTGGAAACAACCAATGATAGGTGCAAAAACGACACCTGTAAAAACACCCTCTGCTGCTGTTGAGAGGCAGAGTACTTCGCAGATACCTTTCAGGAATTTTGTCCCATGCGATGGCAGTCTGATCCATCTGAACCAGTTCCTTTTCCCGCGAAGTGAATCTCAGGTCTCCATGCAAGTCAAAATAGGCTACATTGGGCACACGATTGAGCTCAGAGCCATCTTTCACGCATTGGAGAAGTTTCACAAGGGTTTCTTCTCCCATAGCCTCTATAACAAACGCATCAACCTTGCCATGGTATTCTTTCAGATAATCAAGAGTTTTTCTTGAAAAATTCTCTCCCGCATCAAGCACTTTTTTTACCAGCATGCCCCCGGCGATGACAGGGAGTTCAGGAGCAACCTGTTTGACCTGATCCGCTATTTCCTTAATATCATTCATGAAGATGAAATTCGAGGATATACAGACAGCAAGGGTATCTTCTTCAATAAAATCTGAGATATTACATGTGGCGTAGTTTTGTACAATTACCGGTTCAAAACCGTGGCCACTTAGATACTGATAGAAGTAGATACCGTTTAACGTGACCGTATTGGCAAGGGAATAGTACTGCCCCACATTAGAAGGGGTGATTTCGGGAAAGCAACGCCCGTTTTTCACATAATTCATGAGATCCAGAAGATCCATATACCGCCCATTGAGAAACAGAAGAGAATCCCTGGTATTTTTGTGGACGGTTTTCTGGAGCGCAGGAAGGTCCAGATCGGTAAAGCGGGAAGCCTGCCTTAATGCCCTGTCTTCGGCATCAGCGAACTTCTTCGTCATATGAGCATGGTTATCAAGTGGTTGGTTCTGAGCAATAAATACTATTTTAGA
>CAYOWC010000280.1:0-5368 GCA_964407525.1 uncultured Desulfobacteraceae bacterium | reverse complement strand
GTTTCTGTCTTTTCCGCAATTATTCCGGCAATGGCGTTTTTCTCTCCAATAATCCCTTCTCGGTAGCGAAGACAACGGAATTCCCGAAAAAGACACAAAAGTTCATTGTGTTTCAACAGATGGTCCGGATTTCTGGGCCTTCCGAACCGGGCCTGATCTATAATAAAGGTCTCATACACCATCATACCCCCGACTCTCAGAGCATCTTTCATGGTTTGGAAAAGGGGACGATGCAGATAATTGAAGCAGATGATCAAATCGTAGGCATCTTTTTCCAACTGATATCCCATCTCAAGATCTGCAACCAATGCCCGAACATGAACACCGGCCACCTCCGCCTGTTCCAGGGTTTGGTTCACCGCTTCCTGTGAAATATCAACACCTTCTGCTTCAAAACCGGCCCCTGCCAGAAACAGTGCATTCCGCCCCGTTCCCATGGCCACATCAAGGGCACGTCCTCTGGGAAGAAGATCGACATTCTCCACCAGGAAGGGTGAAGGAGCAAGGTTTATGTGGGCATGTTCTCTCATTCTACGAATGTAGTTAACACTATCCCCTAAAAGATGCAATTAGCTGTTAGCCGTTAGCTATTAGGGATACAATTTCAAGCATTTACAGTGAAACAGGACAGCATCAAAAAGTGATGTCTCGAATATAGGCAGAAACCACCCAAATACTTGAGACTCTTAAGCTAACGACTAATAGCTAAAAGCTAATTGCGGTTTTTGGGTAACACTATCCCTTAAACTCAAAATTATCTGAAAGTATTTCGTCTTTCACACCGGATATATTGATTTTTTCAGCCATAGCTTTCGTAACCTGGTTAAATCCTTTGGTATTGCCAAGCATAATACAACCCACGATCCGGTCTTTTTCCAACACGACCTTCCTGTACACCGTTTCATCCATAACGGTTCTCGATTCCAGCACATTGGTCGCATCAATGTTGCCTGCAGATGCCAGATCCACCCCCACTACCTTCAGAGTGTTTGCCATGGTTGTTCCTTGATAAACCATATCGCCCCCAGCCATGTTGGCACCGGCGATTTTCCCCTGTTCCATGGCCGCAGGCCAGATACCGTAAGGCATGCCTTTGAATTCAGCGACGTCCCCAGCCGCATAGACATAGGGGTTACTGGTGACCAACCTCTCGTTCACCTGAATTCCCTTGTCGTAATCAAGACCCAGGCTTTGCGCCAATTCCATATTCGGCCGAACACCGGCAGAAATAACGACCATCTTTGCCGGCAGGGTTTCCCCTCCTTCCAGTTGAACACCATCAACACCATCAACGCCCTGGATCGCTTCGGTCTTGGCCCCAAGTCTGAAAGAAAAACCCATTCCCTCCATAATTCCCTGAAGCCTTCCCGCGCCATCCACATCCAATTGCCTCGGAAGAAGTCTGGGAAAGAATTCCACCACAGTTACCTTCTTGCCTATCCTCCGCAGGGCATTTCCAGCCTCAAGACCCAGCAGGCCACCCCCAATCAGGACAACATCCTCTATTTTTTTTGCCCAAGATGAAATTGCCCGTGCGTCCTGGACAGAACGAAGGGCGAAAACGCCATTCTTATCTGATCCCTGGATAGGCGGAATAAAGGAATGGCTTCCGGTAGCCAACAAAAGCTTGTCATAACGGATCTTTTCATTGTCGTTCGTGATGAGGGCCTTTTCCCCGGGGACACCTCCTGAAACCCTCGTGTTGAGTTTCAGTGTAACACTATTTTTCTGGTACCACTCTTCTCCTTTGGCAACCAATTCTTCTTCCGCCATGTCCCCCGACAGATACTCGTTCAGCCGAATTCTGTAATAAAACGACACATCCTCGTCGGTTACGATAGTGATGCGTCCCTCTTTGTCCTGTTTTCGGATATTTTCCGCAGCCGTAGTTCCTGCAATCCCGTTTCCAACAATCAGATAATCCGTCATATTGAATCCTCCATAACAACCCAACCTACACATTAAATTCCGCCACAAGAAAGGTGTGATCGGAAGGCTTTGAAAGGGCCCTGGCCGAAGTATCCACCCAGGCCGTTCGAGATATCTCCACAAGCGAAATCGTGGCAAGAATATAATCGATACGCCACCCGAGATTTCGCTTCAACCCATTTGGGATCCTATAATCCCAGAAGGTGTAATGGTTCCCATCCGGAAAATGCTTCCTGAACACATCCACCAGGCCCCAATGAAAGATTTTTTTCATTAAAGCCTGTTCATCTGCATGAAATCCGACCCCATCTCTGTGGGTTTCGGGATCATACACATCCATGTCCTCCATGGCCACATTAAAATCTCCAGCCACAATGAGGGGATCATCAGGGCTGTAGCGACCGACAATATATTCCAAAAGATTCTTGAGCCATTCCAGTTTATACTGGAATTTTTCAGAACCCACCTGAGAACCCTGAGGAACATATACGTTGACGACAGAAACCCCCTGGACCCTGCCACTGACAAACCGTGCCTGTTCATCTCCTTGAGAGAAAAGATCAAGTCTAACGTCTTCCAGAGGAGATTTACTCAGGATAGCTACCCCATTGTACGATTTCTGGCCGCGAAAAGTCACATGGTATCCGGCCTTTTCAAGAGGGTCAACAGGGAAATCCTTGTCCTGAACCTTCGTCTCCTGAAGGCACAAAATATCAGGGGTTTCCTTCTCAAGCCACTGGAGAAGTATCGGAAGTCGGGTGCGGACAGAGTTCGCGTTAAACGTCGCAAATTTCAGCATCAAATTTTTCCTGAAGCATCGATCTATATGCCATATTTTTTTCCCAAGCTCTTGTAATGGGGAGGAAATTCGGGCTGGAAATTCTGGTAATGGGTTATGGGATAACGGGCCCCCGCCTTCCTTCCCGATTTCTTTAACCCTTCGATAAATCCTTCAAGAAATGAAAAGGGCATGGCGAAAATCATCTCATCATCTCCGGTCATGGAGAAGATGCGGTCCCCGGGACCCGGCACGATAATTCTGGGGGTTCCTGTTTTGAAAGGACGGATAAGATATTCGGGGCATTCCACCTTTCCACCGAAAAGTCCCTGGATTTTTTCCTCCGTGTGAAACGTGGCAGCCTGAAGCATACGGGATATCTGCGCAGGGTTTCCATAAAGAATAATAGTATCCGGCACAAACGGCATTTTCTGCAATGGACTCAGAAAAAGGGCCTCGTACTCACCTGAATCAAGGAAAGACATCTCATTCACTTCACAGACAGTTTTCTCCATGGTGCTCTTGTATTCGGATTCAAAGAAAGATTCTGCCATCTCTTTCCTGGCATCCGCAGCATCGGTAAAGCCGAAAGCCAGTGCAGCCAGGACGCAGATGACGTCTTCCCTTGTGATGCCCATCTGCCAGCCGTAGTTCCGAGCCATGGTCATGGCCTGACAAATGGTGATTTTCTTTTTCAAAAACAGAGACGGCCTTCGAGCTTTTTCCGGAAGTTCCGCGCTGTTCTCCATAAACCTGACCCCCACGGGAAAGGTCTTCATCCGCAGGTTTTCATAGATGTAGTTGGATTGTTCAGGCAGTTGTGAAATATCCATCAATTCTCCTCCCCCAATTTTCTTCCCGTATCGCCATCCCTTCACAATAATCTCATAAACAAGGGAATTGATCAGGCTCATCGGATTAACGTGATATTTTTTCAGTTGTCTAATAGGCCATGCTCTGATTCCAGGTTTCAGGTGTCTGGTGTCAGGTGTCAGGAAAAAACCTGGGACATTCAGCTTATTAAACGTAATAACGAATAGTTATGCTTATTATAACCAAAAAAATAGGAAGTAGGCACTGAAACCTGACACCCGAAACCTGACACCCCGGTTCCGGAAAAAAGGATTCTTCAAGCTAATCCGCGATGAGCAGTTCATCATAACTTGTCCGGATTCGAATAACAAGTGCAAGATAAGCATTATGGAAACCTACCCCTGTTTGACTGGGCCTTGTTCGTCGTTCACACGGTAGGTTTTATTCAAGCATCACGTAGGAATTGAAATGGATTCAAAATGAGAATTGGCACTTTCCGGTTGATTCGATAGGCTTCCGTCCCTATACTATTTGTAAATAATGCTTTTATGGAAAGCTGAATTCCAGGTGGCTAAATACAACTGTTTATGAAAGGAGAAATTTCATGGGTGAAAACCAAGAGGTCCTCAACGGACTCAAAACTGCAATGGAAGCTGAGTTGACGGGATACAATTTTTACAAAAACGCATCTGAAAACGTCAAGGATTCCCAGGCAAAAAAGGTCCTTTCCGAAATGGCTCAGGAGGAACTGGGTCATTTCAAATATCTGAGGCACCAGTATAAATCCGTATTAGAAAAAGGCGAATACGATTTTTCAAAAAGCCTGGTAAAAAAGGCTAACGGTCAAAAAGAAAACCCTATTTTCAGCAACGCCATTAAAGAACGCATAAAAGACAGTCATTTCGAAGTAAGCGTTTTGACCATAGGAATGAAGCTGGAGATGGATGCGGTGGTTTTTTACCGATCATGCGCAGGAAAGTCGGAAACCCCGGAAGCGAAGACCTTTTTCAACGAGCTTGCCGATTGGGAACAATTACACGTAAATGCCTTCAAGTATGAACTGGATTCCCTGAAAGACGATTACTGGGCAGCCAACGATTTTGTACCTATGTAGCCTCTCACATTTCGGAATGCGGATTGCGGAATATTTGCTCGTGTGAAACTGGTGCTCTTCATCTGGTTACATGTTTTTGAACCGCCAAGGCCGCAAAGCCTTTTTCGAATCGGAACGGACGATTCGAAAAAACAGCCACATTTTTTCTGTGCGATTCTCCAAGTTATATGGCTAATACAGGCGTTATCCAAAATGCCCGCAGGGCCGATTGCTTTATCGAATCGTCCGTTCCGATTCGGTAAAAAAACAAAATCTTAGCGTTCTTTGCGTCTTGAGCGAAGCCCCGCTAGCGGGACAAGCCCCGGCGACGGAACAAGCGGGCGGTAAATAATCGTGCTTAAGTTTCTTGATCGATCAGACTGACCATTTTTCTCGGTCAGAGGCGGCGCTCATATTAAACTGGGTTCAGGGTTCAAAGTTCAAAGGTTTGGATTGCTGGTTTCCATTCCTGTGTGAGTGGCATCTTGCCACGACCGGATCTGCACGAAGGATTCAGGCATCTGATGTCGCGCGAAGAATTCTTCGGAAGCAAAGAAACCCATGTATTTGAATTCTATCAAGCCTGAATACTTCATACTATTATGACTTTTTCTCTGCGTCTCTGCGAGAGACCTTTTTTTGTCTGACTTGTCAGGATCAGGGGGATGTCAATCAGAACGTCCAGCTGAGATAAATACTGGCAAAAAGGGTCCCGATGTCTTCGTAAGACCCCACCAAATCGCCGCGCGAACCGG
>CAYOWC010000279.1:0-6621 GCA_964407525.1 uncultured Desulfobacteraceae bacterium | reverse complement strand
GGGTGTTGACGACCTTTTTCCCTCTGTGTTCTCTGTGCCTCTGTGGCAAAAAAACAACGGTGTAAGCGCACAGGTCGAATTTTATCCGATTACTCTTCGATGGTGATAGCGTCAGCTGGGCATTCTTCCGCCGCCTGTCTGACAGCGTCTTCGAATTTTTCAGGGATTACATCCATCTGAACAATCGACATGAGTTCGTCTTCATCATACTGAAAGACTTCAGGGCAGAGGATGTTGCAGTTTCTATCGCCCATGCAGGTTCCTTTTTCAACGCTTGCTTTCATGATTTTCTCCTTTCTTGATGGTTAAAAGTTCGTGCTTTCATGGCGAATCAAATGCGCAATAATTTGGTGTCCCTGTTTGATAAGCCAAACATAAATATAACACCGGACGGCCTTCAAAGCAACTTTTATTGAGTGATCAGGTTCATTTCGACGTCTTCCATCAGTTCTCCAAGGGGAGAAATTTTTGTGTTGGAAATTTCTCCCAGCAGTTCCCGGAGCCTTTTCACGGCCAAAGGGATGTAGGCTTCAAAATAGGTCTTGCCCATGACCTTCGAAAGGAAGGAAAAGGCACCTAAAATCTGAAGATTTCTGAGAACTGCGAGAGGATAAAAATGCCCCATGAAAGAATCAGATAAATCGGGTCTGCGTTCATCGAGAAGACGCAGGTATTCATCAAGTATTTCTTTTCGTCTGTTAGAGGGGAGGTCGGTGTATGGATCAATGATGAGGGATGCAAGATCATAGCCCAACGGACCGAATCGTCCACCCTGCCAGTCAATAATACCTATTTCATCTCCTGATATCATGATGTTTCTTGATTGAAAATCTCTGTGCATGAAAAAGGAATTGTCGGATTTGGAAGCGGTCTCTGCAAGATATTCGAAAGACGGATTGAGTTCAGGGCATTCATTTTTCAGGTGGAGATAACCGTGAAGAAAGGCCCTTGTGAAGTAATTTGCTTCATACTGGAGCATAACTTTTCGGTCATATCTCTCTGTCTGGCAACACCAGCGGGTCTGAAAGCCCTCGGCCCCCTTGATCTGAAGAGAGATGAGGTTCCTCAAGACCTTTTTGTAGGCGGGCATGGGATTATTCGTTGACAATGCGTAATCCTGCAAGCTGATTTTCCCCATATCTTCCATAAGGAACCATCCTTTTTGAAGGTCGAAATGGTAAATCTCAGGGATTGGTATCCCTTTTGCGCGAAGATGCTCTCCGATCCGCAGATAGGCATTGTTTTCGGCGATGGAAGGTGCGTCAATGGCGGGATTGGCCATGGCAATAAGGGACCTGTCTGGAGAGAATATTAAAACGCGCCAGAAAGTTCTCTTTGATCCATCCCCTTGAAGCAATTTGAAAACGGGGTCGTGGGCTGGTGTCTCCTTTTCGTGGAGAAAGTCCAGGACGAATTGTTCCAGAGAGTGTGAATCAAAACTGTTGGTTGATGAGATATCCATGGCTGTTTCTGGCCTACTTATGTTACGGCTCTTAGGTGTCAGGTGTCAGGTGTCAGGTGTCGGGGAAAAACCGGGCTGCATTCATAGTCAACGTAATAACAAATAGTTATTCTCATTATAACCAGAAAGTAGGAGTAGCAGGTACTGAAACCTGACACCCGAAACCTGACACCCCTGTTCCGGAAAAAGGGTTTCTTCACGCTAATCCGATGAGCCACCTCTTTTATCAACGGCTGCGATTTACACCCGGCTCCAGGTCGGGGGTTTCTTGGGTGCCGGTTTTATAAGATGGAGGATTCGATGTCATGGGATACTTCCTTCCCTGAGGTTACAATGCTGTCGATAACGCGTACGCCCTGTTTAATTTTGACATCATCCCAGAGAACAGACCCTGTAATCTCGGCTCCTTTTTCTATTGTGGTTCTGTTCCCTATGACCGAACAGTCTTTGATTTGGGCTTCCCGTGCTATGTGGCAGCCTCGACCGGCCAGAAAAGGTAGTGCCCTTATATTTTCCCTGTTTGCAAGGAGATAATTCTCCACGGTTCCCATATCCCTCCAATAATGTCCTTTGCTCACGTATCCCCTGACATGTCTTCCGTCATGAATCAACTTCCTGTAGCACTCTAAAATGCAGGAAAAACGGCCGGGCGAGATATGTGACAGGACCTCTTTTTCCAGGATATGTATCCCCGTAAAGGCAAGGGCATCGGGAAGGATACGGGAACTTATTCTTTCGATGTTCCCCCGTGCATCCATACCGACCTGGTTGAATGGCTGGTGATCGTGAAGGATCATGGTTACGAGATTCCCCTCGCTCTTATGGGCCTCAAGCGCTGGTTCAAGATCGATGTCTGTCAGGATATCTCCGTTTATAACTATAAAAGGATCTTCATCCCAGAAATCCTCACTGTTTTTTATCCCGCCCCCCGTACCAAGGATTTCGGGTTCCACCCGCACCTGAATTCCAAGGCCTGAGGACCTTCCATTGCTGAGATAGGAAACCACCATTTCATGCAGGTGGTGTGCATTAATAACCACGTCAGTGACACCGAAATTTTTCAGATATTCCAGTAATCTGTCAATTACGGGCCTGTTTGCAACGGGCAGGAGTGGTTTAGGCATTTTCAGGGTGAGCGGCTGAAGTCTTGTGCCAAGGCCTGCCGCAAGGATCATTGCTTTCATGCTGTTCCATTTTGTGTTAAAAGATGAAGAGATATGTACCTTTTCAGTGGGCAATCGTCAATCATAAAACCTAGGCAAAGATATTTGAAATTGGAAATTGGAAATTAGATCGGATGCATCAAATCCTTCTCCCTCTAATTTCAAATTTCTAATTTCCAGTTTCACGGGAACTATACGTATCCAAAAGGGGTTACAGCACTTCTGAGAGATAAACTCTCACATTGGACGCGTAAGAATCTAACGGCAGATGTAGGAGGAGCTTCGCAGAATGTCTTTTTCTTTTGAATATTCCGAGACCGGGCTCGGGACCGGCCCTGTTTTCATGTCTGGGATGCCCGGGCCTGGTCTGGATACTGCAACCGAAACCCTGATTGCTGAAAATGGGCTCGGGGGTATCATCCTTTTTGCCAGAAATATAGAAGATCCCATACAGGTGGCTACCCTTTGCAGGGATCTTCAGCGGGTTGCCATGAAGCATCAGGGGATGCCCCTTTTTATTGGGGTGGACCAGGAAGGCGGGCGAGTCGCCCGTCTCAGGGAACCGTTTACCGTTTTTCCGGGCAACACGGCAATGGGCGATGACCCGGATCCGGCGGCTCGGGCTACCGAGTTTGGAAAAACCACGGCCATGGAGATGAGGCTGGTCGGTCTGAATATGGATATGGCGCCCGTTCTGGATGTGCCGAGGGGAATTCCGGAAAGGTATTTGGACGGTCGAACCTTTGGAAACGATCCCGAAATGGTGTCCTGGATTGGCCGCATTGTGATTAAAACCCTCCAGGACGGCGGCATTATTTCCGTGGCCAAACATTTTCCCGGTCTCGGCATGGCTGCACTTGATCCCCACAAAGATCTGCTCAGTATCAAAGCGGAAAAGGCAGAGATAGAGAGTGTCGATCTTCTTCCGTTTCAAGGGGCCATTGAGGAAGGAGTGATGGGCATCATGACCTCCCATGCCGTGTACTCCTCCCTGGATTCCATAAACCCGGGGACTCTGTCTGCAGAAATCCTGGGGGGCCTTCTGAGGAATAGACTGCACTTCAATGGACTTATCATTACTGATGACATGGAGATGGGAGCCATTCAAAAGGAAAGAGGTGGAAAAGAAGGCGTTTTTTCGGCCTTTGAGGCCGGCGCGGATATTCTGCTGATCTGTGAAGATCAGGATTTGGTGCTGGAAAGCATGGGTGTTTTGAGGAGCAGAGTGCGGGAGGAAGAGTGGGTACGGAAAAGATTGCGGGAATCGGCGGGTCGTATCCTGGATTTGAAGTCAAAGGTTCTCTTGCCTTTTCATGAGATTTCCCTTGCAGCGGTTCGTGACTATTTTAGCCGCGGATCTGAAAGCCAAATTTTATCTGGAGCCCAGACGTGATAGATTTAATATTGATTGCCACCTATTTTTTGGTGATGCTGTTTTTCGGTTGGAAAAGTCGTCACCAAAGTGCTGACGCCTACTGGGTGGCGGAACGGAAATATTCTGCCGGACGCATAACCCTGTCTCTTACGGCTACGATCTTTGGCGCTTCTTCGACCATGGGGATCATCGGATTAGGGTATTCGAGGGGACTGACCGGTGCGTGGTGGTCCCTGATGGGGGGGGTTGCCCTCATCCCCTTAGGTTTTTTTCTGGCTTCACGAATCCGTTCTTCGGACGTCTATACCCTGCCCGATATCCTGAAAAAATCCTATGGAGAAAGTGTGGCGGTCCCTGCGGGGCTGATGATTGCCATCGCGTGGTGCGGAGTGATTTCGGCCCAGCTCATTGCGGGTGCGCGATTAGTGTCGGGTCTTTTCCCGGTGGATTTTGGCTGGTCCTTACTGATCGTGGCCATTGTTTTTACCCTGTATACGTTCTGGGGAGGCCAGCTTTCGGTGATCAGGACCGATAGGTGGCAGTTATTGCTCTTTGTGGGCGGACTTCTTCTGGCTCTTCTTTTTCTGCTGCTTTCCGAAAATCTTTACGCAGTGTTTTGGAAGGAGGTCCCTGCAGGGTACTGGAATTTTCCTGTCTCTTCAGCATTCGGATGGTATGATCTGCTTGTCTTCTATCCCCTTATAGTAGGGCTTCCCTACCTCGTGGGGCCGGATATCTATTCAAGAATCCTGTGTGCGAAGGATCACCGCTCTGCTTCAAAAGCGACCTTGGGTGCTGCCGCCATCGTTGTGCCTCTCTCCCTGCTGCTAGCCTTTTTCGGTCTCCTGGTCAAGGCCAGGTTCCCGGATATTGCACCCGAAGCCGCTCTTCCACACACATTGGATGTTATCATTCCCATAGGCCTGAAGGGGTTGATCGTCGCCGGATTTTTAGGCGCCGTCATGTCTTCGGCTGATACCTGTCTGATTTCCGCCTCCACGATTCTGACCCTGAACGTCATCCGGCCCATCCTGAAAACCGGGCCGGAAAAGCATCTCCGAATCACCCGCATTACCGTACTTGTTCTGGGGGTCATAGCCTGGGGGATTGCCAGTCGGCAGCAGGGTATTATTTCATCGTTGCTCCTTGGCTATACCGTTTTTGTGGGAGGAGTGGTGGTTCCAACGCTTGCAACGTTTTTCAAGGGACGGATCAGGATCACTCCGAGGGGTGGATTATGGGCCATCATTATCGGAGGTGGAACGGCCATCCTTGGTAAAGTACAGGGAGGCGTGGTTATGAAAGAAATCCTCACCGAACATGGCCAACAGTTTCTTGGAAATATTCTGGGCACTCATTACTTGAGTATTTTGCCCGTTGTCCTGTCTGCAGTAGTTTTGCTCCTCGTGAGCAGGATAAGCGGGACAAACTACAAAATAGGAGAAACACGTAATGGATAGACCCCTCGAAGGTGTTCGTGCACTGGATTGCGGCATATACCACGCAGGTCCTGGGGGGCTTGCCATATTAGGCGATCTGGGAGCGGAGGTGATCAAGATAGAACAACCTGAAGTGGGTGATCCCATGAGGCGTTTATGGAGGGTAGGGGGTGTTCCGCTTCATATTGCCGGCGACAGGTCGTTGTTTTTCGAAGGAGCAAACCGGAACAAAAAAAGCGTCACGGTTGATTTGAAAACCGAAAAAGGGAACGAAATTCTGCATCGGCTTGTTGCTCAATCGGATGTGTTCCTTACCAATATGCGCCCGAAGGCATTGGATAGGTTAAAGATGACCTATTCTCTTCTCAGGGAAATAAACCCGAAACTGATCTATGCTTCGGTTTCCGCCTTCGGGCCGAAAGGTCCGGAAAAGGATAGAGGTGGGTTTGACTACCTGGGACAAGCCAGGTCGGGGTTCATGTATTCCATGGGGGAGGCGGATTCCCCTCCCGAAGTTTGTCAATTCGGCATTATTGATCAGGCTACTGCGATCATGGTCAGCCAGCACATCCTGACCGCGCTCTATGTGAGGGAGCGAACGGGAAAAGGCCAGAAAATCGATGCCTCCATCCTGGGGTCTGCCATGTCCCTGCTCTATTTCAATGTGTTGATAGCCCAGCTTACAGGAGGGGAAGTCCCCAGGCACCGGCGCAAGACCGAGCAGGCCATGCGAAATTATTACCAGTGTAAAGATGATCTCTGGATCATGATGACCCTTACGCCGCCGGCGCGTTATTGGAGGTCCTTTTGCCTGGCACTGGAACATCCGGAACTCGAAAAGGATCCTCGTTTTGATACGGACGACCGAAGGTGGGAGAATGCCGAAGAACTCGTATCCGTTTTAGATGCCGTTTTCCTTACCCGGACCAGGGACGTCTGGCTGCAGGCGTTCGGTGAATACGATCTTCTCTGTTGTGGCGTGCAGACCGTAAACGATTTGGACAAAGACCCCCAGGTGATGGAGAATGGCTATCTCGTTGATTTTGATCACCCCACCCTCGGACAGGTGAAGATCCCGGGATACACGGCGCATTTCAGTGAAAACTCCGCCGGTACAACCAGTGCTTCCCCGGACCTGGGAGAACATACTGACGAAGTTCTCACGGAAATTGGCGGTTATAC
>CAYOWC010000278.1:0-6628 GCA_964407525.1 uncultured Desulfobacteraceae bacterium | reverse complement strand
TCCGATGGTAATTATTTTCTGCACCATGGCCTCCAATTCAATCGATTTCTATAAGCGCATATCCTTATTAAAGATCATTTTGGTTTTCCCCATAGCATAAATACACATAAGGGTCAAGTCAAATAGTAAATAATACAAATTAATCTCAGGATTAGCAGTGTCGACATTACTGGATAGTATATCCAATAATGCGTTAAGATTATCAATAATCTGCCTTTATAGAATAAAATTTGAATTTCGTTTTTCTTAAAAATTCATTTGTATGGGATATTTTAAAGATATGCCAAGAATCATATTGATACTAAAGAGAGTTGAAACCAGCCCAAAATTATTTAATCGCTCCCCAAATTCATTCAAACCGTAACCTGATAACCGTGAACCATTAACTCTAT
The DNA here is from genome assembly GCA_964407525.1 of uncultured Desulfobacteraceae bacterium. Taxonomy (GTDB): domain Bacteria; phylum Desulfobacterota; class DSM-4660; order Desulfatiglandales; family Desulfatiglandaceae; genus DUZB01. Next base: position 6,236 of record CAYOWC010000278.1, on the reverse strand, counting down.
CTGAAACGAAAAAACAGCACCACTTCAGCGATTCTCATTATGGACTCTGCCTTTTTGCAAAACACTGTGTGAGTGGCATCTTGCCACGACTTTTCGCGGCTGGAACCCACCAAACAGATCGTGGACAAGAGCCGCTCCCACAGGATATTTCTTCAAAATGAGAACTGCCGGCACCTCTTTTCGGTGCTTGATTGCCTACCATAAGTATGCTAAAGATGAATGGTTATGGCAGTTTGTCGAAAATTCGATTTTGTTTCAGTATCAGAGGTTTGCTTCAAAAGGCAAAAATGACCAGGTCTAAAAAAACGTTTACCATATCAGAAGTTTCAATGGGTCATTGGCTCCCACCCCTTTTCATCCTTTTTCTCATCTCGACCCTTTATTTCAGTGTAGCCAAAGGTCTTTTTCAGATCTGGATCAGTAGCGATGAACATGCCCACGGCCTGCTTCTCGTCGCCATAAGTATATACCTTCTGTTCAAGCGCAGAAAAGATATCGCTGCCATTGAAATCAATAGTTGGCTTCCGGGCCTATTTATCATGATCGCGGCGATTTTCCTTTTTTTGGCCGGATATATTGCTGTAGAGTATTACGTACAAAGATGTTCACTGATGTTTCTCCTGGGTGGCATCGTAGGATATATCTATGGAAAAAAAGCCTTCAAAATATTCATTGTTCCTTTATTTCTGCTTTTAGTTGCAGTTCCCCTGCCACAGATCATTGTAAACACTCTCACCCTGCCTCTCAAATCCCTGGTGAGCATCCTTTCCACGGAGATGTTGAGATTACTGGATATAGCTGTCTTACAGGAAGGCAATATCCTTTTTCTACCCGGGGTCACCCTCGAGGTCGTCAATGCCTGTAGTGGAATACGGTCTGTTTTTTCTCTGCTTGTATTAGCGTTTCTTTTTTCCTATGACATGAAATCACCCTTTCAAAGGATGGTCCTCGTGATTCTGACCGTTCCATTAGCCATTTTCACCAATTCTTTGCGAATAACTGCGACGGGAATCCTGGCAAGCAACTGGAATGCGGAAACTGCTCTTCGTTTTTATCATGACTTTGGAGGATGGGTAATTTTTGTTTTGTCTCTTGCTCTCTTGTTCGCTTTGAAAAAGCTGATCCATGTTATTGGATCGCGCTCAAAGACGTCAATATTTAGACAGGATCAACAGGATTAACAGGAAAGAGAAAAGACTCATATGAAACTACACTCGTTAATGGTTGTTTTTCATGAAAATCGAATATCCAATATCGAACAAGGAATGTCCAATGTCGAAGGAAGGTGTTCTTCCGATCTCTTTAATTTTGAAAAAGTCAGAGCGAAGCGATTCCATCCTTCAATATTCTGCGGTTCCTTGTTCGATATTCTGCGGTTCTCTTTTTCCGGTTACTTGCTCCAGTGTGAAAATACCAAAGTTTCCTCTTTGATCTGACTGGCTTTTTTTTTAGCTGGCGGCGGCGCTCGTGTGAAACCTCTTTGGATTGATTATTTTCGATTTTCGATTTTCGATTGAAAATACCTGACACCCGACACCTGTCGAAGATCCCGTCTTTAGCGGGGAAACCTTGTTCTGGAAGTTTTCTTTCTTGATCAGACTGACTTATTTTCCAGTCAGAGGCGGCGCTCGTGCTCTTCACCTGGTCATTTGTTTCTGAACCGCAGACGCCAAGGGCGCAAAGCCCTTTTCGAATCGGAACGGACGATTCGAAAAAACAGCCATAAGTATTTTTGTTTGTAAAACCATAACAGGTCAACTCTAAATACGGAATTTAGGCGTCAGCCTTTTATAAAACCTTGACAGGTGAACTCCTTGGGTAGGCAGAACAATCATCAAGGTATAAGTAATCGTGTTAGGGAACTCGGCAACAGATTATGAAAAAGACACCTTATATAATAGTGTCCCTCTTACTGGTTCTCACTATTGCCGCCAAAGAGTGGATCGATAGACGCTCCTCAGGCCAATCCCCCCTTCCCCCAGTGGCGCTCCATTATTCCTATGGAAATTGGAGAGGATCAGATCTGGCGCTGGACAAAGACGTCATCGAGATGTTAAAATCCAACCAGATTATTTCACGACGATATCGAAATGATAAGGGCCAGATTGCCTATGTTTATGGGGCCTTTTATTTCTCTCAGGGCACAAATCGAACGATGCATTCCCCTTTGAACTGCTATCCGGGAAGCGGATGGGAAATTGTTGACAAGGAAGAAGTCGAATTGCATGGCCTGAAAAGACCGGATATAAAAATAAAAGCCCAAAAGGCGGTTATCAGAAAAGGTCTGGATGAACGCATTTTGTATTTCTGGTACTATGCCGGAGGCAGAAATGCTCCCGATCAATATCTGAACAAGGCCCTTACGTTGCATGGGGCTATTATTGAGGGCAGGACAGATGGTGCTTTGATAACCATATCTACCGGTGTGCCGCCTCAGTCCATGAAGGCTGAGGACTTTGAGAAGAACTTTGTTTCAATGATTATTGATGATCTTGCGGATCATCCGGTGGCCAATTAGTTTCTGAACAAAAAAGAAACTTTCACACGGTTATTTACCGCCCGCTTGTCCCGCTGGCGGGGCTTCGCTCAAGACGCAAAGATCGCCAAGATATTGTTTTTTTACCGAATCGGGACGGACGATTCGATAAAGCAATCGGCCCTTCGGGCATTTCGGGAAATGTTTACGTTTCACACAGAAACAATAATGGCTGTTTTTTCGAATCGTCCGTCCCGATTCGAAAAAGGCTTTGCGCCCTTGGCGACTTTGCGGTTCAATCCAGTTTTACACGAGGAGGTAGAAGGTGGCCCTAAGAAAAACCTATAGAACATCTATTATCGTTTTGGTTTCCCTGTTCATTCTGTCTAGTGCGGGATGCTCTATTTTTGAAAGCGATGAAGACAAGGCCAACCGGTTCTACAGCTTGGGAATGGACGCACTGGAAGAGAAGAAGCCTGACGAGGCATTAATCCAGTTCAAGAATGCTACGAATAAAAATCCTTTCCATGCCAAGGCCCATTTCCAGTTGGGATCTCTTTATCTCAATTCGAACCGGCCTCAACTCGCTGCAATGGAACTGAACCTTGCCCTCACGCAGGATTCTGAATCCATTGAAACAAAGAAATTGCTTGCAAGGCTCTACTACCAGTATGGCGCCTATGGGATGGCCATTCCTCTCGCAGAAGAGTTAGTAAAAAAAGGCAAGAAAGATGTTGACACCATGCTCATCTTAGGCAATTCGCTCCTTAATACAAAAAAATGGACGCAGGCAGAAGAAGTGCTGAAAGAAGCGGAAAAAGCCTATCCCGATAGTCCAAACGTAAAGATCAGTCTGGCCCGTGTCCTTCTCATGACAAACCATCCCGATGAAGCACGAAAAGTGATGGAGCAGGCGGCAAAGATCAATCCAAAAGATATTTCCATGCGAATCCTTCTTGCATCCTTCTACGAAAATCTTGGACTTTTTGATCTTTCGGAAAATGAGCTTGTAAAAATAGAGAAGGAATTTCCCGATAACCCAGTCCCCTACCTCGCCCTCTCCAGATTTTACCTCCGGAAAGGCCGCGTGGCGGAAGCGGAAAAAACGTTGAATGATGCCATCAAAGAAAAAGGGTTAAAAGATAAGAATATATTCCATCTCCTCGGCCTTATTGGACACCGGCAAAAAAACTATGAAGCTGCCTTAAATAATTTTAAACAGGCAGTCGCATCGGCCCCGGATGACCAGAAAAGTCTCATACTCCTTGCCGATTATTACATTTTTCTGAAGAATTACGGCCAGGCTAAAGCCACCTATGAAAAAATTGCGGAAAAATGGCCCCAGCTCATGCCCGTCAAATCAAAGATCGCGGAAATATTCATCGCAGAGAGAAATTATGATCAGGCCCAGAAACATATCGAGAACATATTGGAGGAAAACCCCGATTATGCAAGGGGACATATCCTGCGAGGTCTCCTCTGGATGAAAAAAGGCCAAGCACTGGAAGCCCGAAACGAATTCTTAAAAGCACGCGATCTCGCTCCTGACTCAGGAGAGGGAGATTACTTCTACGGTCTCACGTTCCTCAATGAGCGGGATTATAAGATGTCCCTGTCTGAAATCCTGAAGGCCGTGGAAAAAAATCCGGATTCCCTGAGAATTCGATTAGCACTCTCTTACATCTATTTCAGGACCGGAAAACCCTTATCCGCTCTATCGGAACTAAATCGAATATTAGACAAGCAAACAGACAACAACAGGGCCCGACTCCTCAGGGCAGCGGTATATATCGAATTGAAAGAATATGAAAAAGCAGAATCGGATTACCAATATTTGATTAAAAAAGATCCCGATTCATCCCTTCTTCGATTTCGATTAGCCGAAATTTACAGGACACAGGGGAAACTTGGAAGGGCGTTGACCATTTTCAAGGAAGCTCTGAACAGCCATGCAGATCCTGCAAAGCCTCTGAAACAGATTGCAGACATCTATGTTGAAAAAGGGCAATTCCAGGAAGCTATCCGACTGTGTGATGAACAACAGAAAAAGCAACCGGGGAACCTCCAGATCGGATTGATAAAGGCCTCCGTCTTCACAAAGGAAGAAAATTACGGGATGGCGGAAAAGGTTTTAGCTGACCTCATCAAAAAGCATCCAAAATCGGTTGAACCGCTCATGGCAATGGCGAATCTGCAGATGAATCGCCAGGACGCACGACAGGATTATGGCGCCGCACTGAAGTTGTTTAAAAAGGCATTTGAGATCAATCCAAAAAATATCGAAGCCCAAATGAAAATGGCATTCATCTACAAGAGCCTGCAGGATTATCAAAAAGCTACAGAGTCTTATCAAACCATATTAAAAGTGAATGATTCCTATGCCCCGGCTTTAAATGACTTGGCTTTTCTTTTTACAGAAATGGATGAAAATCCAGACGGCGCCCTCGAACTTGCCAAGAAAGCGCATGAACTCATGCCAAAAAGTCCTGAAATCGCGGATACACTTGGCTGGATATTCTTGAAAAAAGGCTCCTTGCTCATGGCGAGCAAGTACATGAAGGAAGCCATAAGAGAAAAACCTGGAGAACCGGTATTTCATTACCATTTAGGGCTTGTTCTTCATAAGGGAAAAGATTTCAAAGGCTCCGAAGTGGAATTAAAGAAGGCCATCAAACTGGGACTTTCCGGAGAAGAGCTGACCACCGCAAAAGAACTGCTTTCAGATATAAAAGATCCTGATCATATCCACGAGGGTCTGATTAAAGATTTGGACAGGGCCATCGAGAAAAAGGACATGAATCTGGCCCTCAAACTTGCAAAAAAAGCTCGGAAACAGATGCCTGAAGATCCCGATATTGCAGATAAGCTGGGCTTTATTTACCTCGAAATGAACTCTTTACTCCTGGCGAAAAACAATCTTGAAGATGCCGTAAAAATGATGCCGGGGAATCCGGTTTTCCGCTACCATCTGGGACTGACCCTTTACAGAGGGAAAGACTTCGTCGGGGCAAGGAATGAGTTCCAGAAAGCCATAAAAATGGGTCTGGATGAAGAAAAAGCCTCTGAAGCCAGGGATCTTCTCAGGAAGAGTCAGGAGAAAGAAGACTGATGGGGTTGTTTTGTTTTTAAATCCGAAATCCACCACACAGCAGGTGGACAAGTCCGCAACCCACCACACTGCAGGTGGACAAGTCCGCAACCCACCACACTGCGGGTGGACAAGTCCAAAATCGTGCCTGAACGTGGTTTTTGTTCAGGCACTAATGGTGGTCCTTTTCTGGACCAGTGCGGGAGCTTCGCCCATTGGTTATCCTCCCACAAATGAACAGACACTCCGGGACGATGATTCGTCGCTAAGGTCTTCTTTTCAATTCAGTCCAAAAAACTGGCTGGATGTGGATATATGGATAAAGGTCGACCCTGATGATAATTTCTCAGAAAACCTCTTCGATAGCAGCAAAACCAAAAAAGCGACCGCCGCTCAAGTAACCGCCTACCTGTTCTCCTATGGCGCTTATCTCAACGAATGGGAATTGCCATTTTTCGAAACAGGGAGACAGCGGGGCCTTGTAGCAGAAAGGCCCTTTGAATACAAAGGTCCCCTTCCTGTCCCTGGATATGCATCAGGCCCTACCGGCAGCAAATTTGCGTATCCGTATGCCCAGCTGCTCCCAAATATGAAGCAGGGACCTCCTCAGGATTCCTTCAGTCAGAAGTATGCCCCCCCTGCTGAAGAGGTGAGATTTGAGTACCCGCATGC
>CAYOWC010000277.1:2692-6631 GCA_964407525.1 uncultured Desulfobacteraceae bacterium | reverse complement strand
CTCTTTCCCTTTATCTTGATTTTATCAATCTTTTTCTGATGCTGCTCAGGATTTTCGGCCAGGGTCGAGATTAGGCTCCGAGCAAAGTGTGGAAGAACGGTATTTAAAAGCCCCTGGCAGAAGCTGTTGTCCAGGGTTTTTTTTTCGAACGGTTCTCGTCCATGAAAGAACCCACCTATGGGAAACTTTGGGCCTGTTTCTAACGTTGCCATTAAAGGTGCTTTACAATAAGGTGCTTTACAATTGTGAGAGCTTCCGGAAAAATTTTCGTCATAGGCGACATTCACGGCTGCCTTGGCATGCTCAACAGGTTGCTGGAAAAAATTCCCTGGCGGCCCGGGCGGGACGAACTTGTTTTTCTCGGCGATTATATTGATCGTGGGGAAGATCCCAAGGGGGTTGTTGACCTGATCTTGGATCTTCAGAAAAGTTTCCCCCTTATACACTGCTTGAAGGGGAATCACGAGAGCATGCTTCTTGATTATCTTCTTGGCGTGGACCGGGCTCGGTACCTCGCAAATCATGGGCATATTACTCTGAGAAGCTATTCCGTTGATTTGGAAAATCCTGCCATGGAAAACTTCCCGGAACATATGGATTTTTTTCGCTCCCTGAAGCCTCTCATAGAAGTAGACGATTACTATTTCGTGCACGCAGGTTTTCGACCCGGGACGGCTATACATGACCAGTCTGAGGAAGACCTGTTCTGGATCAGGGAGCCTTTTCTCTCAACCCCCTACGATTTTGGGAGAAAGGTGATTTTTGGACATACTCCTTTTATGGAGCCCCTGGTTGCGAAAAACAAGATCGGGATTGACACAGGGGCTGTTTTCGGAAACAAACTCACCTGTATTGAGTTGCCGGATGAGCGATTTTATTCGGTCAAGGCTTAGGGCCAATACCGTGAATGAATTCTATTTACCTTTGTTTGTCAGGCATTTGCGCGTTACTCGACTTTGCTCTCTTATAGACCTTTTTCAGGTGTCAGGTTTCGGGTGTCAGGAAAAAACTTGTTGTCATTCGATTGATTCAACATAGAATCATAGAGTTATGCTGCTTGAAATCACATTTCTGGAATATTGGACCCGGAGCCCTGACACCCGACACCTGGCACCTCGTCGAGGACAGGATCTCGAAATCCTTCACCGGAAAGCTGCATGAATACCATTCATTCATGGGTATTGGGCTTAGGGCCTTTGCCGCCGCTTATAAACTCTTCGGCGATTTCCACATCCGTCTTGCTGCCGATGTAGAGAGGCACTCTCTGATGAAGGTGTTCCGGTTCCATGTCTAAAATAGGACCTTCCCCGTTACTGGCATAACCCCCTGCTTCCTTGACGACCAGGGCGAGAGGGTTTGCCTCTACCATGAGGCGAAGCTTGCCCGCGGGTTTTTTGGGATCTTTGTTATCGGCCGGGTACATGAAAAGCCCGCCCTTGAGGAGGTTCCTGTGAAAATCTGCGACCAGACTTCCCACATAGCGGGCCGTATATGGTCGTCCCGTGGGCTTGTCCTTGTCCTTGAAATAGGCCATCATTGCCCTTGTCTTGTCATCCCAATACTGGGTATTACCCTCGTTCACACTATAGGTCTTTCCTCTTTCAGGGATACGTATGTTTTCGTGGGAAAGGAGAAATTCCCCGACACTGGGGTACAGAGTGAAACCATGTACTCCGGTGCCGTTTCCGGTAGTGTAAACCATCATGGTGCTTGAACCATAGATAAAATATCCTGCAGCCACCTGATTCATCCCCGGTTGAAGGACATCGTTGAGTAACATATCCACGTCCGTCTCATCGCTTTTTTTCTTGTAGATCCCGAAGATGGTTCCGATGCTCACATTCACATCGATGTTGGATGATCCGTCGAGGGGATCAAAAACGAGAATATAGTTCCCTTTGGGATATCTGGATGGGATTTCAATCAAGTCTGCATTTTCTTCCGACCCCATGCAGCATAACTCCCCGATATGTTGCATACGCTCGATGATGACATTATTGGAGAATATGTCAAGTTTCTGCACTTGCTCATCCTGGACGTTTGTCCTGCCTGTTGATCCTAAAATATCGGCAAGCCCCGCCTTGTTTACCTCTCTTGATATGACCTTGGCCGCTACAATCAGTTCATTGAGCAGGGTGGTAAACGCTCCAGTTGCTCCAGGATTTTCCCTCTGTTGGGCTAAAATATGCTGTGTGACCGTAATCCCTACACCTTTTCGATCCATTAATCCTCCCTCCTGTATTAGTATTTGATGAGAGAATCCCAAAATTCAGGATCTTCATCTTTCCAGTTTGGTCCGAACCGCCTGTCGCAAAATCCGCTCAGCCTTTCATACCATTTACTCCATACATTTTTATTCTTGTCCAAGGCGTCAAAAATGTCCGCAAGATATACGTCGATTTTACTCATTTCGTCCTTGGGAACATAGTAGGAGGCGCCGCCCTCAAAAGATTTTTTGAGGTTTTCCTGTGAAAGGGCGTGCGCAGTGAGCATGAGTGCGGGAATTCCCTTCTTGTTCGCCAGTTCAAGAAGTTCATAGCCTCGGACCCCCATGATGTCGAGAATGGCTGCGTTGTAAGGGATTGAATCAAGAAGGGTTTTCCCTTCTTCATAGTTCAATGCGGTATCGATTCTGCACATTTCCAGTTGTTCGACCAGAAAATCAAGGATATCCTGTTCATCGTCTACGATCAGTATCCGTTTCCCTCGCAGGATTTTTTCAGGGATCATTTTCACCTCCCAGAGCAAGATTTTTACTGTTAGAACAAATTATTGTGTTCGTGTTCCTCACATTTGGAATTCATCCTCTAAGGCCCGGCAATATTGGCTACATTTTTCCTATATTCAAGTCGGTAAATTTCGGCCAGCGTGAGGAATGTGGTAATGATGAGCGGTCCGTATATAAGCCCGAGGATGCCGAAAAGTTTTATTCCCCCGATGATTCCGAAAAAAACAAGGAGTGAGTTCATCTGCGACCCTTGGCTGATCAATTTCGGCCTGATCAGGTTTTCCGTTATCAGGCTGTAGAAAAGATTGTATGCCAGGTAGCCTATGGCAGTCCCTGCATTGCCATGAAGCAATATCAGCCCCGTGGCCGGGACAAACACGGAGGCCGATCCGATGATGGGAATGAAAGTCATCAGGGCAATGATAGTCCCCCAGAGAAAAGGGGATCCTAAATCAAAGAAGAAAAAACCAAGACCGCCCAACACCCCCTGGATAATGGCGGAACACCCACTTCCCAGAATAATGGCCTTCCCCATGTCCTGGAATTTTGCGGTCACTTTTTCAAGTTGGGCTTTTGGAATAGGGATGAGCTGAATCAGGTACTCTTTCAGTTGATCCCCCTCACGGAACAGATAGTACAGGGTTAGCATCATGAGGAAAAAGCTGACGATGAGATTGAAAAGGTTAGAGGCAATGGACGTAAGTTGGTTGTACAGAAAAAGACCGAGCCTTTTTCCGATGGTTTTGACAAGTTCTTCTATGGCGTCAGGCGTTATTTTGAGGCCCGTAAGAAGACTGATCTTTTTGAGCCGCCCATTCCATACCGGATCGTCCTCAATTATCTGTTGGAGCTTTGTCACGGAAACATTGCTGCTCGTCCGTTTGTAAAGGTCGAATGCTTCATTGGTAAGTGTTCCCACAAACCAACTGACGGGGACTACCAGGAAAAGGAATATTAGCAGGATGACGGTGAGAGAAGCTATCAGTTCCCGCCCTCGATAAAGCCTCTTCAGCCAGGCATACATGGGATAAAATACGCTCGAAATGAGGATGGCCAGCACGATTGCGGAGGCGTAGGGCCAGAAAAGTGTGATGATCAGGACCAGGCTCAGAAGAAGGAAAACGAGAAAGAGATTGGCTCCGTGCTGTTTATCCATATTCATCCTCTTTCCAAAAGACTATCGGGAGGTATGTGTTAATCAAGACCGGCTG
>CAYOWC010000277.1:0-2592 GCA_964407525.1 uncultured Desulfobacteraceae bacterium | reverse complement strand
AGGGCATCAAGCATGGCCATTTGAAAAGATCCCGGACCGGTGGCTGTGGCGGCGGCTTTTTCGCCTGCGAGACCAAGGTACGAAAGGGCCGTTGTTGCTGCATGGGCCGCATTTTTATCAACAGCCAAGAAGGCGCCGACAAGGGCCGAGGCTGTACAGCCGGTGCCTGTCACCGCGCTCATGAGTTCATGTCCGTTTGAAACTCTGTAAACCCGGTTCCCATCAGTGATAAGATCAATCTTCCCTGTTATTGCCAGAGTCAAACCGAGCTTGTCCGCCAATCCGGCGGCAATTTCGGAAACATCTTCTACACTGTGAACCGAGTCCACCCCTTTTGTTCCGGATTTCGATTCAGCTAGAGAAAGCACTTCGGAAGCGTTTCCACGAATGACCGAGACGGAGACCTCTTCAAGGATTCGTTTCGCCGATCCGGTACGGAGCTTTGTAGCGCCTGAACCCACCGGGTCGAGGACTACCGGTATATCGATCTGGTTGGCTTTTCTCCCGGCTACCAGCATGGCATCAATCCAGGCAGGGGTGAGGGTTCCTATGTTGAGCACGAGCGCGCCTGCCATCGAAACCATCTCCTCTACTTCCTCTACGGCATGAGCCATCACGGGGGAGGCTCCACAGGAAAGGAGGGCGTTGGCAGTATAGTTCATGACAACATAGTTCGTGATATTATGGATTAACGGTCTTGTTGCCCGCAGTTTTTGCAGGTTAAGGGCCGCTTTTAAAGCGAGGGATACGTTGGACATGAAAAACTCCTTATTTTGCGAAATGATCCCATCCCAAGGGATCCAAAGGGCGTCTGGTTCCATCTGGCTGCAGCAGTTCTATGGTGTTCGGGTTTGAGGTGATGGTCCCTATTTGTTTTACTGATGTGCTCCCTGAACGAGAGATCAGGGTGCAAACGGTTTCTGCGTGTTTGGGGGCACAGGTAATGAGAAGCTCGTAATCATCACTGTCCGACAGCACGAAATCCAGCGGGTCGCATCCCATTATGAATGCCGTCTGCTGCAGGGTAGGACTTACAGGCAGCTCTTCCTGAACCAGTAACGCTCCAACCCCGCTTTCCATACAGATATGTCCAAGGTCTCCGAGGAGGCCGTCACTGGTATCTATCATCGCCGTGGCAAGACCCGATTGGGCTATCCTTGCCCCTTCCAGGGCGCGGTGCGAAGGTCGATTGTATGCCTGTACAAGGGGGTGGTTATCCAGATTTTCATCTTCCGGAGATTGCTTTAAAAGCCTCAGCCCTGCGGCGGATTGTCCAGGAAATCCCGTGACGAGAATGGTGTCCCCTGTTTTTGCGGTGGTTCGTCTGAGCATTTTGCCTGTTTCCACTTCGCCAATCACGGTAATGTCTATGAATACAGGGCCTTCGGAGCGGGTTAGATTCCCCCCAATGATGGTGGCGCAAAATGGATTGAGTTCTGCAACGAACCCTCTGTACATTTCCAGTATGTTGGAGACAAAAGTTTCTTTTTTCAAGCCCAGCGATACGAGCGCGTAGAGAGGGCGTCCCCCCATGGCGCCCACATCACTGATGTTCAAGGTCATGGCCCGGCGTCCCAGGTGAAAAGGTGAAATCCGGTCCGGCAGAAAATGCCTTCCTTCCACCATGCAGTCACAGGTCAACAGAATTTCATACCCCGGTCGAGGCTTAAAAGCGGCACAATCATCTCCTATGCCTACAGTGCCTATCGGTGTGGCGGCGCCTTCTTTCAACAGGGCCTGGTCGATTCTGTTTATGAGCTCAAATTCGCCGATATCTCCAACTGTTTCGTCCATGTCTTCCCAATAATCTCTGAACGAAAGCCTCAAGATTAAAAGGACTGGAGGATTTCATCCAATACAATGGTAGATGCTTTTGGATCCGTTTTGCAGCAGACCGACGAGATGACTGCGACCCCCTGAGCGCCTGCCCTCATCACATCAGCCGCATTTGTTTCGTCCACACCACCGATGGCAATGACCGGCAACGGAATCTTTTCAACAATGTTTCTGAGGAGATCAAGCCCACCTGCAGGACCGGCATCCATCTTTGAACTCGTGGTATAGACAGGCCCGACTCCCACGTAATCTGCACCGCCGGTAAGGCAGATCATCGCCTCGTCCAGGTTTCCTGCGGACCCGCCGATAATTTTATCATCCCCGAGAAGCTTTCGAGCCAACGACAGGGGGAAATCATCCTGCCCCAGATGAACGCCATCTGCTTCTGAAGCCATTGCCACATCGATGCGATCGTTTACAATGAAAAGAACATTCCTTTCAGCACAAAGCTGTTTCATTTGAGAGGCCATCGAAATCATCTCCCGAGTGGTTCCGTTTTTTTGTCGGAGCTGGATGACGCTCGCTCCGCCCTCGATGGCCATTTGGGCTAATTCAACGTGGGAAAACCGGTCTTGCAGGACCGTATCCGTGAGAACATGAAGTTTTCCTGTATCTTTTTCCATATCAGTATCCGTTTTGCTATGCCGAATTGATGAACAAGACCGTAAGGCGGCAGGGAAAATAAAGACCGCCTTGAAGTTTTTCTGTACTGTACCAGATGCCGCATTCCAAGGGAAGAAAATTTCGCCGGCAATT
>CAYOWC010000276.1:0-6683 GCA_964407525.1 uncultured Desulfobacteraceae bacterium | reverse complement strand
TTCTGGAAAGGATCGCGGCCAATCCGGTCCTGGCTAATACCAAATTGATTGCGGAAGCCTGGGATGCGGCGGGTCTTTACCAGGTGGGCACCTTCCCCAACTGGGGGCGTTGGGCGGAGTGGAACGGGAAATTTCGAGATGATGTTCGACGTTTTATACGGGGAGAGGGGGGGATGGTTTCCGCTCTGGCAACGCGTCTGACCGGCAGTGCTGATTTATACAAAGAAAGCCGGAGGGAACCGTTTCACAGCATTAACTTTATTACCAGTCACGACGGTTTTACGCTCAAGGACCTCGTTCGCTATCATTTAAAACATAATGAATTAAATGGAGAAAAAGGCAGGGATGGCGAAAACGAAAACCTGAGTTGGAATTGCGGAGAGGAAGGACCGACCAATTCAGAAGAAGTTAGAACGCTACGCGAACGTCAGATAAAGAATATGGCTGCGATCCTGATGCTTTCATGGGGTGTTCCCATGATCCTCGGTGGGGATGAGATGGGTCGGACCCAGGCAGGGAATAACAATGCCTATTGCCAGGATAATGAAATAAGTTGGGTGGACTGGGGCCTCTTTAAGAAAAGCAAAAACTTGTTTCGCTTTTTTCAACTGCTGATCAAATGTAGAAAAATGCATCCGGTTTTCAGGAAAAGAAGCTTTTTGAAAGATGGTCCGGATAATGTGGAGATTACATGGCATGGTTTCAAGGTGAATGAGCCGGACTGGTCGGAAAATTCACGATCGATAGCTGTGTGTTTCAGGGGAGAAAGCTGCCCGGACGACATCTTTTTTATAAACAACGCCCACTGGGAAAACCACGAATTTGAACTTCCGACGGCGGGTAATAGTAAGAGATGGTGCCGTTTTGTGGACACTTCTTTAGGGCCACCTTCTGATATCATAGAGCCGGACCAGGAACCGGTTATGGAGGATCAGTTTACTTATCTTGTGGGAGCGCGGTCCGTGGTTGTGCTCATTGCAAAAACAGTGGATCGGGCTTAGATTGTAGTATAAGGGTTTTATCCTTAAAGAGTTAGACAGTCGATCGTCATTAATATTTATCATTCGTTACTGGTCACTTACAAGAAGTGATATCTTTCAGGGGGGGGGCATAGCAGATGCGCTTGGAAATTAAGAAATTGGGAAGAGTAACGGTTGTTCGGTCTCTCGAAAGCAGAATGGATGCCAAAGTTGCCGTTGATTTTAAGATGGAGATCAGTCGGATCGTGGAAGACGACAATCGATGGATTGTATTTGACGTGAAAGACATTGTCTTCATTGACAGCAGCGGACTTGGCGCAATCGTTTCCAGCCTGAAAATGCTGGGTGATGAAGGTGATCTGGTTATTGCGGGGGCTGGAGAAACCGTCCTAAGTCTGTTTAAGTTGACAAGAATGGACCGTGTCTTTCAGATGTTTCCTACAGAAAAGGAAGCGGTTGAGTCATTGGCCGGTTGAAGAACCTGTTCTGTTCTATAGATGAAGGATAGGAATCCATAATGATTGCCGGAAAGATCAAACTGATTATTGACAGTGACCTTTCTCATGTCTTTCTGGTAGGCTTTTCCGTAAACAGGATTTGTCTTGAAATCCCTTTGAGTGAGGTTGAGGCCTACCAGGTAGAGGTATGCGTCGTTGAAGCAGTCAATAATACGATTAAACATGCCTATGGAAACGAAAAAGGCCACGAAGTGGAGGTCCTGATTGACTTGGATACTGAGCGGATAACCTTTCAGATCTGTGATACGGGGGTCGCAATGAAGGCCGGTAAAAAACCTTCGTTGGAATTCGATCCCGACGATCGTGAAAATTTTCCGGAAGGGGGTATGGGCCTTTTTATCATGCATGAGGTGATGGATGAGGTTTCATACAGCAGTTCTCGAGGGCGAAACGTACTGGCATTGACCAGGCATTTGGTGCGAAACAGCAGTGAGGGGTAAGGATGTAGGTTCATCTGGGATTGGTGTGAAGAATTGGCTTTTTGGAAACGAGGTGTCGGGTGTCAGTATTCAGACCTATGATTCCGGCATTAGGAAGTTACCAATTGAGTCTGACGGAAAAAATAAAACGAAATAGGTCTTCTCAAAAATCTTCGCGTCTTTGCGGCTTCGCGTGAGACATTTTTAGCTCCGATTTGTGCGGATTCGACCATGAAAAACGAAAATTCTGCAAGATACAAACGGCAGATGATCATGCCTGAAATAGGACCGGAAGGCCAAGAACGGCTTAAGAAGGCCATTGTCTTTCTGGGTGGCCTGGGTGGCCTGGGTTCCATTATCGCGAATTATCTCGCAGCCGCGGGAGTTGGAAATTTGAGGATTGCCGATATGGATCGGGTGGAAGAAAGCAATCTGAATCGGCAGATCCTTCACTGGACAGATGATATTGGTACATTTAAAAGTTATTCCGCCGAGGAAAAATTACGGAGGTTAAATCCGGAATGCCGGATAGAAGCTTTCGTTGAAGAGATCAAGGATGATACCATCGTTGACCTTGTGGGCAATGCTTCGGTGATTGTGGATGGGTTGGACAACCTGCAGTCGCGAAAGGTCCTGAATCGAACATCCCTCAGAATGGGCATTCCCTATGTCTTTGGAGGGGTGGAAGGATTTAACGGAATGGTCACCACCTTTATTCCCGGAAAGACCCCTTGCCTTGAATGCCTTTTTCCATTTCCTGCCTCTTCCGAAAAAAAAGAACTGGGAATCATTGGCCCCGTGGCTGGTTTCGTGGCCTCGCTCCAGGCTCTGGAAACCATCAAAATTATTGTGGGGCTGCCGGGAGTTCTGGCTCGACGATTGTTGCACATACAAGGGGCCGACATGAAGTTTCGCGAGATGGTGATGGAAAAAAATGCGGATTGTGGGGTATGTGGTCCTGGTGGTAAAAAAACCTCCAATGGCGGAAATTGAAACCAACACTGAAAAATAATTGGATATGGGTTAATTTATGCAGATTACTGTAAATGGAATAAAACAGGAGGTTCCGGAAAAGGCCTCTATCTTTGAGTTAATCGACTATTGTAATGAGCGAGAGGTTCATCTCGTTGTAGAGCACAACGGCAAATTTGTTTATCCCAATCAATATGAAACCATAGTCGTCAAGGAAGGGGATACGTTAGAATTTATTCATCCTGATTTTGGTGGATAAGGAACGTGGACGCAACAACTTCCCCAATTATACATCATAACTCCAGGCCATTTTCGCCCGATATGGAATCATAAAAACATTGAAATAGCTAGCTATTCCTTCAGCTTTTGTGATTCCATATCGAACAGGTAAGCGAAGACTCCGAACCTGACCCAAATCAATGCGCCTTCTTGCAAAAGTTGTTGCGTCCACGATCCTAAGGCACTCGGCAAAAGGAAAAATAAGACCAATTTTCACTTCTTTTTTTTCCTATTCTTTTTCGATTTCTTCCGCTTCTTCTTCTTTTCATCCCACACCTCCTGATCGTGGATCAACGCATACAGGTCTGCTTTCTTACTCGGTTTTTTGATTGTCTCGGCATAGTCTCTTTTTCCAATACGGATTACCTCAATCGGTTTGTGAAGCAATCCCTGGATCTCATCAAGAAGGCCTTTTTCGTCCTTGCTGCAAAAGGAAATTGCGACCCCTTTACGTACGCCTCTTCCAGTTCTTCCAACCCTATGCACGTAGTTTTCAGGTTTTTCAGGAAGGTCATAATTGAACACATACCGCACATCCGGAATATCTATCCCCCTGGCGCTCACATCGGTCGCGATCAGGATTTTGCATTCCCCTTCCCTGAACTTTTTCATGACCTCCGTTCTTTCGGCCTGGTCTTTATCGCCGTGGATGACAAGGGAAGGGATTTGGACTCTCTCCATTGCTTTCCCGACTCTTTCGGCACGAACCCGTGTACGGACAAATATGATAATTTTATTGTCGGGGTGATCCCTGATGAAAGTTTCCAGGAAAATACGTTTGTCGTCCATTTCCACAGACATGACGAAATGGGACACATTTTTTGATACGGGATCTTCCGGCGACAGCTGGATGCGTATGGCAACGCTTTTCACCTGGGAGTAGGCGAGTTTTTTGATTTCGTCACTGATGGTCGCGGAAAAAAAGAGAGTTTGGTGCCGTCTTGTCAGTTTCCTTTTTACATATTTGATATCGTTGATAAAACCCAGATCCAGCATATGGTCTGCTTCGTCAAGGACAAGCGTGTCAATATGATCCAGGCGAACATACCCCTGGCTGATGAGGTCGAACATACGTCCGGGAGTGGCAATTAGAATGTCTATTCCGTCCTGCAATCTTTTGATCTGCGGGTTTTGGTCAACGCCGCCGTGCAGAGAGAATACCTTTACCCTCGTATCTTTTGCGAGGCTCCTGAAGACTCCTCCTATCTGCAATGCCAGTTCGCGGGTGGGAACCATGACAACGCATTGTATCCCGTAAGTTCTTTTACTGCTTTTGTTTTTGTGAATCTTGTCGATGAGCGGGATAGCAAAGGCGGCAGTTTTTCCCGTGCCGGTCTGGGCGATGGCCAGGACATCTTCTCCATTCATAATAGATGGGATCGATTTAAATTGAATGTCCGTCGGTCTTCTCAAACCAAGCCGGGCCAGGTTGTTTTTGATCTCCGGGGAGATATGGTATTGTTCAAATTTCATTTTTTATCCTGAAAATAGTGGACTCATTTTTATATGTGGAGATGAATTTATTATTATCGCATAATGGAGAAATATGTAAGTATTAATGTTTAAAAGATGCAATTAGCGGTTAGTCGTTAGCTATTAGCCGCAAAAAATCATTGATTTACGGCGCAATAGGTACGCATCAAAAAGTGAGAATACCAACATAGAAAAAGTCATTCAAATGATTGAGATCTCGAAGCTAACGGCTAATAGCTAAGCGCTAATTGCAGCTTTTAGGTTGAATTAAAAAGTGAATGTATACTAACCAACGAGAAACAAAGAAAATCCTGAAAGGAATTATTCCATGTTGGTAGAACAAATGCAGGTAGGACCCATGGCAGTCTTTGCCTATATTGTGGGTTGTGAAACAGAAAAGGTGGCCCTGGTGATAGACCCCGCGGGTTCGGAAAGGAAGATCTTGGCAAAACTGGAAGAGATGGGGCTTGCCTTGAAGTATGTGGTCTGTACCCATGCCCATGCCGACCACACCTGCGGAAACAGCGCAATCCTGGCCAGGACCAGTGCAAAACTTATCATCCATCAGGATGATGCCGAGCAGATGGTGAGCGGCAAGAACAAGGCGTTCAGTATCGCCCTTGGGAAGAAACCGTCCCCAAAGCCCGATATGCTGGTCCAAGACGGGGAGCATCTGGAAATCGGTAGAGAAACCCTTGAAATCATCCATACACCAGGCCATTCGCCCGGGGCCGTTTGTTTGTATGGTGGGGGAAACCTGTTTACAGGCGATACCCTGTTTGTGGGAGCGGTAGGCAGAACCGATCTCAAAGGTGGTTCGCTACAGATCCTGCTGGCTTCCCTTAGAAAACTCGTCACGCTTCCATCTGAAACCAAAGTTTGGCCGGGGCACAATTACGGGGAATCCCCTTTCTCCACTTTAGCCCACGAAAAAGAGACGAATCCGTATATTACCGATTTCCTGTGATGGCTCTATGTTGTTTGGTGCGACTTTAATCGCACAATTTTCCGACTGAAGTCGCACCTACCTTTATTGTCTGGAACGAAAATCAAAACCAGACATTTGTTTTCCGTCATCCTACGAAGCTAGATTGGCGGCCACGTTTCCTTTTCAATGCTCGTGGGGATGCCCCTCGTAATGTGTTCATTTGCTTAATTTCAAGGCCTTCGGTTCTCGGTTCCTTTTCAGGATTTCAATACTGCTTTTAAGGCCCTTGTACAACCTCGCCAGTTCCCAACCCATCCCCGCGATCTGCCCCAGGGCCTGGACTAAATTGACATCCTCCAGAGTTGCTTCCCAAGGTTCCGAAGAATACACTCTTAGAGCGCCAATGGGGTTTTCCCCCACTATGATGGGCACTGAAAGAATCGAAGAAATCCCTTCTTTTCGGGCTTCTTCCGGGTATTGAATGCGCGGATCATCAGTCACGTCGGTTATGGCTACGGGGCCGTCCTTTAGAGATCCGGCAATGGAACGCATCGAGCTGATAGGTCCTTTGCTCAGGTATTCTTCACTCAAGCCGAAAGAAGCGGCTATTTCTAATTCATCTGTTTTTCGGTTAAAAAGGAGCAATGCACAACCTTTGGCATGCAGCGCCCTCTTTACGCTTTCCACAGTCAACAGGGCTACCTCTTCAGGATCTCTGGAAAGCATGGTAGCTCTTGTAACCTTTAAGATCGCTTCGTAATTCATCAATTCTTTTTTCATGGCGCCCTCCTTTCAAAAAGCTGCAGAATAAACACCAATGCCAAGATACGTGCCACGTTTGGCCTTGTTTGGCTTCTATTTGAGAATGGTCCGATGCTTAAGATCAGCTGGTTTGTGTTTATAGTCGGATGCTTGAAAACGTGGTCGATCTGAAGAGAGAAAACCCCTCTTTGTTCTGTCACTTTGCCCGAGCGGCGTGAGAGCTGGTAATGTTGAGGAATTCAGAAAGGTATGATGTGCTTACAGTGAAGCACCGTTTTTGGTATTTGTCAAATAAAATCGGCTCATCGCGGATTAACGTGATGTTTTTGTCAGTTGTCGAATAGACCATGCT
>CAYOWC010000275.1:0-6728 GCA_964407525.1 uncultured Desulfobacteraceae bacterium | reverse complement strand
CAACCAGGATCGGAGGCGAATGCATACCGGAACGATCTGAGGAATTTTTTCAATATGGTTTGAAAAAGAGGGGGTTCAAATATAGACAAAAAGTGAGGTTTCATGGGAATCGCAGGTTTGCTACAAACCATTTTGGGTGGCATCGGGGAGGGTTCTATCTACGCTCTTCTGGGCCTGTCATTTGTCCTGATTTTCGGCAAACTGAGGATCTGTTCGGTCCTTCACGGGGACCTGGCCGTGCTGGGGGCTTATACGGCCTACTGGTCTTTCTCCTTATGGAACATAGACCCCTTTCTGAGCATGGTCTATTCCCTTCCCCTCTTTTTCGGAGGCGGATACTTCATCCAGCGATATTTTCTGAGGCCCTTCATGGCCATGGAAACCTGGAAGGGAAGATATCAGGGACAGATTATGGTCACCTGGGGTATTGCCCTGGTCATTATGGCCCTGGAGTATATTTTCTGGACCGGCACCTACCGAACCATTTCTACCGACTACAGAAACGAGGCGTTTTTTGTGGGGGATATCTCCATTCCCATTGTGCACCTGGTGTCCATCGCCAGCATTTTTGGCATTTACTTCCTGATTACCTATCTGCTCAAGAAGACGGGACTGGGGATCGCCTTGAGGGCCTGCTCCGACAACCGGACTGCAGCTATGTTAGCGGGGATCAACTACCACAGAATCTGTTCGCTGGCCTTCGGGATTTCGGCTGCCATTTCCGTGGTGGCCGGCATCTTTTTTGCTTTGACCCATCAGATTACCCCGTCCCTGGGATTAAGTCTGACATTCAAAGGCTGGGTGGCGGTTATCATGGGTGGGATGGGCAGCCTGGGAGGGGTGATCGTCGCGGGGCTTTTGCTGGGGGTTATCGAATCACTCACCGCTTATCTCTATATACCCGCCTTAAAAGAAGCGGCTCTCTATGCGGCTCTCCTGGTTTTCTTGATTGCCAGGCCCGAAGGGCTGTTTAAGCAGGCAAAAAATTGACAATGGGCGAAGAGGAATCCATATGAATTTGAAGAGATGGTGCCTCTGGGGTGCCGCGTTTTTTCTCCTGTTTCTGGCAATTCTTGTGGGTAATCGTGCAGGTTTTTTGTCCAATTTTATCGTGTACACTTTCCTTTTTATCATTGCGGGGGAAGGCTGGAACTTGCTGGGGGGCTATATTGGGGAAATCTCCTTTGGCCATGCGGTTTTTTTCGGCGTAGGGGCCTACTGTGTGGGATTGCCCATCGGATACGGTTATCATCCTCCATTGGCTCTTCTGGTGGTCCTGGGAGGGGTTGTGAGTGCCCTGTTAGCCTACGTCCTGTCTTTCCCGCTTTTGAGGATGCGGGGCTTTCCCTTCCTGATCGCTACCTTCGGCCTTGGGGTCATCTTTCAGAAGGTGTTTCATATCTCGAAATTTCTCTTTTCAACCAGAGGGATTTTTGTCCCTCCCGTTAATGATTACCTCCTCTATTCCATCATTGGAGCACTTGCCATCGGATCGGTTGTCTTTACAAGATGGCTCGTCAGCCAGAACATCGGCCTGAGTTTCAGGGCTATTCGGGACGCCCCCGATGCGGCACAGATGGCCGGGGTGAACATTTTCAGGACAAAGATGATGGCCTTTGTCATAGGCGCGTTTATGACCGGGATTGCCGGGGCTCTGTTTGCCCTGTATCGCAGTTATGTTCAGCCTGTTACCTGTTTCAGCATGGCCATCAGCCTGACTATCCTGCTAGGTCCCTATATCGGGGGTATCGGGACGGTTATGGGAGCTGCTATCGGAGCCTTTGTGGTTCTGGGTCTGGAAGAAGTATCAAGAGATCTTTTCGTGCATGGACATCACCTTTTTCTGGGTGCCATCTTGATCATCATCATGCTGACCATGAAGGAAGGTATCTGGCCCACGGTGCTTCGTTATTTGGAGAAAATTCCTCTGCTTTCAAGCCGAAAAGAGTCCGCATCGGAAAGGGCAGGGTAGGTTCGGACGAAAACCTTTCGGTTCTGCTTTGAGGAATCATCGTCAAGGAAACACCATATGGGAATACTGGAAATATCCAACATCAACAAAGCCTTCGGTGGCCTTCAGGCTCTATCGGGTGTGACCATCACCATTGAACAAGGGGAAGTGTACGGACTGATCGGGACCAATGGTTCGGGGAAAACCACCCTTTTCAACATCGTTTGCGGATTCTTTAAACCGGAGAAGGGAACCATCACCTTCAGGGACAAGAATATTACCGGTCTTCCACCGGACAAAGTATGCAAAATGGGGATTGGAAGGTGTTTCCAGACGGTACAGCCTTTTAGAAGTATGTCCCCCATGGAAAACGCCAGGGTGGCCCGGGCCTACGGGTGCAAGATCAATAAAGAGAAAGAATTGCCTCTGGATGAAATCCTGGACATTGTGGGTTTGACTCAAAAAAAAAACCTGGTTACCGAGAATCTCACCCTGCCGGATAAAAAGAATGTTGAGATCGCCAGGGCCCTGGCAGGGAATCCTGAATTGATCCTCTTTGACGAAGTGGCCAGTGGGTTGACCGGCAAAGAGATCGAAGGACGGATCGAGTTAATGAAAAGACTTTCCCGCATGGGGATCACCATTGTGGTAGTGGAACATATCATGAAGTTCATCAAAGGGATCTGTGACCGGGTGGGCGTCCTTCACACGGGCCAGCTGATTTGTGAGGGTTATCCCGCACAAGTGGCGGCAGACGAGCGGGTGATTGAGGCCTATCTCGGAGGGAAGAAGCATGAACGTTCTTGAGGTGAAGGACGTCACTGCGGGCTACGACAAAGAGATCGATGTCCTACGCAACATCTCCCTGTTTGTGGAAGACAGGGAGTCGGTTTCCCTCATAGGGGCCAACGGCGCAGGAAAGAGTACGCTTTTAAAAGCCATATCAGGACTGCTGCACCCCAAAAAGGGGGAGATCGTTTATCAAGGGGAAAGGATCGGAAAACTGGAACCCCACCAGGTGGTGGCCAGGGGAATCATTCAAATCCCTGAAGAAAAAGAGACTTTTGGCACTCTTACTGTGGCTGAGAATTTAGGGGTGGTTTGCCAGACAAAACGATCCAGGGAGAAAAAGACCGAAAACCTTGCATTCGTGTTGGAAACTTTTCCCGTGCTTGCGGATAGGAAGAACCAGGAAGCCCAGACCCTCAGTGGGGGCGAAAGAAAGATGCTCGCAGTAGGGATGTCCATGATGGCGGAGCCCAGGATGCTGTTGCTGGATGATATTTCCGTGGGTCTGGCGCCTAGGGTGGTGGAGTTTCTGTACGAACGGTTGGAACAACTGCGGGATCTGCTCAAGATCCCCATTTTGATGGTGGAGCAAAACGTAGAGATTGCTCTGGATTTTACAGAAAGGGGGTATGTGGTCAGCGGAGGAGAGATTGTTTTAACGGGAGAGGCAGAGGAATTAAGAAATGCCCAGGAGGTGAAGGAATCTTATTTGGGCGCCTAACCAGTTTTATGATTTAAGAAAGGATGGTAGGAATGAAAAAGACGTTTTTGGTTATGGGAATGGTTGTGATTGCTATGATGTTTTCATCTTTGAATACCTTTGCGGTAGAAAGCAAAGCGCTTGATCCTCCGGGACCCGGGAAGGTGGCGCCGGGTGAAGAGCTTATTATCGGAGGGACGTTTACACTCACAGGTCCTGTCTCCCACGCAGGGAGAATGACCCTGGAAGGGGCTGAAAGGGCCGTAAAGTATGTGAATGAAGAAATGGGGGGTATCCTGGGACATAAGGTCAAGCTCAAATATTATGATGATGAGTACCAGGAAGCAAAAATCACCATGTTGTATGAGAAGCTTATCAGCAGGGACAAGGTAGATCTTCTCATTTCTCCCTACACCTCTCCCTTCCTGGCGGCCTGCCCCGTTGTCAGTAAACACGGCATGCTTCTTTTCTGTAACGCCGCTGACTCCTATGTGGGTAACGATAATTTTGGCCAGACCGTGGTGAATATCCAGATGGATGACCATTGGCGTGGTGGTATGTGGTGGCATGATGTAGCTGAATTTTTCGTGAATTTCGATAAATGGAATTACAAAAAACTTCCTAAACCCAAAACCGTTGCCGTATTGAACCTCAATATCTCCTATGGGCACGAAGTAGCGGACTCGGTTATCAAATATCTGGAAAAAAATGGTTTCAAGGTAATTTACCACGAATTTTTCGAGCCGGTGGTGGGGGATTGGACCCCGGTGGTGACCAGATTGAAAGGCCTCAAACCGGACATCATCTTTCAGCCCCATTATTTCGAAGACTGTGTCACCTTTGTACAGAAATGCCGTGAAATGAATTATTATGCCCCCTACATGATCATCGAGGGTATGGGCTGGGATCCCCTGTCATGGACCCATCCGGACATGGGTGGGCTGCCGCCGGAAATCGCCAAGCGGGGGTTTTTCGGATACTCCGTTTTCAAAAGAAAGTATGAATCGGCGAGTAAAAAATATCTTGAAGAATACACGACCGAGAAATATGGGCATTTTCCGGGCAATGACCACATCTGTGGTTTCATGGCCATCGAACTTATGGCCAAGGCTGCCAACAAGGCAGGCTCCCTCAAAAAAGAAGACATGATCAAGGCCATGACGGATAATACCTTTGATCTGGCCGGCTACGAGTATCGGATGAACAAGAGCGGAGGTAACGCTGCCGCCTTCCATTGGGGCGTGGGTCAGTATATTCCGAAAGATATGAAAAAAGTTAATGCAGGGCCTGATGACTGGTATTGTGTGTGGCCCCCCAAGTATGAAGAGCATAAACCCTTTTATCCTTTCCCGGGCTGGAAATAGACAGCCTTTTGTTCGGACATGTTTTCCACGTCCCCCTGAAAAGGGGGGCCTCCCAGGCCTCAGTAAAGAGACCCCGGCGACCTCCAGGTGGGGGTCTCCAAGGGTCTTTGGAGGTCCTGGGGCTTTCATAAAGACACCGTTTCGCCGTTGAGCACCTGAAGCCATCGAAGCTTCAGAATGATATGCACCTGGCTCCCTTTGGAAAGGCCCATGAGGTCGGATACCTTTCGGGGCAATTCAGCGACAATTTCCTGTCCCCGCACGTCCACCACGATCCTGACCATGGATGAATAGTCCTGAATCCGCTGTACAACGCCCTGAAAGCGGTTGATCCGGGGGCCCGCGGGGGGCTCCGTGGAAAGGTAGATATGTTCGGGCGCGATGGCGATTTTTCGGATAGGTTTCCCTTCGTAGGGTGTCACAATGGGCAATTCCCCGCAGGTCGCTACGGCCAGTCCGTTTTCAATGGCGTGGCTGGATTGACAGGTCAGGATGTTGGGTTCTCCAATGAAACTGCGGATGCGTTTATCCACCGGGTTGAAAATGACGTCATCCGGCGCACCGATCTGCAATATCTCGCCGTGATCCATGATGGCGATGCGGTCCGCAATTTCAGCCGCCTCATCCAGGCTATGGGTGACGAAAACGGTCGTCGCCCCTATTTTCCGTTGCAGTTGCCGGAACTCCATGCGCAGGTATTTGGCAGACCGCAAATCCAGACTGCTCAGGGGCTCATCCATCAGAAGCACCTTTGGATTCGACGCAATAGCTCGGGCCAGCGCTACCCGCTGCTTTTCGCCGCCGCTCAAAATCCGAGGGTATCGATCCCCCAGATGCTGAATATTCACCATCTCAAGAAGCGCATCGATCTTTTTTGCCATTTTCAGTCGATTCCCACTCTCTCTCATGTGTAGGCCATAACCCACATTGTCCCTCACCTTCATATGTGGAAAAAGCGCCAGATCCTGAAAAAGGTATCCCACTTGCCGCTTTTCAGGACCGATCCTATCCATGGGTTGATCATCAAACAGGACCGATCCCCGATACTCAATGAGTCCCGCGACAATATTGAGCAGGGTGCTCTTGCCGGCCCCGTTAGGGCCAAGGAGCACCATGACTTCGCCGTCATGGACGGACAAGGAAACATCCTTGAGAATATAGTTACTCACCGACTTAAGAGTAATGCGGGGCAAGGGATTACCACCCTCCGGTTATCTTTTTTTCGAGAAAGAGAAAGAAACGCTCAAAGGAAAAACACATAATTGACAAAACCATCAGGCAAACAATCACAATATCCACCCGTACAAGGCTTTCGGCCCTCATCAACAGCGCGCCGATGCCCGTGGGAATGGCGACCATTTCTGCTGCAATAATCACCCTCCACGCCATCCCCGACTCGAGGCGCAGCCCTGTAAAGATGTTAGGAAGTGCAAGAGGCAGCAGGATTGTGACGAGAATTTTGCCGTTCGAGGCCCCCAGGGTTCGAGCGGCATGGATGAAATTTATGTTGACGGACCTTATTCCGGTTTCCGTATTGTAGAGGACCGGGAAAAAAGAACACATGAAAATGATGGCAATGGGAAGGAGTTCGCCAATACCGAACCAGAGCATGAAAACCGGAAGCCATCCAAGGGCGGGAATGGGATAGAGGAGACTGAAAATAGGATGAAGACTTCGATGCATAACCTCCTTCCATCCCATCATGATGCCCATGACCAAACCCGCAATGGACCCAGCGAGGAAACCGATCACCACCCGCACCAGGCTGTGAAAGAAGTTTACACCCAAAACTCCGTTGTCCATTAATACCAGAAATTCACGAATCACCGCTGAAAACGGCGGCAACAACGCTGGATTTTCCACAAACAGACGCGCAGCCAGCTCCCATAAGCCCAAAAACACCACAATGGGCAAAAGGGACCCG
>CAYOWC010000274.1:0-6750 GCA_964407525.1 uncultured Desulfobacteraceae bacterium | reverse complement strand
ACCCGGAGTCTCGCATGCTCGCTTACCCGGAGTCTCGCATGCTCGCTTACCTGGATTCCCGCGTTCATGGTCAGTCTGATCGAGAAAGAAAGTTCTGGGTCCCTCAGACCATGACTCCTACTTCATGGAGATCCAGTCGTGGCAAGATGCCACCACACACGGATGGCAACCGGCAACTGGAAACCGTAAACCGAAACGAAGTTTCATACGCGCTTCCAGTTTTCAAGATCAGGTGGTTTCCATGCCCTTGGGCCTCACAGTAAAGACTGGGCAGGGAGCATTTCGGACTACCTTGTCAGCTACGCCTCCCATCAGGACCCTGGAAAGGCCACTTTTTCCATGGGTGCTCATCACGATCATGCCGGCGTTTTTCTCTTCCGCCACTTCAACTATTTTTTCATGGGGTGATCCCACTGCAACAAGGGTTTCCTTGTTTATGGATTTGTGGAAATCCCCGATTAAACAGGCGGAGAAATCGTCGATCATCTGTTCATCTTCCCGCTCAAGGACGGTTTCCCATGGATTTCCAGGGACCTTAGTGATTTTTTCCGCGTCCTTTTCGGTCATTACATGCAACACCAATACCCTGGCGCGAAACTGTTTGGCCAGAAAAGCAGCCCAGACAAACGCCTCGCTAGAGTATGGGGAGAAATCCGTAGGAACCACAATCAAATCAATCGTCTCAATGTCCAGATAGAAGTCTTCATATTTTTCCCGCCAGTCGTAACCGAATTTCTTGTAGAAATAAGGTCTGAGCCTGGCAAACCAGGCCCCCTGCTTTTCCGCATTCCTGCCTTTTCCAGCCGCACTCAGGATTTCTGCCACATAGACGTCTATTTCCGTCATTTTTTCTTTGGGTACAAAGGCGTGGGCGCCATCCTTGACGGATTTTACGAGGTTGTCCGGGCTGAGGGCATGGGCCGTCAGCATCAAGGCGGGGATCCCTTTATCGCGAGCGATTTCGAGAAGTTCATAGCCCCTGACTCCCATGATATCCAAGATGGCCACATCATAGCGACTTTCTTCCATGAGCTTTTTCGCGGTGTCAAAATCCGAGGCCGAAGCCACTTCACATTGGCTCAAAATTTCTTCGAGAGTTTCAAGGACATCTGCTTCATCATCCACAATCAATATTTTTTTTCCGTTCAGTATGCTCATGTCATGCATTTCTATTCTCCTTATGGTTCAAAGGTTCCCTACAGGTCCTGCTGCGCCAATAATTTTACCGCGCTGGAGTGTCAGTCCATGGGTCATGCACGGCAAAATCTCGTCCTGATGATGGGTTACATAGACGAGATTAGTATGTGTATGGTGACCGATATATTCGATGATTTCCAGGATCTTGTTTCTGTTGTCCATATCCAATCCATCACAGGGTTCATCCAGGAACAGGAAGACGGGGGATTTTACCATGGCACGGGTGATGAGGGTCAACTTTCTTTGACCATAGGAGAGTTGTTCGAAGGAATGTCCCGCAAGTTCGTCAATGCCCAGGGTCTCCATCCATTGCATGGCCGTTTTCTCCTGTTCCACACTGCAAGACCGATACAGACCGATCGAGTCATGAAATCCTGAACAGACCACATCAAAGGCCAAGAAGCCTTTCTTGTATTTGGCCTGCAATTCTGGAGAAACGACTCCAATCTGCCTTTTGATCTCCCATATACTGACCCCGCTGCCCTTCTTTTTTCCGAAAACAGAGATTTCATTGGAGTAGGATTGGAGATTCTCCCCTAAAATGAGCTTTAATACCGTGGACTTTCCGGCCCCGTTCTCCCCTGTAATTGTCCAGTTTTCTCCATCTCTTACTCGCCAGTTGAAATCGTCGAGCACAATCGTATCGTCGTAGCGTACAGTCACATTGCGCATATCAATCAAAATTCGACCATTTTTTGGGGATGAACCCTCGGTCCTCTGAATGTGTTTCTTTTTAACAATCGGGGAGATAGATCTTTCAGAGGGGCAAAAGGATTTGGTTTCATCCTTGTGCGTATCTTTCATTTCCACAAGGTGCAAGACATCTTCTTTGGTCCCCGCGGCAGATATTTCCCCATTTTTCAAGTACAGAACATGGGTTATACGGGGCAAAATTTCCTCGAAACGGTGAGTAATCAAGACAACAGACACCCCGCTTTGAATGAGACTGTCCAGGTTTTCAGCAAGGGCCTTCCGCGACTTGTCATCTAAGCCGTTAAAGGGTTCATCCAATATGAGGAGTTCGGGAGCTTTCATCAGGGATCGAGCAATGACTGTCTTGCACAGTTCCCCAGTAGAAAGAGCTAAAATGTCCCGATCCACAATGTCTTTAATCCCCATCTTGCCTGCCACCCGGTGCACCCGGTCTGCTATCTGATTCTTTGAATAACCGTTGTCTCCCATTCCCCGGACAATAACGTCTCTTGCTGTTGTCTTTTCATGAATTCTACCGCTGAAATCTCGAAAGTCGGCCTGCAATTCCTCTTGCTCAAAAATTTCACGGAATAATTCCGGCGAGACATATCCCACGGATTGGGTGTTGGTGGAAGGGCTTTTTCCATTGGACAGATGGTGGGTGACCGATCCTCTTACCACTGGGATCCCGCCAAACAGGGCTTTGGCCAGACTCGTTTTTCCGGATCCATTGGGGCCCACTATGGCCCACTGTTCGCCGGTATTGATCTGCCATGAGATATTGTGAAAATAGAGTTTATCATAAAGCCGAACAGAAATCTTATCCAGCGTTATGAGCGGTTGATCTTTCACTATCGGTTTTCTCCTGGGGAAGGTTCAAGGGTTCAATGTTCAGAGGTTCAGAGGTTCAGGGCTCATGGATTAAAAAAAGGAGGGTTAGGAAACGATTTTTTGTATGCTTCCTTTCCCTCCTATTCAGCAGGTTTCAAGATAATGTTTCTGGAGATTGCAGTATGCGATCCCCGAAGAGATATTTACCTGGTTGGGGCCTGGGCCGGTGGTTCGGACAGGGGCAAAGAGACCAGTCCTTTTTCCAGGATGAACTCTACTGCGAGTTGCGTAGCCTGCCCTACCACGTCCGTACATTTGTCCTTGTGTCCTCCGGCCTCCTCGAATTTCGCGAATTCGTCCGGATCGACAATATAGTAGGGTCGTCCGAATTTCCGAATCTGTACATCCCGGCAAATGACGGCACCAAGTGTCTCAATATATCTATAGGTAAATTCTCTTACCAGTTTGAAGTTTTCATGACGCACACCTTCAGGATCTTTGAAATTAGATCGCTCCCTACCCAAAAGCTGGCCGATGGCCAGCACGCCGGCAGCATATCCCCCGCAGACACTGACGCCGCAAAGGCCTCCACCGCCCGCAAACCCGGTAGCTGCTTTGAAAATCCCATCGTCTTTCATATTTAAAGTGTCGTAAATAGCGCCCAGGGCAGCCTGGGAACACCCCCGATATACTTTTTCATACTCGAATCCTAATTTATATGCTTTTTCAATAATTTCTTCTTTCGTCATTTTTTATCCTTCATGTTCTTCATGGCCTTCATGGTTATACGTTTGTGCCGCTTACTCTGGAAATCAGATCGCCGGAGTTGTCAAATTCCAGTTCCAGATCTTCCTCGCCGATACTTCCCACCTGATCTTTATTTAGAGATGCAAGGCATCCCACGGAAACCATCATGGAGGTCAGTTCCATGGTATTTTTGATATGGACCAAACGAAGATCTTCCTCATTGCAGGGCCTGATAGTTTTTAAAGCGAGGGCAATGGCTTCACGATCGGTCAGGAAGGTTAAAGGGATCATTCCCCCTTCCGGGCCACAAGCCGTAACACAGTTAATAATGGTGGAAGGAAAGTCAATCTTATCCACCAGCCGTCGGGTGGTGAAATCCGCCTGGGACAACCCGACCGCACTGCCTTCGCTGCCCTCGGTGAGATCCCGTACAAAAATGCGGGTTATTTTCGGCCAGGGACGCTTAACCCCATAGGCCAGCACATCCCGTCCCACTACATTGGGGTCGATGCCTTCGCCACTGATATCCTTCCCCATTTCATCTACGATAAGGAAATCGATCTCTTTTAACGGAAGGGTGGGCAGGCAGGCCCGAGCCATTTTGAGAAGATCGGTTTCTACGGCTTTGATGTCCTGGGCCATTGCCATGGTTACTTTTGCTGTTTCATGGTCCTGGTTTTCCACCAGCCCGACCCCAAAGAGGACCTGACATTTCTTGATCAATTCCTTCCCCGCGGTACTGATGATTTCATACTGGGACCGCACGACCGAGAGACGATGGTAATGCTCGGCCCCTGCCTGATTTCCCAGCCCAATGGCCATCATCTTGATGAGACCGCTTTCGGTGGGTCCGATAAAATTGGTGTGCGGTTTAATCCTGTTGATGAGCACAATCCCATCCGCCCCATGGGCCAACCGGTCTAAGAACAGGGGAATCCCATCGATTTCCCCCATGGGCTCGACCTCCATGGTGGCCCGCACAGGCACGCCGACACTCTCTTCTGTGATTCCCCGGGCTGCCAGGACCTCTACTTGTCCTTCGGGCGTGGCGCCGCCGTGGGAACCCATGGCCGGAGTAACAAAGGGACTATAGCCGGCTTCTTTCAATTTGGTTGCCACGGCCCCAACTACAGGGGCCAGGTTGGCAATACCCCGACTGCCGACGCCTATAGCTACACTGGACCCTGGCGGCAGCTCCAAATGGTCTTTTATGCCCTGCCATTCCCGGTCGATTTCGGCTAAAACATCCACCGCAGGTGGAATATCAAATCGTTGTTGAATCATTCGCATTTTGGGTAGTTTTAAGTCGTCCCAGGCATTTGAACCCATATTGTCTCCTCCCAAGCAATTCTCCGTTAGAGCTTTAATTCTTACTTTTCTGTCTTCTGACTTCCGTCTTCCGTCTTCTGTCTTCTGTCTTCTGTCTTCTGTCTTCTGTCTTCTGTCTTCTGTCTTTTATTCTGCCTCTTCCAGGAGCTCTTGGAGAAACTGTGTGGTTGTCAAGATTTTAAATTTCTGTGCTCTCAGTTTGGCGTTGCTCAAGTTGTGGACGCAAGAGTTACATTCCGTCAGCACTATTTCAGCCCCGACCTCTTCCACTTCTTCAAGACGCCTGCGAGCCATGGCAATGGAGTTCTTGGCAAAGGCCCCTCGCACACCGCCTCCTGCACCACAACAGAGGGCATTGCTCCGGTTGTGTCGCAGTTCCACAAAATTGGGAGCGATCTTCCCGATGGTCTCCCGAGGCTCGTTATATATGCCGCAATGCCGTCCCAGATCGCACGGATCGTGGTAGGTAACCACCTTATCGGTCTTGACGCCAAAATCGAAATCCTTCAGGAACTCGCTGATGTGAATAATTTTCAGTCCTGCGTCTTTTAAGGCTTGATATTGGGGTTTGCCGTTGAAGGTCCTGGAGCAATAGGGGCACCCGGTAATCACGGCCTTAGCCCCGGTTCCCAGAATCAGCTCCACATTCTTCTTTGCGAGACGCTCATTGATCTCAAACCCAACGTCTTCCAGGGCGCCGCTGCAACAGACTTCATCAATCAGGGTATAATCGACTTCAAGCCGGTCCAGGATGTCCAGTGTGGCCAGTGTAGCCTCATCTTCCCGATAGGACCCCACACACCCGATAAAAAATACATATTCGGCCTTTTTGTTCCGTTCCCTTTCAAAGTCTTCCGGTTCATCCTCGGCGTAGATATTGGTGTGTTCCTGAAGGACTTGGTTCATCCCCTCAAAAGCGGGATGACATGTTCCCCCATGCACCATATCCTTTCTTACCTGTTTGATGATTTCCGGTGGTTGCACGCCGGAAGGGCATTGTTCCGAACAGGCGGCACAGGTAGTACACTGGAAAAGGGTTTCCACCAGTTCATCATTCAGATCCAGGTTCCCATCCATTACCTCTTTGAGGATCAACATCTTTCCCCGGGCATTGAAGGCCGGGCGTTTTGTGATTCCAAAGACCGGGCAGACAGCGCGGCAAAAGCCGCAACTGGAACATCTCAGGACCTGGTCCCGGAACTTCTTCTCAAATTCATACTTTCCTTCCATTCATCCCTCCAAACCCATCTTTCCAGGATTGAGAATATTGTTTGGATCAAACAACTTTTTTATAGAGCGCATCATATCCATGCTTATCTCATCGTGCTCCAGAACCATATACGGAGCCTTGGCCAATCCGATTCCATGCTCTCCGGTTAGGGTACCTTCCAATTCAATGACCTTTTCAAAGAGTTCTATAGAGGCTTCTTCGACCCGTTTGACCTCATCCGCATTGGTTCCGTCAAAACAGACCACGGGATGGAGATTGCCGTCGCCGGCATGTCCAACGGTGGGAATTTTGAGATCGTGTTTCTTGGCGATATCGGATATTGACCTTAGCATTTCCGGTACCTTAGACATGGGCACAGCCAAGTCCTCTACAATCAGGTTATTATTGATGCGGGCCAATACCCCATAGGCCGATTTCCGAGCCGCCCACAGGGCTGCGGCTCCTCCGACACTCTCATCGGCATGTTTGACCATGCCTGCATGGTTCTTTTTAAAGATCTCAATGATCTTATTCATTTGAAATTCAGTTTCTTCTTTGGTGTGGCCGTCGGTTTCGGCAACCAGCATGGCTTCCACCACGGGCAGTCCCAGGTCTGTGTTTTCATTAATCGCAACCAGGCTCTGCTCATCTACCACTTCAAGGGCGCTGGGGATAATGCCGGAGTACATGATTTCACTGATTGCATGCCCTGCATCCTCCAGGGTGTCAAAGGTGGCCATGGC
>CAYOWC010000273.1:0-6754 GCA_964407525.1 uncultured Desulfobacteraceae bacterium | reverse complement strand
TCATAATCTTAATCATAATCATACTCCTTTTAACCTATTCCAGGGCTCTTCGATTATGATTACGATTAAGATTATGAGTAAGAAAACAACTCTAATGGCCGACGTTAGGACCAAGCCCGATTGGAAGTATTAATGAATGGACTAAAGGGGTGACATCTACTTCGCCAATCTGGATCCAACTGTCGGCACCGATTTACAGAAAACCTGCCTTTGTGTCATCATCTCTCCAAATGCCACCAACCGGAGCGGGCCTCTGGTAATCGTTGCGCATGTTACAAAGGAGCAGGGAAAATCGGATTAATAAGCCTATCCGAATTGAGAATGGATTAAATCATAAAAATGGAATATTCGAGATAACCTGGATGGACTTTTCTACCCATATCAATGAGGAAAAACCCGCCTGAACCGATTAAAGAATAAAGCTTTTTTTCTTGATTATAGCCATTAATATAGCTACATTATCAGAATAAGGAATATAAACAAAACGAGGGGCACCCGATGCAAAATAAGTACTCTATTGCCGAAGCCAAAAACAAGCTGCCGTCCATTGTTCATCAGGTAGAAAAAGGACCTTCTGTGGAACTTACGAGGAGGGGAAAACCGGTTGCCATCCTGTTATCAATAAATGAATTTGAACGACTTAAACTATCAAATGCAGGGTTTTGGAATTCCTTAATGTCATTTCGAAAAATGATTAAGTCTGAAGGGGCGGGAATCTCTCCCCTGGATTTTGAGGGCCTCCGGGATCCTTCCCCCGCTCGGGAGGTTGAATGGGACCGATGAAGTATTTGCTTGATACAAGTGTATTGTCGGAACCTCTAAAACTGGTGCCTGATAAATCGGTTATTTTCATGTTAGAAAAACGTCAGCATGAGATTGTGACTGCGGCGCCAATTTGGCACGAACTTCAATACGGTTGCAGACGTCTTCCCCGGTCCAGAAAACGCGAGGTTATTGAAATTTTCCTCGCCGACGTGGTGAGAAAAAACATGTTGATTCTCCCCTATGACGACCGGGCTGCAGAGTGGCATGCAAAAGAACGTGCGAGGTTGTCGAAAAAAGGAAAGCCTCCCCCATTCGTAGACGGTCAAATTGCGGCGATCACCAAAGTCAACGATCTTATTTTAGTAACACGGAATATCGTAGATTTCAAATCGTTTTCAGGGTTAAAATCGGAAAACTGGCATGGGAATTGATCCTGATTACCATGTCTCCCAATGCATGGGGTTCAAATTTTGATCAGTAAGGCGAAATGACAAATAAGTTAGATAGGGGCAGGGATCGATTGCCTGGCCCCTTGATCTTTTTGACTGCTGCGGTGCAAGTGACGGCGCAGCAGCAACTATCGTTTGCCGTGCAGATCCTGCAAAAAGCTTCCGTTCTGATCCGGCCTATGTTAAATAATGCAGATCACGATGGTTTCTTCAACCTCGACGGCAAAATCCCGTGCCAGCCGGACGGGGCTCAAATGTTTCGGGCATCCCATTGGTGCATCAGGCCTTCGGATGATGTATGAAATGTACAAACAACTTCAGGGACGGGCCGGAGAAAGGCAGATTGCCAATCCAACATTAGGCCTCACACATAATATGGGAGGGTTCCCCCCCATGAACCTTATCAGCATGAATATCGTAGGACTCTGAAAACTGAATCTGAAAATCATAGCCAACGCTGAACCTTAAAACGCTGGACCCTTGAACATCTGCAAAAAACTGTAAACTGTGAACCGGCAACCGGAAACCGACAGCCGTGCGAAAGGAAACAGTTGGAATTTCTGCAAGTTCTCATTACGGGATTGGGACAGGGATGTCTCTACGGCCTTATCGCCCTCGGGTTTGTGTTGATTTACAAGGCAACGGAAATCGTGAATTTCGCCCAGGGTGATCTGTTAATGCTGGGGGCTTTTTTTGCGGTGACCTTTGTGGGGATTCTTGCCCTGCCCTTTTGGCTTGGTTTCCTGCTGGCCATTATTTCCATGGCTGTTTTCGGCTATCTGCTGGATATGTTAGTCATTCGCTCAATGATCGGCGAATCTCCTTTCTCCATTATCATCTTAACTATCAGCATCGGTTTTATCTTGCGCGCGGCGGCCGGCGCAATCTGGGGGTCAAACATTCTTTCGCTGGAAACCCCCTACTCCGGGAAAATGGCTGACATCGGGGGACTGGTCATCAGCCAGGAGTATCTTGTCGTCATCGCCGGAACGATCATTCTTTCCGCCATATTGTTTCTCTTCTTCAGATTCTCCAGCCTGGGAATCGCCATGCAAGCCTCTTCACAGAATCAGTTGGCTGCGTATTATATGGGGATTCCCGTAAAGAGGATCTTTTCTTTGATCTGGGCCATCAGCGCCCTGGTCGCCGCTGTAGCAGGAACATTAATGGCTCCCATCTCGCTCGTAAACCCACAAATGGGTTTCATTGGCATCAAAGCTTTTGCCGCCGCGGTCATCGGTGGCTTTGGCAGCCTTCCCGGAGCATTGATCGGGGGTCTGATAATCGGTTGTTCGGAGCAGATGGCCGGGTCATATCTCCCGACCGGTTTTCAGGAAATCTCTGCCTATTTGATTATGTTTTTGGTGTTAACCTTACGTCCACAGGGTCTTTTCGCACAGATTCAACAGAAAAAGGTCTAGCCTAAAAGCAGCAATTAGCTTTTGAGCTATTAGCCGTTAGCTTAATGATGTAAATAGTTTAGATTAGTTTTTTCTGTATTTCAACTTTTACTTTTTGATGCTGTGCTGTTTTTCCGTAAACGATTTATTTTATAGGGCTAATAGCTTAACAGCTAAGCGCTAATTGCTGCTTTTAGGTCTAACAAAATATGCGAATACTCTTCAAAACCTCCTATCTTCAAGACATTAAGCTTCTAAAACATAATGGGTATATTTTCTGGTACGGTGTTCTTTTATTTGCCGTATTAATCGCCCCTGCGGTTCTGGGTGAGTTTTATATCGGTGAAATGGCCTTCATCTTTATCTATGCTATTGCCGGGTTGGGCTTGATGATCGCGGTTGGATTCACGGGACTTCCCAGTCTGGGTCATGCCGCCTTTATGGCCATAGGCGCTTATGCCAATGGCTATTTTTTAACTAAGGGAGTTCCTTTTTTCATTTCATTGCTATTGGCGGGTCTTATCAGTTTCGTTGTGGGCGCTCTCATAACCATTCCTCTAAGAAGAATGACCGGAATCTACTTTGCCATTGCTTCGCTGGCCTTCGCAATTATCGTGGAAGAGATCATTGCCCACTGGAAAAGGGTGACAGGCGGCCTGGGTGGGATGTCGGTGGATTACCCCGTCATTTTCGGATTCCAACTGGACAATACCTGGCATTTTTATTTCCTCTGCCTGGCAGTTCTTTTGTTCGTATTATACTGTACAATAAATCTTGTAAGATCCCCCAGCGGCCGAGCATTTATCGCCATTCGTGATTCGGAAATATCTGCCGAGAGCATGGGAATCAACCTATCGGTTTATAAAATCAAGTCATTTGCCATAAGTGGCTGTTTCACGGGCCTGGCGGGTGCATTATTTGCCCACAGACTATCCTATTTGACACCGGACGCGTTCGGTTTTCTTCTATCGATTCAACTCCTGATGATGGTTGTCGTTGGCGGACTGGGAACGGTTCACGGGGCGATTTTCGGGGCGATTTTTGTGGGACTGTTACCCCAGGCAATCGCCATTGCGAAAGACTATTTACCACCCACCATAGGACAGTTTCCCGGACTGGAGCCGGGGCTTTTCGGAATTATCATGGTCTTGTTCATTGTCTTTGAGCCCATGGGACTATATGGCTGGTGGGTAAAATTCAAGCTCTACTTTGAAATGTTTCCACTCTACCGCAAGGCAACCTTTAAACGTCAGAAAACATACTTGAAAACGGAGCGCGTGCAATGACGTTTTTTAAGGCCGAAAGCATATCCATTGATTTTGGTGGCATCAGAGCCGTAAACAACGTCAGTTTTGAAGTGGAAAAGGGAACGATTTCCACCATTGTGGGGCCAAACGGGGCTGGAAAAACAACTATTTTCAACATTATCAGCAGGATATACAATCTTACAGAAGGTGTGATCACCTTTGAAGATAAAGATATCACCCATTTACCGGCTCACCGGGTTGTCAGCCTTGGAATTGCCAGAACGTTTCAGAATATTGAATTGTTCGAGCATGCCACTGTCCTTCACAATTTACTGATCGGCCGCCATATTTACTGTCGATCCACCTTGTTTTCAGATCTGTTCTTCCTTCCATCGGTAAAGCGAATGGAATTGGAACATCGAAGAAAAGTTGAAGATGTGATCGATTTCCTGGATTTACAGCACTACAGGAATCAATTGATCCAAAACCTTCCCTACGGTGTTCGAAAAATTGTTGAGCTGGGGCGAGCACTCTGTACTGAACCCAAACTCCTCCTGCTGGACGAACCGGCATCCGGATTGAACGTAGATGAAACGGAAGACATGTCATTCTGGATAGACGATATCAAGAAACTTCTGGGGATTACCGTAATTATGGTGGAACATAATATGAATCTGGTCTCCAGGGTTTCGGATCACGTATTGGCCATAAATTACGGCCGGTTATTAGCACAGGGAAATCCAAGAGAAGTCCAGGAAAACTCAGAGGTTATAAAGGCATATCTGGGAGAAGACAAGGGTGTCCAATAACATATTAACCTTAAGAAATATAGAGACTTACTACGGACCCATACTGGCGATTAAGGGAATCAGCCTGGATGTTCATGAGAGAAAAATAGTCGCTATTCTGGGCGCAAACGGCGCTGGTAAAACCACCATTTTGAAAACCATATCCGGCGCCATGGATCCGCAAAAAGGAAAGATTGAGTTCTTAGGAAAAGAGATTCAAAAACAGAGTCCGGATAGGGTCGCACGAAAAGGAATCGCACATGTTCCCGAGGGAAGAGAGGTCTTCCCACTGTTATCCATTCATGAAAACCTGTTGATTGGAGCGTACAGTCGAAAAGATAAGAAAAAGATTCATGAGGACTTGGAGATTGTCTATGAATATTTCCCCATACTGAAAGCACGCAATAAACAGAAAGCGGGCTATTTATCAGGAGGGCAACAGCAGATGCTGGTGCTGGGACGGGCTATGATGGCCCGCCCCAGATTGATGCTGCTGGACGAACCATCCCTTGGCCTGTCTCCTCTTTTCGTTCAAGATATTTTTGACATCATCAGACGGTTAAACACCATACAGAAAATGACCATGTTGCTGGTGGAGCAAAATGCCAACATGGCATTACAGAATAGCGCCTATGGGTATGTATTGGAAAATGGACGAATCGTCATGGAAGATACGTGTGAAAACCTGATGGCAAGCGATGATATTAAAGAGTTTTACATGGGGATAAAAGAAGAAGGCGTGCGGGGCAGGCACCGATGGAAGAAACGAAAAACCTGGCGGTAACACGGCATTTCGGATTGCGGATTGCGGATTGATTCGACTGGTTCCCACGCTCAATAGAAGGAAAGAGGTTTCGGGTGTCAGGTTTCAGTGACTACTATCCAGTCTCTGCAAGCCTGAAATAGAAAAATAGAGTATGTTATTATAAATATGGAAAATACCACAAAGGATTTTCCTGACACCTGACACCCGAAACCTGACACCTCAATAAGCTCTTTCTGAAACCAAAACGAAGTATCACGTTAATATGCGATGAACCAAAAACTATGACCACACCAAAATACAATCCGGTTCTCATTGAAGGTTGCGATACCATTGTAAAGCTTTTTCGACACAGAGTGGAGCAATTGGGAAATAAAATCGCGATGAGGGAGAAGAACTACGGAATATGGGAATCCTTTACCTGGGCTGATTATGGCAATAAAGCCAGGGAAATCGGCATGGGGCTTCTTGCATTGGGATTGAATCGGGGAGATGTCTGCTCCATTGTCAGCGAAAACAATAAGGAATGGCTATTTACCGATATGGGTATTCTCTGCAGTGGCGGCGTCACAAGCGGGGTCTACACCACGGATTCGAGTAAACAATTGGAATACCTCGTAACGGATTCCAAAACCCGATTTTTATTTGTTGAAAACGAAGAACAGTTAGATAAATATTTGGAAGTAAGAGAAAATACACCAACCATTGAAAAAATTATTGTATTTGATCCGGAAGGTTTGCATGAATTTGCCGATGATCAAGTCATAATGAAGGAAGACTTGTATGAATTGGGTCGAGCCTATTTTAAGGATCACCCAAATCTCTGGGACAGGGAAATCGACAAGAGCAAACCGGAAGACCTGATGGTGCTCATATACACATCGGGCACCACCGGCCCACCAAAAGGGGCAATGATCAGTCACCTCAACTGTATGTACCAGATTGAAGCATTCGACAAGATCCTTGAAATCAATGATAAAGATGAGCAGCTTTCCTTTTTGCCCCTTTGTCACATACTGGAAAGGCTCCTCACAATACTCGTGCCGCTGAAATCCTGCGGAACTGTCAATTTTGTGGAAGGGTCTGATACCGTTCCGGAAAATATCAGGGAGTTATCGCCAACCACGTTTATCGCTGTTCCACGAATCTGGGAAAAGTTCTATGCCGTTATCCAGCTTCAACTCAAAGATGCCACCAGCTTTGGTAAATGGGCTTATCATATCGCTGTAAAAATAGGGAAGCGGACTTCCTCTTATAAAATCAACCGAAAACCGATCCCACCGCTTTTATCCGCCGTTTATTGGATTGCCAAAAAGACGGTCCTGAATAATATCCTTCGCAT
>CAYOWC010000272.1:0-6756 GCA_964407525.1 uncultured Desulfobacteraceae bacterium | reverse complement strand
CAAGCCACCAGCCGCCCTTTATCTTCAATACAAATCTGACCTTCGGAAAACAAAGCCAAAAGGGTTTTGAACTCATCCCGGGTCCAGGCGCCTCCCATACCTCTGTAGGCTTGCTCCATAATTGCCTTGACGTTCGCATAATCACTGTTTTTCACGTTTCTGATATCAAGAATGTGATCGTAATCTGGTGTTTCCATTCAAATAAACCTTTGTTTTAGACGGCCGATTCTTAGGACTAAGCAAAATAATTTCATCAACGGACTATTTTAATTCATTTGGGGTTGGGATGCAAATCGTTTGAAGAGGGCTATTGCTTCGTAGAGGCGGCAGCCAATGATTTGACATGAACATCGCGCTGCGGAAACGGTATCTCAATACGGTGTTCTTTAAAAACATCCCAAATGGCAAGACGCACGGCACTTCCGACATTAGAAATTCCGTTTTCAGGATCCCCGATCCAGATGCGTAACTCCAAATCCACCGAGCTGTCGCCAAAGTTTTTCAGTTGGCACACCGGTGCTGGTTCTTCCAATATGCGGTCGACCTTTCGGGCTGCTTGCACCATTAAACTCATCGTTCGGTGAATATCCGTATCGTAGGAAACCCCCACTCCGATTTTCAATCTGACCAAACGGTCGCTAAAAGACCAATTGATGACTTGTTGTGTGATCAGATCTTCGTTGGGGATCAGGTATTCGAACTTGTCGCGGGTTACCACCGACACATACCGGGCTCCCAGAGACTGAATTCTGCCATAGCTGTCGCCAACTTCAATCACGTCACCAGGTTTGATTGATTTGTCCAGAAGCAGGATCACACCGCATATTAAATTCGAGACCACTTTCTGCAAGCCGAAGCCAATGCCCACACCGATGGCACCTCCTATGAAAGCAAAGGCCGATAGATCGATGCCGAGGCTGCTTAAAGAGACCACGACTGCTACCGTCAACAATGTGAATTTGAATGCCTTGGTCAGAAGCACCTGCACTGAAGGGGTGAGATCATCAAAGCTCGAAAGGCGTTTTTCCATAAGGATGGAAGCACTGGAAGCCAGTTTGATGAGTACCGTAAACACAATTACGCCCTTGATCAGCAGCAGCAGTGAAATACGGATGCCGCCAAGGGTGATGGCCAATTGGTCGATCAACTCTATTGTCGGCCCAAGCAAATTAAGAATGTGAAGGGCTGCGACGCTCCACGCAGTGATCGACAATAGCCGGGCCCATCTAGAGTCGCGTAACATAGCGGTGGTAAATCGAATAATGAGCCATGCGGTCAAAAGCCGGGCGGCAATGTCGATCAAAAACGTCGGAAGGCCGAATTTGTCGAGTGCCTCCTTTCCGATCCAGAGCATGAGAATGCCAAGGGCATAGGTGATTAGGGGCAGAAA
Source organism: uncultured Desulfobacteraceae bacterium (assembly GCA_964407525.1). Classification (GTDB taxonomy): domain Bacteria; phylum Desulfobacterota; class DSM-4660; order Desulfatiglandales; family Desulfatiglandaceae; genus DUZB01. Next base: position 5,366 of record CAYOWC010000272.1, on the reverse strand, counting down.
TCTTCTGATTAATCTTCCTGGGACTCGATCCCGCCAGTCCCGGATTTCTAGAAACCGTTGCACCCCTCTTTTTGCCGGACGAGCCAGGAAGTTTGCCGTAAGCAGCCCAAAGGCAATTACGGAAACCTCCAGCAGCATGTTGCTGGTTAGCACTTTTTGGATAAGCCAGTGCCACAGAGATGATATCTGGGAAAGCAGAAATGCTGGGTCGACATACTTATCCATAAAATGTTGTATCCTTTGGGTCCAATATCGGAGATCATAAAAGTGTGACGTGTGGTGTACACCTTCTTACGCCACACAATCCCGGAGCTTCCGAGCAAAACACCAAGGCCGCAACATCCGCCATGATGCCGGCCTTGAACGGGTTGAGGGTCTGATTATTTATCTTTCGTCAAAGGCTGACTACAGTCCCCCCATCACCTCGATAAAAAATAGAAGCGTTGTTGTAAGTCAGCTACAGCCACTTCTTGCGTTTGAAACCGATGAGCATCAAAACGACGACAACGAGAATTGCAATCCAAACTGCCAAATAACCCCATTTCCATTCCAGCTCGGGCATGAATTTGAAATTCATCCCGTAAATGCCAGCAATAAAGGTCAGCGGGATAAAGATGGAAGCTATAATGGTCAAAACCTTCATGACCTCGTTCATCTTATTGCTGAGGCTCGAAAGATAGATGTCCAGGGTGCTTGAGACGGTGTCTCTGAGAGTTTCGATGGTATCAATAATTTGAATGGTATGATCGTAAACATCTCCAAGGTAAGGTCCCACGGCGTCGCCGATCAGAGTGGAGTCGGTTCGCTGTAGGCCGCTTAGAGCTTCCCGAAGGGGCCATATGGAGCGGCGAAGGAAAATCATTTCGTGTCTCGTATCCTGGATCATACGCAGGTTTGAGGGATCGGGCTGGGTCAGGACGGATTCCTGAATAATTTCGATTTTCTCCCCCATGTCTTCCAGGATAATGAAATAGTTGTCCACGATAGCATCCATCAGGGCATAGGCCAGATAGTCACTTCCTGCTTTTCTGATGTGGCCTTTCTCTTTATGGATACGGTCACGGAGGGACTGGAAAACATCCCCTTCGCGTTCCTGAAAAGAGATGACGAAGCGATCGCCTAGAATAAGGCTGACCTGCTCTGCCTCGAAAGGGTTCGGGCTATGGTTATGGGTGAGCATTTTTAACACAATATAGAGGTATTCCCCCATATCTTCCATCTTGGGCCGCTGTCCGGAGTGGACCACATCCTCCAGGACAAGGGGGTGGATGTCAAAGGCTTTTCCGAATGCTTCGATAATGGAAATGCCATGGATGCCGGAAACATTCACCCAGGTGATCGTGGGTTTGGACTTAAAAGGCAGGCATGCCTCCACGGTTATATCTGATTTTTTTTCCAGATGCTGTTCGTCATAGTCGATCAAAGTAATTCGGACTTTTTCAGTCCGTTCTTTTCCAATATGCACCAAGGTCCCGGGGGGGAATCCGGCTTTGCCGGAACTTTTCTTGAATAGCCTCAAAACGGATTACCTCCGTTTTCATCTTGAACCGGCTTCGGATGCTGCTGGGGAGCATCCATGTTCACATAAAGGGGTGCGGCGCTCCCTTGTTTCGGTTCTCCCATATAGAGTGTGCGATGGGGGAAGGGGATCTCAATACCTCGTTCATCGAAGGCCCGCTTCATAAGCCGGTAAAACGCCCGCTTGATGCCCCATTGTTTCAAGGGTTTGGTTTTGAATCGGGCGCGAATGATCACGGCGGAATCCTCAAACCGATCAAGTCCGAAAACCTCTAGGGGTTCCAGGATATTGGGCCCGTGATCTGGGTCTTTCTGAAGGTCTTCACCCAGTTCTTTGAGAAGTTCAATGACCTGGTCCACATCTTCGCGATAGGCGACGCCGATATCCATGACCGTTCTTGAGAAAACCTTTGAAAAATTGCTCAGTGAGTCGATGGAGCTGTTTGAAATCACATGAAGGGTGCCGTTCATGTCCCTGAGTTTTACGGTTCTGAGACCCACCGATTCCACTGACCCTCCCTGTTTTCCCACCATGGCCCAGTCGCCTACGCGAATACTTTCTTCAAAGAGAATGAAAAGGCCACTGATGATATCTTTGACCAGGGTCTGGGAACCGAACCCCACTGCCAGGCCTATGATTCCCGCTCCTGCCAGGATAGGGGTGGTGTTGACCCCCAGTTGTTCCAGTACGATGATAGTTCCTACGAACCCTGCGGCAATATTGATGGCTGTCTGGATGACCGGAATAAGGGTCTTCTTTTTTTGGGTGATCTTCTTTTTCTTCCCCGCAGGTTTGTCCTTCAGAAGATATGCGGCAACGGCATTGGCGAACTCAATGATGGCTAAAATTACAGCCACGGTAAAGAGGATACCCACCCCTCGCAGAATGATCATCCCTCCCGTGTCGGAAGTCACAAAAGCGGATACAGGAATTCCCCAGATTTCACCGATAATCCCCATCCCGACAACCATCATGAGAATCCTCAGGCTCTTTTTGACAATCAACAGGTACCGGTTGGCTTTTTCTTCCATACCGGGGAAACGCTGCCTGGCGAGGTCGTTGATTCGGAAAAAGCGGCTGAAGACAAGATTCAGGGCACGGAGGAAAAGAAATACCAGAAGAATGGTTACGGCTGTCCCCAGTGTTGCCCGAAAAAGGTACTCAAACCCTTTTTCATATTTCAGCACGAGCGACAAAAAAATGGCCCAGGCATAACCGGTAGCCAGGATGGGCCAGTACCGAATAACAACCGACATCACTCGTTTTTCCTTTTTCGTTGACTTTTCTTCAGCTGATGGGGCTTCTGGCTGTGTTTCATTTACGTGTAACATGGCCCTGTGTTTTAATCGAAGATCCCGGGCCATCTGGAAGACGAAAACGGTTAGCATGAGGGGAAAAGGAAATAATAGCAGGCCCCGAAGATAATAAAAATAGGACTTGGGTTCCTGGATCCACAGAAACACACTGGTGACCATAAAGTAAAAAAAAGCGTACAACGCGAAGCGTCGAATCCAGATCCACAGGTAGTTGGCATTTTCGTCCGAAAGAGGTGCCAGGCGGGTATGCGACTCCTCCGGCGAAAGGAGCACATGAAAGAAAGCGATGGTCATTTTGTAGAAAAACATCAAGGTAAACAGAAGGAAAGCAAAAGTGCGCCCCTTTAAAAAAGAAGGAAAGGCCAGAAACATGATGTCGAATACGATGAAGAGAGCGGCAAAAGGGAGGGCTTTCAGCAGGAAATAAATAAATCCCCACCCTATTTTCGAGGGAAGAAACTTCATCCTGGACCTTGCCGAGCGGACGGGACGTCTTAGGAAAAGGCTGAACACCAGAGCCGCCAGGAGGGCCACTGCAACGTCCAGAAGCAGGATGCGGAGGTGGGGGCGGTTTTTTGTTTGCAGAAAAAAGGTTTTTATCCCGGCATAAGTCTCGGGAAGTTCTTCCACCATAAGACCCAGGACGATGGTTTCTTTTCGAAAATCCCTGGAAATTTGATCAAATTTATCGGAGATGAACCTTATGACCATCAACTGGTCGTTTTCATTACCGGCGCCTCCTTTTGTTTCCCTGGCCTCCATCCTCTTTTTGGACTCAAGGAGGCCCTTGAGATTTTTGATAAAGGTTTCCCGTTTTGTGGGGCTTTCTAAAATGCCCAGGAGATCTTCAAGGCTTTCCTCTGAAGATGAGTAAGAAGATTCTTGAGGTTCCTGGGCCAGTTCATAGGCGAAGGTTGGAGAGGCGCTTAGAGACAGGAGAATGAAAAGAACCCAGCCGACAAAAGGACTGTGATGATGAAGCGGAAACATGGTGAAATTCCTTTGAAAGAGCAATGACCGGTTCAGTACGAATCCCAAGAATAAACTTATCACACTGCAGTGTTATTTTAAAGTAGATTCCACGATCTGTTTATGTTTGCGGGTTGGCCTTCCGAGCGGATTTTTCATCCCAGATCTTGATCAGGCAATCTTTGTTGGTCTCAAATTTTGCGGCCTGATCCTCCACCAGATTTTCAGCCTCCTGCGAACTCATCTCCCAGCTTTCTCTCACAAAGGAGGCCACCCTGGCATAGTAGAGGGGCGTCATGACATCCAGGAGTTTCATGCGGTTTACGTCCCACAGATGAAAGGTTGCGGCCAGTTCGTAAAGCATTTCAACCCATGTTTCCGTGCGCAGGTGAAAATCGGAGACGTCCATTCGCGCGGTCTTTTCGATTTCCCCTAAGCAGTTTTGTGAGAAGGTGCTTTGCCAGAAAGGAGAGAATTGGCTGTGCCCCGCCTTGAACAACTCAATCAGGCCCTCCAGATTCACCTTGATCGGTTCTGGTTCCATGGCGCCCTCGAAGCCGAAAGTTTCTACGGGTTCGCTGGCTTCGATCCGTTTCCAGAACGACTCGTATCGTTCCATCTGAGAAAAGAGGGCGGAGAGTACTTGGCGGAACATGGGACCCAGGTGCTGGCCAGGATCTTTGGCGTCGTGTATTTTTACGCCCAGGCGGCTCGCGGCCTCAAAAAGGGATCTCAAGGCCGTACCTTTTCCGCCCGGCCCCTGGTAAATGGAAACCAGTTTTTCCTTCCAGGGTTTCAATTGAAATTCCTTGGCCACTTCCCGCGTATCGTCGGTGGATCCCCCGTCGGCCACGAAAATTACGCTCCGCATGTCCTTGTAATGAACTGCCAGCCCATGGCTTACCATCTGGATGACGTGAGCGATGGTGGTCTCGTTGTTAAAACATGGAATATCTACCAGGATATCGGCGGACTGAATTTCTTCAACCCGCTTGGATGTGTATGCCCGCAGGGCCGTGTCATATTGCATGGTTTCATCTCCGTGTTATTTTTTTTGAGATTTGTCTGTCGCTTTCCCATGCTTGTCTGGATCGGTTTGGGTTTGCGGTTTCTTCTCAAAGACAAAGACCACTTCTGATGGTTCAATATTTACCAATTGCAAGCGATCGTCGGGCAGTTGTATGAGATTTCGAGTGACGGGAAAGACTATTTTTCCTGGATACGCATGGGAGAAATCCATCTTGGCAACCACATTTCCTTTCTCGATAGTGCTGGCGTCCTTGCGAAGTCCTCGAATCGTGATCTGGACGTGAATGTTACGAGGGTCCACCATCTCCAGGTGTGTCGGAAGGTTTGTGACTTCGACGGGGATCTGTAGTTTGACCTCAAAATTCTGTTGCCCGGCCAGGATCAGCCAGAGAAGCGCCACCACACCGAAGATGATGAGTTTGGTCTTCCATAGGTGGACCAGAAGGAACCGCGTCTTTTCTTTCCAGCCCTTGCGTGTGGAACTCACGGGGGCAAGGGCCTCCCCCATTATCTGGTGAAGGTGCTGGGGCGTC
>CAYOWC010000271.1:0-6776 GCA_964407525.1 uncultured Desulfobacteraceae bacterium | reverse complement strand
CTCGAAATTCTTCACCGGAAAGCGGTATGAATCTCATTCATTCACGGGTATTGAAATTAGGACCAAGTCCCAATATTCTTTGCCGACATTAAAACCTACCAGAATTTCAGAAAATCCATGAGGTGTGCATCCTCTAACAGGTTGATTCCCACAACGGTTTTAAGGATATAGAGAACAAAGAGAAGAAAAATGAGGAATGGCCCCATTCCAAGGAAGATGAGAAGCGCTGTTTTCGAAAGCCAATTCCTGTTACGGACAGCCTCTTTTCTCTTTGTGGCTACGCGCCTGTCTCTACCCATGAGAAAAACATAGTAATAGCTTTTAAAGAAGAGGGGGATCGTGCCTCTGATATCTACTGGATGTCCCTGAAGGGGCCGGTTCTCCCGGATAGCCTTCTCAATGGCTGAAAACTGAAAAGGAGACAGGGATGCACGAGCTTTGGGATCGATTTTATCAATAACGTGCTGGGTAAAAGGATCATACGGTTTTTCTTCGGCCATGTTTCTTTTCTCGTAGAAAGCTTCATCTGGATCCAAAGTTCAAAGATTCCTCTCTTCTGAACTCTGAGTTTCCACCACCAATTTTCCCTTACTCTAAGAAAAAAAGAAGAGCCGGTCTTTAAAATCTAACCGGAACTCATTCTATAATCGTTTTTTCCTGCCTTTTTGGCCACGTACATGGCGTCATCTGCCTTTTTCAATAGAATTTCCGCATTTCCTCCATTCTTAGGGAATACACTGATCCCGATGCTGGCCCCGATTTGTGCTTCCTCATCTCCGAGCCTGAAAGGTGTTGACAATGCTTGTATGATTTTTTGAGCGACGGACTGTGCATCATCAACGGAGGTTATGGTGCTGAGGATAACCGTGAACTCGTCCCCTCCGATTCGAGCCACCGTATCTGCGTCTCTAACGCACTCCTGCAGCCTTTCCGCAGTCTTGATCAACAGTTCATCTCCCGCATCGTGCCCCAAAGTATCATTCACCGATTTGAAACCATCCAGATCGATAAAGAGCAAAGCAAATTTCCGTTCATACCTTTCGGATTGCTTCAAGATTTGATCCAGCCGATCCAGAAAAAGCGCTCGATTCGGCACATTCGTTAATTTATCAAAATTCGCGGAACGATAGAGTTCCATCTGGTATGACTTTCGCCTCACCATGTCTCGAGCGATGATCCAGGAAGAAATGCCCACCAGCAGAAGCAGGACAAGGATCAATAAGAGGAGCTTCTTCTGAAGGCCTTTTATGCCGGCCTGTAAGGTTTCATAGGGAAGATAAGAAATTATTTTCCAAAAATATTCGTTTGATTTCAGGTTCTTTTCGCTATCTCCACGGGCATCTGCCGACCCTGAGCTGCTTTTGAATTCTTCCATCACCGGATATACGGTGGCGGAAGTAAACAACCCTTTTTCCCCTTTTTTTTCAAACTGGGCAATCTGGGTTTCCTCTGTTGAAAGAATTTTTTTCCATGCATCCGGGAAATCAGAATAAAATTGCCGGTCTTTTCTTTCCGGGAACATAAAACCCCATTCATCATCGGCAATTGGACTGGAAAGCCAATAGCCATCCGAATTGACAAGCATGGCTTTCCCGGGAGACATTTCGGAGCTTACATCGAGTGCTTTGAGCAATCTATCACCCAGATAATTGAGCACCACAATGCCCCGTTTTCGATTTTTCCCGTCGAAAACAGGGGTTCCCAATCGGATCATCGGTTTCAAGGGTTCCTCAATCTTGCCGTGTTCCATATTCAGATCAAAGGGCGAAATGAAGATCTCATCCCGAGAAAGTGCCAGTGTATCTTTGAAGTAGTATCGGTTTCCTTTATTTTGCAGCCCTTGTTCCGGAACAATTGCCGGATCGCCACCCTTGTAATCCACCCTGACTTTTTCAATTCCCACCACATCAATAAAGCGAATCTGATCGTATTTTTGCTTTTGCCGGCTGAGCGCCCGATATTCCATTGCAATCAGGCCTTTGGATTCTATCCCGACAGGTTCTTGATCCAACATCTGGAGAAGTTCGTTCTGTTGCGCTAAAAATCTGAGGTCTGAAATGATCTCTTTAAGATTACTCTCAACCAGCGCCTTTTCCAGCCTTACGCTCACCCGCTCTTCTAATTTCAAGCGTGACAGATAGTCCCCCTTTTCATAATAATAAAAACCCGTTACAGCGCCCATAACCACAGCCGTAACAACCACGAAAATGGTCAAGAAATAGCGGATCAGCATAAATTTGTTTTGGGAGTTTCTATCAGTCATAGCATTTTCTTAAGATCTTTCTCCTCGTTATCGGCTCGATCCTTCCTCTACAAAGATTGCATAGAAAATAACCCTTATTAACGGGTACATAATCATAGACATTATGTCAACCGGGTTTTCTGCCGGACGACAGGAATAGGCGGATCGTTTGTATACAGCTGAATCACCTATCTGGATACAAATGACCCATATTTGCCATGGATTAGGAAATGGTCTGAATTTTGCATTTCCTTTTTATCTTAAAAAGGGTTAGGTTGAAAAGAGACAAATGAATTCGATTCAGACAGAATTTGTGAGGGTGGGACCCATGAAGAGACTTCTAGTAGTATTCCTGGCGGCGCTCAGCATTTTCACATGGGGGGAGTTTACTCCACCATCTTTCAGCAGTGAATTAGAACCTCGCCTCGACGGAGACGTGGCTGTCGCAGACCTTATTGCATACGCCTACCTCAACAATCCATCCATACGGGAAGTTCGTGAAGGATGGAGGGAAACCGTTGAACAATATCGCATTACCACAGGCTACCCTGATCCCGAGATACGGTTCACCTATTTTCCAGAACCGATCGAGACCCGTTTAGGCCCTCAGGACTGGGTCGCCACTCTGAATCAGAAAATTCCCTTTCCCGGAAAATTGACCCAGGCAGGAAAGGTGGTGGAAGCAGAGGCGCGGGTAGCCCATATCAAACTGGACAGGACTGTAAAAGGAGTGATGGCATCGGTTCGCCGGTCCTTTCACGAACTTCTGTACATCCGTACAGCCAGAAAGGTGGTAGCCCGGAACCTCCGACTTTTGATACACCTCCGGAAAGTGGGAGAAACCGCCTATGCCAGGGACAGGGCAGCATTGATCGATATGGTGAGGGCCCAGTCCCAACTGGGACAGATCCGCTATGATGAAATCCTTCTGGAAGAATTGGAGCTTACGGAAAAAACCCGGTTGAACGGTATTTTGAACCGGATGCCCGATGCAACGATTGGGAAACTGCTGGATAAAGGATTCCAGCCCATTGTCTTCAATCTCAAAGGGCTTTACAAATTGGCCGAGGCCAATCAGGAAGACCTTCGTATTGCCGGCGCCCTTGTGGAGAGGGCGGATGCAAGAGCCGAGCTGGCACGCTACCAAAACCTCCCAGACTTCAATGTGGGGGTATCCTATTCCGCCATCGGCCAACCCGATGTGGGCATACGGCCTGAGGACTCAGGGAGAGACGGGCTGGGCTTTCAGGTCGGCATGACCATTCCTCTGTGGTTTGATAAGAACAGGGGACGGGTGGCGCGGGCCGAGGCGGGCATCCGCAAAGCCAAAGCAGCGGAAGAGGTATCCATCACTGAAACCAGGTCCAGGGTGCACGAACTTTTTTTCCGTTTGAATAATGCCCAAAGACTGATTGTACTTTATAGGGACGATCTTCTGCCCCAGGCCATGAATGCCATGGAGATCGCCGAAACCTGGTATCGAGAGGGTGAAGCCAGTTTTTCCGATTTTGTGGAAACCCAGGCGGTGTATTATAATTTCCAGCTCTCCCTGGCCAGGGCCAGGGCCGATTATGGAAAAGTCCTTGCCAGCCTTGAACAACTGGTGGGGCAAACCATTACAAAGGCTTCCGGCGGGAGCGAGGCAAAGGCCGTGGGAGGAAACCAATAATGGGACAATATCTCTTTCCATGGGCACTGGCCCTTCTGACTTTTTCCGTGGGCTGCTCCAGCTATTCCCAACTCAGTAACGATTATGACGACTACCGACCACCGGTCTATGCAGTGTCCTCGGAACCAGAAAGGCCGGAGCAGGCCGGGTCTTCGGATGAAACCGGATTTGATCTGGAAAAAAGGAGAATCAGCCAGGCAAAGGCGCTCTGGGAAAAGGCTTTGGAGGCGCCCCGAAACGAGGCGACCTTTTTTCGCCCCCCTTCCCTTCTCCTTAAATCGCTCGAACCGGCAGCAATGGATGCCACAACGGCTTCCGCGACCCTTACACCCCGATTTTCCCTTGAAACACTGGAAACCCTGACTATTCTCCGAAACCCGGGAATTAAGGCCGGCAAAAACAAAGCGCGGGCCGCCGTCGATTCCTACAGCCAGGTGATTGCATTGGATGACATTCTTCGGGAATATACGGCATTTACGGAAGGGTTGATGACCGGTGTGGGGGCTTTGAAGGGGAAAAACTCGATGAAGACGAAATTTCCCTTTCCCGGGGTGTTGTCCCTGAAAGGGGAGATTGTGGGCCAGGGAATCAAGGTGGCCTTGGAAAATCTGGAAATCGCGAAAAGAGAGGCCATTACCAATACGCGAGAGGCCTATTGGAACCTCCTCTTTTTTTACAGGGCGGAAAAAATATCCAGGGAAACCATTCTTCTCTTCAGGCATCTGGAACAGGTAGCCACCATCCGATACGAGACCGGCGGCACAAGTTACCAGGACGTGATCAAGGTGCGCATCCGGCGGGAGATCCTGGAAGAGGATTTGGATACCTTGATCGAAAAGCAACAGAATGTGAAATTAGAAATGCTTGAAATCCTCAATCTTTCACCGGAAGCCAAAATAGGCATCCCCGAAGATCGTAAACCCCCAAAGGTTGCGCCGCCTTTAAACGGTCTTTATGCACTGGCCCGCGAACGCAGGCAGGAACTGAGACGCATGCGTGCCCGGGTGGGCAAAATGGAAAGGCTCATTGAAATGGCCAAAACCATGATTCTTCCCCCCTACACCCTGAATCTGTCCCTTTATGAGGATGAGGCCATAAACCAGGTAGGTTCTGTTGCCATCAAGGACGATTTTCCGGTTTCAACCCGAGCATCGAGAGGCTCAGGCCTGCCCCTGATGCCGTGGTACGGCATGGAAGACGCTTACCTCCGTCAAACACAGCAGGAACTGGGCGCCCTCAGAAATGAACTGGAAAAAGAGGAAGCCCACACCAACACCCTCGTACGAAACGCGTGGTTCCGACTGGATCTGGCAAAACGCGAGGAAGCCCTGTACAGGAAATCCATTTTGCAGCTGTCCAAAGATGCCCTTGATGTCTCAACCCGAGGCTACGAGGCGGGAATGTCCTTTGCGGACGTCATCTCGTCTTACGATGCGTGGTTGGATAGTTCCCTCGCCGCCGAGCGGGAATTGAGCGCCATTGGCATCGCTTTTGCGCTTGTTGAGGATGCAGTGGGAGCGACCCTTCAACCAGAGCGGAAGGAGACGGGCAGATGAAAGGAAACGGACAGGCTGAGAAAAGCGGTTCAACATGGAAGATTATTTTTTTGACCGTGGTTCTTACGCTCCTTCTCGCTGGAGGAACCGCCTATTTCATGGGCTATCTACAGCCGCCTCAAGCTGGACAAAAGACCAAAAAAGAGGCCTCGTCAGGGGAACATCCTCAAAGCGGCCGGGAGGTCTCCTCGTCTGACATGAAAATGGGGAAAATCCTTTACTGGCGTGCCCCCATGAACCCCACCGAAATCTATGATAAGTCGGGAAAAAGCGCCATGGGAATGGACCTTGTGCCCGTGTATGAAGACGAAATGACCAGCCAGGAGGCGGTGAAAATCGATCCTGTAACCCAGCAGAACATGGGAATCCGCCTCGGCAAGGTCAAAAAAGGGCCGCTCATTCATACCCTTCGTACCTATGGGCATATCACCCCGGATGAGACATTGACCGCCCAGGTGAACCTGAAAACCAACGGCTGGATTGACAACCTCCATGTGGATTTCACGGGGAAATATGTGAAAAAAGGAGAACCCCTGTTTGATTTGTATTCTCCCGAGTTGGTTGCAGCCCAGGAAGAATACCTGGTAGCCTTCCGGACTCTGGGGAAATCCCGGAGGACCGGAGGAAAAAGCCTTCTGGATTCTTCGAGAAACAGACTCCGGTATTTTGACGTTCCGGAAAGTGAAATAGAGGCATTGGAAGAATCGGGGAAGGTCAGAAAGACCGTGATGATCCGCTCTCCCTTGAACGGATTCGTGATCCGGAGAAACGCGGAAGAAGGCTCCTATATCAAAGCAGGAACCATGGTCTTCCAGATTGCAGACCTCTCACGGGTCTGGGTGGATGCCCATATATATGAGTATGAACTTGCCATGATCAAAGAAGGCCAGCAGGCGGAAATGACATTGCCTTACCTGCCCGGAAAAACCTTTTCCGGTACGGTTGCATTCGTCTATCCCTACCTGCAGCCGAAAACGAGGGACCTGATCGTCCGCCTCGTATTCCAGAACCCTGACATGGAGCTGAAACCGGAGATGTATGCCGACATACGGATCAAGGCCGTCTTTAAAGGGGAAGGGCTTACAGTTCCATCGGAAGCGGTCATTCGAACGGGACGGAGAAACGTGGTTTTCATCAGCTCGGGCCATGGAAAATTCGTCCCGAGAGACGTGACCCTTGGTCCTCTGCTGGACAATGAACGGGTACAGGTGTTGGCAGGGGTTACGGATGGAGAGTCCGTGGTGATTTCGGGTCAGTTTCTTCTGGATTCCGAAAGCAATCTCAAAGAGGCCGTCCGGAAAATGCTGGA
>CAYOWC010000270.1:0-6824 GCA_964407525.1 uncultured Desulfobacteraceae bacterium | reverse complement strand
AATCGAATGACAACAAGTTTTTTCCTGACACCCGAAACCTGACACCTGAAAAAGGCCTATAGGAGAGAAAATTCGAGTAATGCGAAAATCCCTGACAAAAAAAGGTGAATGAAATTCATTCACGGGTATTGGTTCTAAATTCGCCCACTTGATGCGATCATCCAAGAATACCTTCGAGAGTTCATAATCATAATCTTAATCATACTCTTTTTAACCTATTCCAGGGCTCTTCGATTATGATTAAGAATATGAGTAAGAGAACAACTCTAATGGCCGACGTTAGGACCAAGCCCGGAGAGTGGTTTTGGCCTTAGTTTTTTAGGCTCATCGCGATTAGCGTGAAAAATCTTTTTTTCCGGAACCGGGGTGTCAGGTTTCGGGTGTCAGTGGTTTCAGTAGCTACATCCTATTTTCTGACTGTAATAAGCGCAACTATTCGTTATTACGTTTAATAAGCTGAATGCGGCCAGGTTTTTTCCTGACACCTGACACCTGAAATCTGAGAATGGCCTATTCGACAACTGAAAAAATATCACGTTAATCCGCGGCATAAGCCACTTTCTATTCACCCGGCTCTTTTTCCGCCAGAAAGGCCTGGGTGTCTATGGCCTCGTTGGCATTGGCCAGACGTTCCCCCAGAACCCGGCTGATATTAAAATTGAGTTTAGCAACAATAAAGGGGAAAAACTTCAAATCCTGTTCCAGTTTTTTATAATCAAACCTTAGCACTTCCACCGGGGTGATTGCCCTGACATCCGCCGTGCGCTCAATTTCCTTTACAAAGCCAATCTCACCGAAAATCTGCCCCGGCCCAAGTCTGGCAACGCGTCTTTCTTCATCCCCTTTTTTCCTGATAACATCCACCCTGCCGGATAAAATCAGATACATGCTTCTGCCAAGCGTTCCCTTTTCCAACAATAACTGTCCCTTGTCAAATTCATTGAGTTCCGAGATCAGGATGGCTTTGCGCTTCTGGTAGTTGCTCATGCCCTGGAGCAGAGGACTTTTCTCCAGGACCTCTTTGTGTGTTTTCAAAGCCAGTATCTGATAGAGACCGACCAACCGAACCCGGGACATGATAATGGGAGTGATAAGAAGATTGGCAAAGAGTGCAAAAACCATAGTGGCAGCTGCCAAGGCGCCAAATTGGGCAATAATAGTGAAATTGGAAAAAAGAAGGGTCCCAAATCCCAATGCCAGGGCCAGACTGGTGGTAACCATGGGGGTGGCTTCCTGGTGCACCGTTTCAAGTACGGCAGCATCGTAATCCGAGGTTCGTCTGCACAATTCATTATACCGGGAGAAAAGGTGAAGGGTGCCGTCAATGGCAATACCGATGGAGATAACAGCCACCATTGCAGTTCCAGGATTCAGTGGGATTTTCAAAAACCCCATGATACCAAACATTAAAATCGCCGGAATCAGGCTGGGAATCAAGGAGATGATACCGCCCTTAAAGGAGGTGAACATAATTGAGGTAATGATAAAAATCGCGGCAAGAAGAATACCCAGCGATTTTATCTGGGCCTTTATAAGACCCTCTGCAGCCTCATTGATCATCAGGTTTTCCCCCACAATATCCACCCTTGTTCCGGGTCCAACAATGCCTGGGGCCACCTCTCTCAATTCTCGGATATAGCGGTTTAACGAACTGGAATCACTTATATTATGACGAACAACGATACAGGCACGGCTAAAATCGTGGTTCACATAATTTTTCAGATCCCGACGATGAAAAAAGAGCAGATACTGGGCCACCAGCTTTTTCCGGTCAGGCACCTTATAATAGTCTTTCTCCCCCCCATGAAACTCCTGGTTCACCAGGGAAAGATGATCGGCAAGGGAGAGGCTGGTATCGAAGACCTCTTGTTTGTCCAAAAAATTCTGGATAGCGGCCAGTTTTTTGAGCATTTCAGGTTCGAGAAAGGCCTTTTCCCGGTCTGCAGTCAGGCTAATAAAAAATAATTTCATACCGGCCAGATTTTCATGAATGGTCTGGGTGTCTACAATAAGGGGCTGATCCTTCCTGAAATAAGAGAGGGGATCATTGGTCACCAACAGCCTGGAAAATTGATAGGCAAAAAAGACACAAAGAAGAGCGGTTGCCACAAGAACGGCCCTGGGGAATCTGCGTTTGACATGGACAAACATCTTAACAAAGACGGCAGGCAACCCCACAAGGTGTTTGTTCGCTTTAAAAATTCCGGAGTGGGTAGGACCGAAAACAGAGAGTATCAAAGGAACAAAAAGCCAGGTAATCAGTCCATTTGCAAGAATGGCAATGGTGGACATCAGGGCAAAGTCCCGAATAATACCTATGCTGTTGAACACATTGCTGGCAAATCCAAGGGCAGTGGTCAAAACAGTGAGGATCAGGGGAACGCCCAGGTGTTTCATCATAAACCGGGTGGCAAAAGTTCTGTGGTCCTTTTGGGCCTGGAAAACCCCCTGAAAATAACAAGAAATCATATGGGTGTCTTCAGTGGAACCGATGACCACCACCAGAGAAGGCAGCATGGCTGTTAGAATATTAATGGGGCTATTGATCCACCCCATAATCCCAAATGTCCACAGGATACTTAACCCGGATGTGACCAGGGGAACAAGGGCGGCAAACCCGCTACGGAGAAAAAACAGAATGGCGGCCACAAGAACCAGTACAGACAAGGGGGCCAGCAATTTAAGATCTTTATGGAGAACGGATCTAAGCTCTGCATTTATCCTGGACTCCCCCACCTGAAAAACATCCTGGAATATCGGCCTGAACGGTTCAAGAGTCTCTTCCAATGTCTTGTTGATTTGGGAATCTGATTTATTTTTCTCATAGGGGGCATAAAGTGAAACCACCAAAGCGGTGGCAGTTCCATCACGCGAGATGATATTGTTTTGAAGGAGAGGGTTGTACAGGGCATCAGACCGGGCCTGTTCAATGGCTGCGACCCCCTTTGGGCCGTGTTCCAGTATGGGTTTGGACTCAATGTTTCCTTTAGCGCCCCGAATGCTGCGCAGGGTAAAAAGATCGTCCACCTGTTTAACTGCGTCAAGGCTCCCCAGGGCAAAATGCAATCTTTCCAAGGCAGCCAGTTTGTCCTCCGACCAAAGATTTTCATCTTTAACATAGACAATGGATCGATTGTCAGAGCCAAACTCCTGAACAATCTGATCATAGGCTTTTTTATCAGGATGGGATTGGGGTATCAGGCTGTACACATCCGTGTCCATTTTGAGCCGGGGAAGACCCAGGCCGGCTATACAGGTAATAAGTACCAGAAACAGCAAGGTGAGCAATCGATGATTTGCCCCCAACATGAGAAAGCGGGTAAACATAATCAGTTCCCTATATTTTTATTAGTCTTCATCTTATTAAAATTAAATATTTCAGGCGGTACATAATCCCGGGAAAAAACCCGCTGATCAATTTTTATCAGGGTGGTGTGCTGCTGCCGTTTGTCTTCCATGAGCAGCATATTGGCCCTCCACATTTTCTTATCCACTCTTTTCAAGTCATGGCAGGTAAGCTGCTTAAAGAAACGGTTTCCCAGGTCAAAATAATCCGTGCGTACAATAAAGAAATTATCCTGCCGGATAAAGAGCCTGCGCTTGTTATACCCACTGAAACCTCTATCTTTTTCCAATGGAAATGCCTCGACAACAAAATGGGCTATTTTGCCAATAGTCTGATCCTGCAACCTTACATATTTAAAATCATCCAGGGACTCAACCAGATCTTCCAGGGCAAAATCAGTCCCCAAAAGCTGACGGACCTGTCCCTTGGACTGGCCGGAAGAAACCTCTTTTCCCAGTGCAGGCAGATAGATCTGGTTCTCGACAATGCCTGTATTGTAACGGACAAACCGAATGGCCACCCCCCGAACTTCAACAGGGTCGTCAAAAACCAGAAGGTATTTCATGGTACCGTCGGATTCCACTCTGGAAAACCGCCTGACCTGTCTGACATCCCTGTTGCCGACATTGTCCGTAAGGATCATTGTCTGCTCTTCATAAACATAGGGAAAAAGCTTATGGCGCTCAAACACCTGCGTCATGATATCAGCACCGGTTAATCTGTGATATTCTCCGTCTTCAGATAATTGCCCATCTGTCTGTTCAGACATTTGTCCGGCACAAATTGAAGCGGCCAGGCTCCAGAAGAAAATCAGGAAAAAAGGTACCTTGATCCATGACCATTCAGGTAGTCTCTCTTTCTTGTGTTGCATTAGGGTTTCCTTTTGTGAAAGTTCATCTGGTTACTCGTTGCTGGTTGCTGGTTGCTCTGCATTAAAAGCGAATATCCAATATCGAACAAGGAATGTCCAATGTTGAAGGAAGGTGTTCTATCGATCTTTTTAATTCTGAAAAAATCAGAGCGAAGCGATTCCACACTTCAATATTTTGCGGTTCCTTGTTCGATATTTTGCGGTTCTCTTTTTCCGGCTATATGCTCCAGTGTGAAAATGCATAAATTTCATTCTCGATCAGACTGACCATCTTTCCCGGTCAGAGGCGGTGCTCATTGCGAAGCTGCTCCTGGGATATGGGTGAGAATCTCTTCGCTCATAACAAGACAGAAATCCCCCAAAACATCAGCCATGGCCGAAACCATGAGATCCATATTCAAGGGGGAGTCGGGCACAAGGCTTTCAAGATCAAGCATCTGGGTAGCAAGGGCATCTCTTTCTTTTCCCCTGAACAGCCGCCACTGGGCTGAGAACATCACCTGACCAGTCTGGTCAGCCTCAAATCGCATCACTTCCACTTCAATACGGAAATCAGGGGGGGCAGACGACCGAAGCGGGGGCATAGCCACCTGGGGGGTGGAAAGCAGCCGTGACATGTTCTGGACAATCACCCGGATCATATTTTTTCGAAGATTCCCCCCCCACTGGTGGTATTCTGCCATTTCCAGCTGATTCCGGCTGGTCCGGGTCATGATCTGCGGTTTTTCAAGGTATTGGGGCAGATCAAGGGAAATGATTTCCAGAGATACCATTTTGGAATTCTGAGAACCGGTCTGCGCTCCTGTGTTGACAAGACTTGTCTCATATTGGGTCGGGGTCAGCACATAAAATTTGGGAGTAACCGGGGCTGTCCCGATACAGCCTGATAAGAAACTCCCTGTCAGAATCAAAACAAAAATCCATTGGCACCTTTCCCATAAAACCTGCATTATATCTCTCCTGATTTCCCTTTGTTATTCTATTCCTTTTTTTGGGGGGGGATCTTTCCCAAAAATAAGGGCATTGGGATGGCGCTCCAGCATATCCACAAGGATACGAATGGAACGGGCCATCTCACTCAAATCAGTGGTCAACTCAATAAACCTATACTGAAAAGGCGAATCAGGACTGAGCACTTCATCCACCAGGCTCAGGGTGCCCTGGACGTTCTCCAGAGCCTTGCGCCCGGCTCCGATTGCACTTTCCAGATTCATGGCAAGGGGCTCAACCCGCTGGTCCAGCTTACCCAGGATCTGTTTTAGAAAAGTCAGAGAGGCTTTAAAATCATCTACGGCCTTTGCAAGTTCATGTTTATTGACCAGCTTATCTGCACCTTTCACCATCCGATTGGCACCCTCGAGGGTGCCCAGAAATTCTGATCCGATTTTCTCAATATTCAGTTTTTCCATCTTGGCAAGGATATGCTTGACCGATGTGGTCATCTGGGTCATATCAGCAGAAATGGTGGGCAACTCTGGAAAACTGCCAGTGCTGTCCACCATCCTGATCGGGGTATCCGGGTGCATATCAAGCTCAACAAACAACTGACCGGTCAAAAGACTGCCTGTCTGTAATTGTGCCCGGAGCCCATGTTTGATAAGAGTGGATAGGGTCGTTAATGGAGAATCCACCTCACTGTCCCTTCCTGAAAGAAAGCGTTCAGGTTCGATCTCCACCAAAACAGGGATCCTGAAAGAAGCATCAGAGCTGTCAAATTCCAGGCGGATCTCTTTAACGACTCCGACTTTAATCCCTTTGAACTCCACCGGGGCATCCAGATTGAGCCCCCTTACCGACCCTTCAAAAAAGAGGACACAGGTTATTTTTTTCACAAAAGAGGCATCCTGGATGCTCTCATAATTATCATGCAGGGTAAAAGCCAGGCCCTGGATATCTTTCTTGATCTCTTCGCGGGTCTCCGGAGTTTCAAAAGCAATCCCCCCATAAAGAAGGGATGCCAGTGATTCCGTACGCATGGTGATTCCCTCCGAGCCCATGGAAAGATCCACCCCGCTGATATCCCAGAACCAGGTATTGCTTTTCACAAGCTTATTATAGGGGGCCTTGACAAAGGCATGGAGAAAAATGGTTTTCCGGTCATTTCCCAATTCCCATCCAAGAACCTCACCAGCTAAAATCCCCTGATAATAGATAGGGGAACCCGTATCAATGGAACCCAGTTTTTGAGTGACCAACGTGATCTTTGTACCCGCCACATCTGCTCTGATAACCGGGGGTTTATCAAGCCCCTCAAAATCGGTCTGTGCATCCCCCTGCCCCGGCTCAATCTCAATATAGGAACCTGAAAGCAGAGTCCCCAGTCCGGAAGCGCCACGAAGGGAAAGACGGGGTTTGACCACCCAGAACTGTGCCCCCCGTCCAAGGAATGATTCAGTTTCTTTACCCATGGCAACTTTCAGGATGACCTTGGAAAAATTTTTACTGAACCCCACAGCCTCTACCACGCCAATGTCAATTTCCTTATACTTGATCTTTGTTTTTCCGGCCTCAATACCTTCCGCAGTCTTAAAAGTGATTTCAATCTGGGGGCCTTTTTCCGAAATCGTTTTAACAATGAGCCACCCCCCGATCAGGGCCGTTATCAGG
>CAYOWC010000269.1:0-6868 GCA_964407525.1 uncultured Desulfobacteraceae bacterium | reverse complement strand
CTGATTGCTTTATCGAATCGTCCGTTCCGATTCGGTAAAAAAACAAAATCTTAGCCTGCCCCGTTCAATTCACGCCAGTGACAGCGCAGCGTATTTAACTGGGGCGTTCTTTGCGTCTTGAGCGTAGCCCCGCTAGCGGGACAAGCCCCAGCAGCGGGACAAGCCCCAGCAGCGGGACAAGCGGGCGGTAAATAATTGTGCGCAAGTTTCTTTCTCGATCAGCTCCCGCTTTGAAGCGGGAAGGCGGCGCTCATCTGATCCAGCCAGATTACTACAACAAAATTGTGATTCAGGTTCAAAATTTCGACCCAGCTTATAATCTCCACTCGTACGAGAAAGCTGAACGACTCTACAACCTATAACAAATGGTTTCTGGAGGGCACATGTTAAAGCAACTTCTGAGGCATTTCGCCTTCATTTGGATAGTCCTTTGCGCCGTTGGTGCAGGGGATACGGTTCTTGCTTTCAGAGAAGACCCCCGGCACATGGGAAAAGAGATATCAGCTTATCCGGTGACAATAGAGAATCCACCATCTGGAACAGATGGACTCGATATGGGAGAACCTTCCGGAGTGATCACCCTTGTACAGGCCCTCTCCCTTTCCATCATGAAAAATCCCGGGTTGGCTGCTTATTCATGGGAAGTCCGGGCGGCGGAAGCACGAATCATTCAGGCAAACCTCATTCCCAATCCGGAATTTGCCTTTGAAGCCGAAGAACTGGGGTGGTCTGATTACCAAAATGGCATTGGATCAGCAGTGATGTATTTTGTATTCAGTCAAATGCTGGAATTGGGCGATAAACGTGGCAAACGAACATCCGTGGCCAGACTTGAGACGGATATCGAAGGTTGGGAATATGCGTCCAAACGCCTCGATCTGTTGGCGGAAACGACCAAAGCCTTTATAAAAGCCCTTGAGGCCCGGAAAAAAGTAGATTTATCAAAAAGATTTCACGACTTGGCCAGGCAGGTTTTTCAGGCGGTGTCTGAACGCGTAGAGGCGGGTAAGGTGTCTCCTTTGGAAAAGACCAAGGCGCAGGTCACTGTTTCCGCAACCCGAATTGCATTGGAAAGGGCCAAACGACAGTGGAACGTCTCTCAAAAACGATTGGCGGCTAACTGGGGAAGCATCTCTCCTGTATTTGAAGGCGTTTCAGGGGACTTGGAAAAAATCTCCGAGCTTCCAGACATTGATAAGCTTCTTCAGAAGACAGCGCAGAATCCGGATCAAGCCAGATGGGAAACCGAAATTCTGCTGGGCGAGGCAAAGCTGGAATTTGAAAAATCAAAAAGGATTCCCAATGTGACGGTTTCAGCGGGACTGCAACGTTTTGAGCAAACAAACAACAACGCGCTTGTGGTCGGATTATCTATCCCGATCCCCATTTTTGATCGCAATCAGGGGAGCATCGAAGAGGCCCGCCACAATCTACGAAAAGTAGAAGAACAAAAAAAAGTCGCGGGTGTAAAGATCAAAACAGAACTCAATAGCGCCTACCAGATTCTCTCGGCATCCTATTTAGAAGCCATGATGCTGAAAAATGATGTTCTTCCTGCTGCCCAACGAGTATTTGACGGGCTCAGCGAGGGGTATCGAGAGGGAAAATTCAGATACCTTGATGTTCTGGATGCCCAGAGAACCCTGTTTGATGCACAAGCCACATACATTGAGGCCCTTGCAAACTATCATGAGACATCAGTAGAGGTCGAACGGCTGATTGGGCAAAGAGTGGATAAGGCCAGAGTGGCAAGAGGTCAAAGGCAAGAGGGAGGAAAACCGTGAAAGAAGGAAAAGGAAAAACCATTTTCATTTCAAGCTTTTTAGTTTTGCTGCTCCTCGGGGGCTTAGGGTTTTTGCGCTTCGGAGAGTATAAGCTCGTCGTTGTTCAAAAACACGCTGAATCCGAAATACATGACGAACATGACGAACAGGGTGAACATGATGAGCATAACCGTGAGCAACATGGGCGGGAAATAGCAGAGGCTCACAACGAAGACAAAGAACAATCCGGCGAACACGCCTCAGAGGAGGTCGTCAAAATTGATGATCTTCAGAGAATGAAGCTCGATATCCAGCTTGGCACGGCCGGGCCTGGAAAACTCTCAGTAGAGATCGATCTTCCCGGAGAAATTGTCCTGGATGCGGATCGTCTGGCTCATATCGTACCGCTTCTGCCGGGAGTGGTCCGGGAAGTGAGAAAAAAACTGGGGGATACCGTTCACCGTGGGGAGGTAATGGCGATTATTGAAAGTCGAGAACTTGCCGATGCAAAATCGGCATACTTAGCTGCATCGGAAAGAGTTTCACTGACACAAACGACCTTCATCCGTGAAAAACAGCTCTGGCAAAAAAAAATAAACGCCAAGCAGGAATACCTAGATGCTGGAAACAGCCTCGCAGAAGCTAAAATAGCACATCGATCCGCCGTACAGAAACTACTCTTTTTGGGCTTGTCAAAAACGTCTATTAATGATTTGAAAAAGCATCCGGACAAAAGCCTCACCCGTTATGTGATCACGGCTCCCATAGACGGAACTGTGGTCCAAAAACATATCACCCTGGGTGAAAAATTGAGCGATGATACGGCGATATTTACCATTGCAGACCTCAACCACGTCTGGGTCGATTTGAGTGTTCCTCAAAAGGATCTTGTCTCCATAAAAACAGGACAGAAAACACTTATATCCCTCGGGTTCGGTACGCCGGATGCTGAAGGGAAAATTTCTTATGTGTCACCCATGGCGGACAAAAAAACGCGAACCTCCCTGGCACGGGTCGTGCTCCCGAATCCAGACCGGCGGTGGCGGCCGGGTCTTTTTGTGAAGGCCCGGATATTTGTGGGTGAAATACAACTTCCATTGGTGGTTCCAAAAGAGGCCATTCAGCGTCTGGAGAACGAAAGTGTCGTGTTTGTCGAGGTCAAAGGGGGTTACGAACCGAAGCATGTGACCGTCGGCCGGACAGCCGGGTCAAACGTTGAGATTCTCTCAGGACTTTCTGCAGGTGAAAAATATGCCGCAAAAGGAGGTTTTGAACTGAAGTCGGTGATGATGACGCGTGATATGGGGGCCCATGCCGGGCACGGACACTAGGCGTTGGTAAGGCAGTAAGCAGCAGGCGGTAAACAGTAGGCAGTAGGCAGTAAGCAATTACTGAATGGAAATCCATATCGTATACGTTCCTACACAGGAGCGTAGGAAAAAGAAAATAGCCGCAAAAAAGCACAAAAGGCGCAAGAATACGAATTTGCCCTAGTCAACAATATAGCATTAAACCAATTTTAAACGATCTAATCTGCAACGGATAAGTTTTACCATATTAAGATGTAGATCTTTTTGCGTTTTTTGCGCCTTTTTGTTTATCCAGTTTAATTCCGAAGGACAGCGCAGCGTATTTAACCGGGGCAGCCAATGTTTGTAATCAGCAGTGTAAACTACTTTCCGGCTTCAATGTAAGGATACCAATTATGATCAATAGACTTGTTGAAATTTGCGTTCATGCTCGAGGTATCGTCATCATCGGCATGATTGCTCTCTGCGGTCTCGGGGCTTACCTGTATACCAAAATGCCGGTTGACGCATTCCCCGACATATCCCCCATTATGGTGCCTGTTTTTGCCGAAGCCCACGGAATGGCGCCCGAGGAGGTGGAACGTCTCATCACATACCCCATCGAAACGGCCATGAACGGGTTGCCAGGCGTGACACAGATCAAATCGACCTCAGCATTCGGAATGGCGGTCATTTACGTGTACTTCAAAAATAGTGTAGATATCTATTTTGCACGCCAGCTCGTCTCCGAAAGACTCACAAGTACCATGGCAAAACTCCCACAAATGCATGAACCTCCCATATTGGGGCCCATATCTACCGGGCTGGGGCAGATTTTCATCTACTATCTCACCATTGACGAAGAGGTGGATACAGGCGCGAAAGACCCGGACACCTATCTGAGGGAACTCAACGACTGGGTCGTGAAATTCCAACTGCAAACCGTTCCCGGCGTCACGGACATTCTCTCCATAGGTGGCCATGTACTGCAGTACCAGATTCGCGTCAACCCCTATGCCCTGCGCAAATATCATCTCACCCTTGATGATCTCACAAGTGCCGTAAGACAGAATAACAGGAACGCCGGGGGGCAGTTCCTGGTGCTCAATTCCGAAGAACTCCTCGTGCGGGGTATTGGCCTGCTTGGCAGTCTTGAAGACATCCGAAACATTCCCATAAAGGTGGCGGAGGGGATTCCGATCCGAATCGAGGATGTAGCCGAGGTGGGTTTTGGAAAAGCAATCCGCCGGGGCGTGGTCACCCGGAATGGAGAGGAAGAAGTCGTATCCGGAATCGTGCTTAAATTATTTGGAGAAAACAGCTCAGAAGTCATCAAGAAACTCTATCTAAAAGTCAAGGAGGTTCAAGCCTCTCTCCCCGATGGCGTGTCCCTGGTTCCTTATTATGAACAGGCTGAACTGGTTCGTCAGGCAACGTCCACGGTGAAAAAAGCCCTGGCGCTGGGGGCTTTGTTAGTGATGCTGACTCTGGTGGTTTTTTTAGGAAACCTGAGGTGTGCCTTCATTGTCGCCCTTTCCTTACCTCTCTGTGCCATGATTGCTATTATCGGGATGCGTTTGTTGGGGATTTCGGCCAATCTCATGTCTTTAGGGGGCATAGCAATCGGGATCGGAATGCTGGTGGACGGAGCCATCGTGATGGTGGAAAACATCTTTCGCCGTCTCAGAAACAGTGGCGACACTGCAGAAGACAAGACCTCCATCATTCTGGACGCAGCCCAAGAGGTAAATCGGCCGATCCTCTTTTCCATCTTCATTATTATCGTTGTTTTTCTCCCCATATTTGCCTTGGAAGGGGTGGAAGGGAAAATGTTTTCGCCCCTTGCGTCCACCATCTGCCTGGCCCTTTTCGGCTCGATCCTCTCTGCCCTGATTGTGGCCCCTGTCCTGTCTTCTTTCCTCCTCAAACAGGGAGGAAAGCAGGAAATGTGGCTCATGAGAAAAGGGAAGGCTATTTACCGATATTTTCTTATCCGATCGTTAAAGCAGAAAGGGATTGTCCTTTTTATTGCGGCAGGCGCTTTTGCAGCAAGTCTGTGGATACTCCCCACGATCGGAACCGAGTTCATTCCCACTCTCGAAGAAGGGACTATCCTTGTGGGGGTAACCATGGCACCTTCCATCTCGCTGGAAAAGGCCACAGAAACCGTCATGAAGCTGGAAAAGGAAATCATGAAGCATGACCAGGTGGCGGAAACCATCTCCCGCATCGGACGACCGGAAGCAGGAAGCCACCCCCACCCTGTCAACTATGCCGAAATCCATGCGGAACTCAAACCGTTCAGTGATGAGAGTACTTTCAAGAACAAACAGGAACTCGTGGGAGTGTTGCGCAAAGAACTCTCTTCTTACCCCGGCGTTCAGGTAAATTTCACCCAGCCTGTTCAAAATGCCTTTGATGAACTCCTCTCAGGGATTAAGGCACAGATAGCAGTCAAACTGTTTGGTGAAGATCTTGGCATTCTCAGAAAAAAGGCAGAAGAGATCGGAGCAGTATTGAAGGAAGTCCCGGGTCTGGTGGACCTATCCGTGGAGCAGAGCTTCGGACAACCCCAGGTCCAGATTATCGTTGATCGTCCTGCCTGCGCAAGATTTGGCGTTACGGTCAATGAAATCCTGAAAATGGTGGAACTGGCCATCGGCGGCGAAACCATCGATAACCTCTATCTGAATACCCGCCGTTTCGGAATACATATCCGGTACCAGGAACCCTACCGAATTTCCCCGGAAGCCATTGAAAACATGTTGATCAATACCACCGATGGTACGGCCATTCCCCTGTCTCAGGTGGCAGAGGTGACATTTGTCACAGGGCCTATCCAGATCAACAGAGAAAAAAACCAGCGCCGGTGGGTAGTCCAGGGAAATGTTCGGGGGAGAGATCTGGGAAGTGTCGTTTCAGATATCCAGAAAAAAATACAAGAGGAGGTAACCCTGCCCCCCGGTTACTGGATAGAATACGGCGGACAATTTGAGAACCAGCAGCGTGCCATGACGCGGCTGTTCATTATTGTGCCCATCGTTATTGCCCTGGTTTTTCTCATGCTGTGGATCTCTTTTGGTACGGTTCGACACGCGCTGATCATTATAACCAATGTTCCCCTCGCCCTGGTGGGCGGCATATTCGGGCTCCTTCTCACCGGAGAATACCTTTCCGTTCCAGCCTCCGTGGGATTTATCGCGCTTTTTGGAATTGCCGTCCAAAATGGAGTGGTTCTTGTCAGCTACATGAACCGGCTTCGAGATAAAGGAACTGCACTTACCGAATGCATCATTGAAGGGAGCTTGTTGCGACTTAGGCCGGTTCTAATGACCGCAACCACGACGATCCTGGGACTCCTCCCTCTCCTCCTTTCCAAAGGGATCGGGTCCGAGGTGCAAAGGCCCCTGGCCATCGTTGTAGTTTTTGGCCTTGCAACATCCACTCTCCTCACCCTGTTCGTGATTCCCGCAGTGTATGAATGGGTTGAAAAACTGAGAACGACTTCCTCACCCGACAAAGCGGAAACACGCTGAAGATTGACAGAGAATCTTATTCACCATACATATCTGTTATCAATTTACGCAACTGAACGGATTCCAATTGTGGCATTAAGATCCTTCATTAAACCCAAAAAATAGTTTACACTTCATCTATCCCGTGTTTTGATAGGGAGAGTTTAAAATATTCAGACGTAAACTTCTGAAGGGACCATCAAGTTTGACAGTCTCGTAAAAATCTACGGACCCGTCACCCCCGCGAGGCGGGGGTCCAGGTAAGCGAGCATGCGAGACTCCGGGTAAGCGAGCATGCGAG
>CAYOWC010000268.1:0-6878 GCA_964407525.1 uncultured Desulfobacteraceae bacterium | reverse complement strand
GAGATCCGGGAGATCCGGCTCAGCGAGCGGCGCTTTTACCAGAAGATCACCGACATCTATGCCACAAGCATTGATTATAACAAGGACGCACCAACTACAAAAGCGTTCTTTGCCAAGGTACAGAATAAGCTGCATTTCGCCATCCATGGGCACACCGCCGCCGAATTGATCATGCAGCGGGCAGACAGCGCCAAAACCAACATGGGGTTGATTAACTGGGAAACGGCGCCTGAGGGGAAAATCCTCAAATCCGATGTATCCATTGCCAAAAATTACCTGACAAAAGACGAACTGGCATCCCTGGGCCGCATCGTCAATGCCTATCTCGATCTGGCCGAGGATCGCGCCCACCGGAAAATCCCCATGACCATGGAGGACTGGGCGAAACGCCTGGACTTGTTTCTGGAGTTCGATGAGCGGAATATCCTGCAGGACAAAGGCAAAGTCGCGGCAGAGATCGCCAAGACCCATGCTGAAAGCGAGTTCGAGAAATACCGCATTGTTCAGGACCGGTTGTTTGAAAGTGACTTCGACAAAATGCTGAAGCAAATAGATCCCAATATGTCCGAAAATCAGTACGAATCCGCTGGCAAAGACGAGGCTCTATCATGAGCAACATCCAATGGGAATACGATCTGGTGGAGCGGCCTTTCTGCGAGCAGCTTCAAACCATGGGATGGGCATGGATTGAAGGGGACCTGGATGTGCCGGAATTGACGGAGAGATCCAGTTTCCGGGAGGTTATCCTGAAAGACCGACTGTCGGCGGCGCTTGCCAAAATCAACCTTCGGGATGGAAAACAATGGCTTGATGACGCACGCATTGCCAGGGCCATCCAGGATCTGGAACGGGCGCCCGGGCATCGACTGATGGAGGTCAATCGGGCCGCCACGAAACTGTTGCTCAAGAGGACCGTGGTGGATGGATTGCCGGACTGGCTGAACGGCAGGCCGCAACCGGTTCGATTCATCGACTTTGACTGTCCCCTAAACAACGACTTCCTGGTAATCAACCAGTTCAAGGTGGCGCTCACCAGCGGGCGGGGGCAACATTATCCCCGATGCCGTTTTGTTCGTTAACGGCATTCCGGTGGTGGTGGCCGAATTCAAGAGCCCTGCCATTGAAAATCCCATGAATCAGGCCGTCAACCAACTGCTCCGTTACTCCAACCAGCGCCGGGAAATTTTTCCAACGCTCTATGTGGACAACGAGGGCGTGGAGAAGCTGTTTCACACCAACCAAATCCTGATTGCCGGTGACTTTTTCGAGACAAGGGCCGCCACCGTCGGTGCGCCCCCGGAAGCCTATATGGAATGGGTGGATACCAGCCCCGTTCCCATGAGTGCGGTTGCCGAAGAGTTGGGCCTGATGTCATCGGCCGAAAAATTCAAAGATGCCGCACAGGAGCTCCTGACGGTCGGCTCGGAACAGTCTGAGCGCGTGGGCACACCTCTTTTTTTCCGAAAAACGGAACAGCGTCCGGAAACGTTGCGCAGTGACTTGGGGGTAACACTTCAAAGCCACCAGATTCTGACGGCGGGAATGCTCAGGCCCGCCCATCTGCTGGATCTGATTCGCAATTTCACCGTGTTCCAGCAGGTTGACGGCAAGACCCGGAAGATTGTTTCCCGTTATCAGCAGTTCCGCGCCATCCAGAAGACCGTGGTCAAACTCCAGGAAGGCCGAACCCGGTCCCAGGGTGCGAAGCGTGACGAACGGGGGGGCATTATCTGGCATACCCAGGGGTCCGGAAAAAGCCTCAGTATGGTGTTTTTGGTACGGAAAATGCGGACCCTGGAGCCGCTCAAGGGCTATAAAATCGTTGCGGTCACCGACCGCACGGACCTGGAAGAGCAGCTGAGGCAAACAGCGGAACTTTCCGGGGAAGCGGTTCGCCCCACCGACAGAGAAAAACGGGGAAAGGTAACGCCCACAGCGCTTACGCAACGCATCCTGGCCGATACAAGTCCGGACATTGTCTTTGCCATGCTGCAGAAATATCAGGACGTCAATTCCCGCACGGCGGCCGATGAAAAGGTCTCCATGACTATCATCCGGAAGGAAAAAAAGCCAGGTAAACACGAGCCGGTGGTTGAAAAGCAGGTAACCTTCCAAGAAAACATCCGGTTTGAAGAATTTCCGGTTCTGAACGAATCCGAAAAAATTCTGGTACTTGTGGATGAGGCACACCGTTCTCACACGCGGGCCCTGCACCGCAACCTGCGAAGAGCATTGCCCAATGCCGCCATTATCGGTTTCACGGGGACACCGATTCTGAGCCGGGAAAAGATCGAAACACGGGAGATCTTCGGAGATTTCATCGACAAATACCTGCTCCAGGATGCTGAACTGGATGGGGCCACGGTGCCCATCCTCTACGAGGGTCGCACCGCCGATGGCCTGGTTAAAGACGCGCCCAGCCTGGATCAACTCTTTGAAGACATGTTCAAAGACTATACGGAAGAGGAACTGGCCGTCATCAAGGGAAAATACGGCACGGAGGGGAATATCCTGGAAGCGCCCCTGATGATCGAGAAAAAAGCAAGGGACATTGATGCGTCACTATGCTGACGTGGTCTTGCCGGAAGGGTTGAAAGCCCAGGTGGTTGCCACCAGCAGGCGGGCGGCCGTCACCTATCAGGAAAAGCTGCTGGCGGCACGGGATGAACTGGTGGCTGACCTGGAAGCCGTTTCCGCGAAGAAGCTTTTACTGCCGGAGGAGGAGATCGCAAAGCTTGGGCCCCAAGAGCAATTTCTCCTCCGTGCTCATGGAAATCTTCCACTGATCCGTGCCCTTGAAGCAGCCGTGGTGATTTCCGGCGATCACAATGATCCCGAATCCTGGTGGGATTGGTCCAACAAAAAAAAACAAAAGGCGTGTACCCAACGATTCAAACGCAGGTTGGCGGCAACTGCCACGGACAAGACTGATCCTCTGGCCCTGATGGTGCTCAATAATATGCTGCTGACGGGTTTCGATGCGCCGGTGGAGCAGGTGATCTACCTGGATCGGAAAATTGACGGGCACGACCTTTTGCAGGCCATTGCCCGCGTGAACCGAATATGCGGCTCCAAAAAGTGCGGTCTTGTGGTGGATTACATTGGAATCGCCCGCCACCTGGATCAAGCCTTAAAAGAGTATGACGGTACGGACGTGGAAGGAAACCTGATCGATATCAGCGTTGAACTGCCGAAACTGATAGATCGCTGCAATCGGGCCGTCGCAGTATTCACGGATCGCGGCATAACAGACCTGTTTGCTCAGGTGGATGGGTGCGTCGCGCTGCTTGAAGACTTGAAAGCGCGGGCCGAGTTTATCAACAAGTTGAGAATGTTTTACGAAACGTTGGATATTCTGGAGCATCGCCCGGAAGTTCCCCCGGATGTATTTCGAAATGCCAAACTCCTAGGCTTCATCAATAAGGTCGCGGCGAATCTATATCGCGACCCGGCGCTCAACCTTCTTGGGGTGGCCGAGAAGGTGAAAGCGCTCATTGACGCCCATGTGTCTGCGCGTGGCGTCGATCCCAAGATTCCACCAACGGCCATAACAGCCGCCGAATTTGAAGAAGTGCTGAAAAAATTGTCCGGCAGCCGGGCGCGGGCATCGGAGATGCAGCACGCCGCCAGATACCATATTGTGGGATTCGGGAATCAAAACCCTGCGTTTGCGAGGAAAATGAGTGAAAAACTGGAAGAAATCCTGAAACGCTTCAAAGATGACTGGGATGCCTTGGAGCGTGAACTGAGGAGGTTCATCAACACGTTGCACCGGGGTGACCAAAATGATTTTCCCGGCCTTGACCCCCGTGTTCAAGTCCCCTTTGTTCGACTGGTTATCGAGGCCTGTTCAATGGCCGGCAAGATGGATGATGCCAAACGTCAGGAGGCCATCAAGGCAACGCTTGATATGGTAGAACGGATTCGGCAGGAAATTGCCATGGTGGGTTTCTGGAAGAATCGGGACATGAGAGAGTTGCTTACAAAACGGCTTGTGCGCGATCTGGATGCGTCCGGAGTGTGCCCTCCCGGAAAAGAGCGTGATGTGGCGCAACAGTTGGTTGCGCTGGCCAGGGAAAACCATTCAGCTTTGGTGGAAAAATGAAAGAAACGGTGACAGCAGGAAATCTCAAGTTTGAAATCCGCAGGAGTTCACGCCGGAAAAAACTGGGTTTGACCGTTGACCGTGGGGGTGAGCTGGTGGTTCATTCACCCGCGACGGCCGGCGAAAATGAACTTCGGCAGTGGATCGACAAAAAGCTCCTATGGGTTCATCAGAAGCTGCTCCTGAAAGAAAACCACCAGGGACCAACCGAACCGTTGGAAATCGTAGGCGGAGAAAGGATCGCTTATCTCGGAAACAATTATCGGCTGAAAATCGTAGAAATGCAGGATGAGCCGTTATGGTTTGACGGGGAATGGTCCTGTCTGCGAAAAATAAACCAGGATCAGGCGCCGCGGCATTTTCAGAAATGGTATCAGGACAAAGGAGGCCAGTGGCTGACGAACCGGTTAAAATACTGGGAACCCAGATCCGGCGGGGCGCCTTCCGGGATTTCCATTGGGGATCTCGGATTTCGATGGGGTTCATGCGGAAGAAACGGTGTGCTTCATTTCAACTGGCGGCTACTCCAACTTCCGGTGCGGCTGATCGACTATGTTATCGCCCATGAGTTCAGCCATCTCCACGAGCGCAATCACACCCGCGAGTTCTGGCGCGTCCTTGACCGTATTCTGCCTGATTGGCGAGAACGGAAAAGTGGCCTCGGTATGGCAAGGCCCTAAATGGTCTGGCCAACGAGCCATAACAACGAAACTTAAGGAACGTCGGGGTTACGTCGTCAATGTGAATTGCCGAAGAGCTCCATTTTCGTAACGGCCGATTCGCGATGGTGATGATGGGGTAAGTCTTTACCCTCCATGTCGTGGAGACTTCAGGGTGGGGGTTTGCTCTTAATACACCAAAAAACCTAAAAATTATGCAGTTACCCCTTCCCGGTTTTCGATCTTACCAGCAAAGAACCTCACGAACTCTAAGTGGACTGCTTGAAGACAGCCAAAAAAAATACTCATCGATTACTTCAAAAATCTTGTTGATGGAAACGACGCTGCAAAACAAGCCTTGCTCAATACAAATAAAGCGGTATTGGAAAGGCCAAAGAGAGGGTATTACAGAATTACAGTGTGGCATGGCTCTAACGGACCGATCTATTACCGGAATGGGGAAGACTGCGCGAGGCTCCAGCATAGGCTTGTCTGGAATATGGAGTAAAAAAGGAGACACACTCATGAAAAGAATGCTAACATGGATGAACAGGATAAACGGGATTAGCCCACATCCCCTTTATTGTATCCATGTTCATTAGAAAGAGAATGTGATTTGATTAAGAACTGTTGAGGATTTGAAATTGAAAAAAACGAAAAAGCGGCCATTGAAGAAGCGACGCGAATTCTCAAGGAACGGTTCCCGGTGAAGGAGGTTAGTCTCTTCGGTTCAAAGGCGCGGGGCGACAGCGACCGGGAATCGGATATTGATTTGCTCCTGTTGACCACAAATCCATCCTTGTAGGCTATTGGATGGAAAAGGCACATGAATCTCTGGCGGCCGGCCGCAGCGAATACAGATCCGGGAGACTTACAACAGCCGTTAGGAATCTCTATTATGCCTGTTTCTATTCCCTGACCGCTTTGTTATTAGAAAAAGGCCGTTCTTTTAAGAAGCATACCGGGGTAAAGGCCGCGCTGCATAAAAACCTCATTAAGGAACGCGGACCGCAAGATTGCCCAAATGAACCAGATGGACTTACGGATGAAGTCCCCGCGTATCCAAATGCACTCTTGTTGCCGCGATCCTGGTGAATTATCTGTCGGAAAGGGTCGGAGTTCAGTCGGCGGAAAGAAGCCTTTGTGCTATAGCACAGGCTTTTGATAGGGTTTTTTTGTCAAGGGTGCCGATTTTTTTCACCAATCGTTTTTTGTCCAGGCTTCTTAATTGATCCACCATTATCTTAGAGTCCTTGTCCAGCCCGGTTGTATGACGGGGGATGAATAGCTCAAATGGGTATACTTTGCGGGTTGTTGAGGTTATGGGGGCAATAATTAACCTGGGAGAGTTCTGATTCATGGCATTTATTGAAATGATTAGGCCTGGTCTGGTTTTGCCGATTTCGGTATGCAGGATCGGGTCTAAATTGATAAGGAATATATCTCCCTGATCCATTTAATCCCACCCCTCTACATCCAGGGATTCCCATGCTCTAATTGTGGTCTGACGTTCTTTCTCCCTTGCAGCCTCCGCAAATGCCAGACTCAATGCCTTTTCCTCATTTTTCCGTATGTTTTTCATGACTTCTTTTTTTAGTAACTCATTGATAAATATGCTTTTCTGGCGATTCGGAACCAATTCGCCGAACCTTTCCCATGTTTCGCGCTCAAGGGTTAAATTTACCCTGATTTGTGCCATACGTGCCTCCTCTCTTCATTTGCGCTACTTACTGTCTGTATAGTAATACAGCAAGCTTAGGAGGTCAATTAAAAATCCTTGCAGGTGGGGCAGGCAGGCGCACACGGAGGGGCTCGGGATTCTACAATAATTTTGTTCCCGGTGATGGCGGCTTACACCCAGCAGGCCTGCAAACGCAGCCTGCGATAATTCCAATTTTCCCGTATGATCTTTGGGGGAGAAGGTTCTTCTAAAGCGTGTGTTCTCAGCTTTTTCTACTCGTGAAGATTCATGCCTGAACTGTTGTGCCTTGTACGAATCTGAAAAAAATGTTGTGTTGGAAAATATTTCTTGACACAACATTTTTCTTTTGCAATATTCGGCATCCTTCATCCATAAGTTTACACTTTTCCCGGAAATGGGGTATGTTTTCTGG
>CAYOWC010000267.1:0-6886 GCA_964407525.1 uncultured Desulfobacteraceae bacterium | reverse complement strand
ATAATATGATTCGGAACTTTTTGAAACTGGTTTTATCAAAAATTAAGAGCCTGTTAAAAAATGTCAGGGGGCCAGCCCAGCAAACAGCGCGCGGGATCTACGATATTCCAGCCCCGCAAACAGCGCGCGGGATCTTCGACATTATCTGTTATCATCTTCACCCCGTCTTGTAATCGGAATTCCAATCCTGACCCGTTTTCATTTTTTTTGATAGGGCCTTTGCAAGGTTGATCAGTTTGTTTTCAACGGCATAATGCCGTGTATCAAAGTCATCAAAAACCGTCTGGCTAATTTCCTGTGACTGCAACAACGCATACATCTGAGAATAGTTCTCGCCACAAGAACCCAAAGACACATTAACAAACTGGATATATTCTTTGATAGATCTGCGGCAATACCCCTCTTTACCCAGTTAAATAAGATTTGAGCCTTCTCCCCAGAAACATTCGGCCATGGTACGTTTTCAGGTACTTTTCTCGTCTCGTTGCATCATCCTGAGTTAAGCAAGCTTCATAGTAGATTAGCTTCAATGGCCTACGATCCCTGGTTGATTCCACCTGGCCCTTTGAATGCTTCTCAAATCTTAGCTTGAGGTCTTTGGTAAATCCTACGTAGAAATTACCATCTTTCTCACTTCGAAGTACATACGTGTAATACAACACTGCTACCTCAAGCTATTTAACCGGGCGGGTATTCGACGAAACCGAAAAAGCCGAACCCAGAACCTGATCCGATATTTTAAATGAGATTCCCCTTATTTTACCCAAGACTTTCTTCTCGAAAGCATAAAGGTCAATCGCTTCCCTCCAAATTTACCCGGTGAAATTCCGAAGGACAGCGAAGCGCATTTAACTGGGCCAGCTTTCTAAACCCACGGTTCAGATTCTTATTCCGCTCTAAAATGCTATCTTCCATCTTTATACCATCCAACCATCCCATTCGCAAAGCGAATCATCTTTAGCCAGTTGAATAGGGCTCCCTCCGGGAAATTCAACCGGGCCTTGCCGCCAGGCAACCATCCATTCCCTTAAGGGAATTCATCCGTTCCACAGGAACTCATCCCGCCGAAGGCGCCATCTTTACCCCGTTAAATTGCGTAGCAAGATTCGGTTTCGGATCATTTAACTGGGGCTATTCATCTTTATCCCATGAAATTCATGGCCATGACGAGCGCAGCGGATTTCATCGGGGCAGCCATCCGTTCCGAAAGAACTCATTCATCCGTTTACCATCCCCAGCCCCGCAAACAGCGCGCGGGATCTTCGAAATTCCAGAATACCAGCATTCCAAAATTATCTTTTATCATCCCAGTATTTGCCCTTATTCCAGCATTAGCTTTTTTTATCCCAGCCCCGCAAACTGCCTCTCACTGAACATGGAATTCCGAAACAGCGTCCCCTATTCCAGTACTTCACCATCAACGGATAATAATTGAGTCTTGACCTGAACCACAAATTCTGCTTATACTATTTGCAAAAGCTTTCTGCCTAATGTTTTCTTGTTTTGATAAGATGAGTTGAAATTTGTTTTTTATAGAAGATATAATCTGGTTGGACAGAATAGTTGAAAAGCTTGCATGGAAGCATAATGTTTTGCCATCTGAGGTGGAGGACGTTTTATCCGGCGCTTGCAGAATATTCCGGAAGGAAAAGGGCAAAGTAGAAGGAGAGCATTTGTATAATGCCCTCGGCAGAACCGAATCCGGTCGTTATTTATCCGTTTTCTTTATCAGAAGACTCGGAAACAAGGCCCTGATAGTGACTGCAAGGGGTATGAATAGCAGCGAAAGGGGACGCTACGGGGAAAAATACGAATTTTGACGACATATCCATTTATGAGGCCTCTGACTTTTGGGATGAACACGACTTTGGGGAATTCCACGATGTCAAAGAGGTGAGTGAAATTAGATTTTCATTGAAGAAAAAAAGGTACGTTGGGATCGATAAGGACTTGTATGCCCAAATCACAACCAAGGCAAAAATGTTAAGAAAACCAGAAGAGGCACTCATAAATGAGTGGCTTTCAGAGAAGGCTAGCGCCTAACAGCTAAGTGTTGATGATTTCGTTCTGGATTTAGGTTGATTCTGTCCCTTCCTTTCTTTACCCAAAACAGCTCAAGGCTGAAATGGGTACGAAGTTACCAACGTCCCCCATTCCGTGCACAATCCCGCAGGGGTCATCCTATTCATCCAGCCATCCGTTCCGAAGGAACTCATTCATCCCCGCCGAAGGCGACATCCTATTCATCCTTTTACCATCCCCAGCATTAGATCTTTTTATCCCAGTATTATCTTTTATCCCAGTATCCCAGTATCCCAGTATCCCAGTATCCCAGTATTATCTTTTACCATCCCCAGGATTTTTTCAAATAACACATTCGCTATCCCGAGGATCATATTCCGGCACCAACTCCTTTAACTTCGCCCTGATAGCACACCCATCATAAGTATTTGCCAGATTTTTGAGTTCTTCAATCCCATCCAGCAACCACCGCCGATATCCTTCCTGATCACCGTACCCGTTCCACCCATTGTTTCTGAGCACCATAATTTTTTCATGGCCCGTTTGCACCACCCCTTCATCGGCTGTAATGAGTTCCTCGTAAAGCTTTTCGCCCTGCCTGAGGCCTGTAAACGTAATCTCGATATCCCGATCAGGTTCCTTACCGCAAAGGCGGATGAGATCACGGGCCATGTCCACAATCTTCACAGGAGTTCCCATTTCCAGGATAAAAATCTCGTCTCCTCTACCAAGGGCGCCCGCCTGCAGAATAAGCTGTGCTGCCTCGGGAATGGTCATGAAGAAGCGAGTCACTTCGGGGTGGGTAATGGTGACCGGTCCTCCCCGTGAAATTTGATCCCGAAAAAGAGGGATGACGGAACCGGAAGAGCCCACTACATTTCCAAAGCGAACGGCCATCAACAGGGTTCCGTTTCCCTGATAGGCCCGCAGAACCATTTCGGCAAACCTTTTACTGGCCCCCATGACATTGGTAGAGCGAACGGCTTTATCCGTTGACACCAGGACAAAACGCTCCGCACCGTACTCGATAGCCTTCTCGATCATGACCTTGCTTCCATGAATGTTGTTGTGCAAAGCTTCCCAGGGGTTACGTTCCAACATGGGCACATGCTTGTAGGCCGCAGCGTGAAAGATCACTTGAGGGCGATACCGTCTAAAAACAGTATCCGTCAATAACGGGTTCTGGGCCCGTCCCAGGATTGTCTTGTATTTAAGATAACCAACCCTATGTTTTAATTCCATCTGGATGGAATACAAGCTCGGTTCGGACGCATCAAAGAGGATAATTGTTTCCGGATTGAAACAGGTGATCTGGCGACAAAGTTCCGATCCGATGGAACCACCCGCACCGGTTATCATCACACATTTTCCGGTGAGATAGCCTCCAATGGAATCCATATCCAGCTCTACCGGCGGACGACCAAGAAGATCTTGAAAGCTGACATCCCGAAGCGCCTTTACGCTAACCCTTCCGTCGATCAATTCACCCATTCCCGGAAGCGTCTTGTAGACGGCGCCCGATAATTCACATGCCTCAACTATTTTCCGGATCTGCTCCCGGTCTGCAGACGGAATGGCAATAATAATTTCATGTATCTGATGTTCTTCAACCATTTCCGGAACAGAAGAAACGCCCCCCAAAACAGGGATATCGTGCAAAGCCCTTCCTTTTTTTAATGGATCATCGTCGATTAGGCCGATCACCTGATAATTGAGGTAGGAATTTTCCTCCAGCTCCCTCAAAGTTTTTTCCCCGGCATCACCAGCCCCAATAATAAACAGTCGTTTCTTCTCTGTGCTTTTCGTCTTTTTAGAAAACGGGTTTATACTGCTCCCCTTACTGCGGTGGAAGTGGAGCCGAATTCCAATACGCACACCCCCTGAAAGAAAAAATGTCATCACAAAATCAATGGGTAAGATGCTTCTGGGGATCCCCTGAAAGCGGATAGTAAGGAAAAGAATAACAACGACGATCCCGGAACTGGTAAGGCATGCTTTGGCCAGATTTTTCATATCCAGGATACCCGTATAGCGCCACATGCCTTTGTACAAGCCGAAAACGTAGAAAGACAGGATTTTGATAGGAACGACCCAGAGGAGCAGACCGGTCAAAGTTTCAAATTCGGGAGGTGGGATCTGGCCGTCAAAACGAAAGGTATAGGCCAGAAAAAGGGAGAAGCTCAGCAGACAGAAGTCGGCTGAGAGCATAACAAAAAAATTTCTGTTTTTCAGTACTTTCAGCATCAGTTCCAAGGAAAAAACGACTCCCCCAATTTCTCATGGGGTAAGGACTGGATTGAACTGCAACTGCCTGATCGTGATACGGATTAAAATACCTGAGAAAATGCAAATGTCAACAACAAAAACACTAAGTTTAATTAACACATTAAAACAAAAACCTGACACTTTCTTCTTTTTAGACCATTAAAGAACTTGCTATTTCAATAATTATTCACCTTAAACATGCTCACACAGAAAGTGTTTTGGCAGGTCTGATATGACACTTCAGTTTTTTTGGCACGGATTTCACGGATTCCACGGTTGTTTTTTTGTTATTGCACTAAAATTCAGGCACCTGAATTCTTAGTGCACAGAATCCTTCGGAAGAGAGCAAGTCTGGGTAAACGGATGAAGCTGAAACCTGTTGTTCTCTGTGCCTCTGCGTCTCTGCCTGCCCAGTTAAATCCGCTTTTTCTTCTACCTGCCCCATGAAACCTTTTTGTCTTTTGTTTCATCGGGGTTTAACCGGGGCGCGAGATCCCATGTGAAAAGTTCTGCCTCGATCTGCCCGGCCATTTTTCCCGGTCAGAGGCCCGGATCCTCTCCTATACCCTTGTTCAATGAGATCTAAGGTTTTTGCGAATTTTGCCTGCCCTGTGGAATGCGAAGCCTATTCCTCTGGGGCGCTTTTTCATCCATCCCTCCATCCATCCATTCACCCCTCCATCCCTCCATCCATCCATCCATCCTCACCCTTTGCCTCTTTGCTTTCACCCTTTAATTCGTAAGATTCGTGTAATTCGTGGTCTCCCTTCTTTGTGCCTTTTTGTTTACCCCGCCTGCCCAGTTAAATATTTCTGAAATCATACGCGAATATCTCTCGTAACTTCATAATGTAACAACGTCCCCCATTAACCTGGGGCGCAAACCCCCAAGATAAATTTACAAAGTTACCAACCCCATTCTCTTCACAAGCAGGGGCATGGTTTTGTCAATATAATTCGCCTGTCCCTATTATTCCCTCTGCCCTCTGCCCTCCGACCTCCGTCTCTTCCCTTCCCCCTTGACAGATAAAACCCCAACGGTTACAATTAAATCATGATAAAGACCTTTGTTCACAAGGGCCTGGAGGCTTTTTTCTTTGAAGGTACAAAGAAGGGCATCCAACCGAAACACGCACAACGGATAGATGACATCTTGGACCTGTTAGATGCTGCTGAAGAAGTTGGAGACATGAACTTTCCCGGGTCAAATCTCCATCCCCTCAAAGGAAATAGAAAAGGCCGTTGGGCGGTAAAGGTTTCAGGGAACTGGCGTATAACTTTCAGATTTCGTGAGCGTGCTGCCTTCGCTGTCGATTATGAAGACTACCATTGAGGAGAAAGCAATGAATAAAAGAAAGAGGCCCCCGACCCATCCGGGAGGAATATTGAAGCGGCTATACCTGGCCCCAATGGAAATAACGGTATCAGAGTTATCGAAACGAATAGGTGTCTCCAGGAAAACGGTCTCCAAACTCGTAAACGAAAGGGGTTCCGTTACACCGGATATGGCGCTCAGATTGTCTCGTGCTTTCAACACAACACCGGATTTGTGGCTCAACTTGCAGAAAAACTATGACCTATGGCAGACTGGCCGGAAGTCCATGGACTGGCAGAGGATCGCACCGTTTCCTGCGCGAGAAATGGCGACTTCACTTCCTCCTGGGTAGCTCCTGCAGATTTATCCGCCCCTGGAGGATTTTCCCTTCAACTCAAAACTGTCCTTAATGCACAACCCCTTCCCTCCTAACAACCGTCACAACCTCTCATCTTCTTTGATCAGTCCCTTCCCGTCCCCCAGACCTTTTCACTCTTTTCTTTGCGCCTTGGCGACTTTGCGCGAGGCATTCCAGTAAGCATAATTCGCCTGACCCCAATTCCAGCATGGGCACATGCTTGTAGGCCGCCGCATGAAACACCACATGTGTACCGAAAAGGGGTCACACCTATTTATTTTCTCAACTAAAATAAGTGTGACCCCTTTTTTCACGTCCCTTCAGACTCTGTTTACCCAAAACAGACTTGAGCCGAAATGGGTAGTTCAAAATGGTAAGCCTGCCCCTCTGATTCCCGGATTACGCCAATGCCGCCTTCATCTCAGCATTGAATTCTTCCAATGAACCGGCATTAAGGGCCTTTTTAAATAAGAACTTGAGCACATCAGGATCCGTTATCGCT
Source organism: uncultured Desulfobacteraceae bacterium (assembly GCA_964407525.1). Taxonomy (GTDB): domain Bacteria; phylum Desulfobacterota; class DSM-4660; order Desulfatiglandales; family Desulfatiglandaceae; genus DUZB01. The sequence goes on along the minus strand of CAYOWC010000267.1, from coordinate 425 downwards.
CTCAGCCTGCTCCTAAGCGTCTGCGAAACCGTTTCAAAACGGTCTTCCAGGACTTCTATCAAGGCCGCCCTTGAAGTCTCCAAAATACCCTGCTGGATACCCTGCTGGATACCCTGCTGGATACCCTGCTGGATACCCCGTTCAATCCATTGTTCAGCTACAGTAGGCATAATATCACCTCCCTTTTCTCTCAAAGCTTCCTTGATCCCATGTTCAATTTCTTCTTCCCGAATCTGATCCGACCCTGAAGCGACATATCTCAAAAGTGTTTCAAGGTATTCAAGGCCGCTTCGCTTATTCAAAAGATCCTTTATCAATTTCAGCCCCGCAAACAGCGCGCGGGATCTTCGATATCCCCGGCAGCCTGTCAGCCAGATCCGCTGCGAAAATATGCTTCATAAGAAGAAAAGCAGCCTTCAAAGTAA
>CAYOWC010000266.1:0-6946 GCA_964407525.1 uncultured Desulfobacteraceae bacterium | reverse complement strand
CAGTAAAGCGGGATCACACAACCTTACCGCCCGCTTGTCCCGTCGCCGGGGCTTGCCCCGTCGCCGGGGCTTCGCTCAAGACGCAAAGAACGCTAAGATAGTGTTTTTTACCGAATCGGGACGGACGATTCGGTAAAGCAATCAGCCTTTCGGGCGTTTCGGAAAATGGAACCGTTATCGGAAAACTATCCTGAAGGGTCACACATAAAAAAATGGCTGTTTTTTCGAATCGTTCGTTCCGATTCGAAAAAGGCTTTGCGCCCTTTGCGTCTTGCGGTTCAAAAAAATAACCAGGTGGAATATCACACAAAGTAAGCAAATACAAGGAGATAGCCCATGAAATATTTAGTGAATATCGATGACAAAGCGCCGGACGTGGATAAACGTTCCCTCAGGCATGTGGTCAAAGATCGTGACGATGAAACCCTCAGGGACACCTATTTTCTCATTGATCCTGAAGATTCCCCTTCCAGAAACCTGAAAATGGGCCATACCATCATTTACCCCACGGGCAAGACTACAGGCCACGCCCACGAGGACATGGAAGAGGTGTATTATATCCTTTCCGGAAAGGGTAAGATGGTAGTGGGAGATGATGAATTTCCCGTCCAGGTGGGAGATGCTTTCTATGTTCCTTTTGGAGAGTATCACGTCACCTATAATACAGGAAATCAACCGCTGGCCATCCTCTGGGTCACCGGCCGGGTCGAAGAAAAGGCCTAAGCCGGCGAAGCCGGAATTGAATATTGAATAAACAGGTACGAACGGGAGTGGACATGGAAACGTACAAAATGCTGATAGACGGGCAGTGGGTGGATTCGGAAAACGGGGAGACCTTTGAGGTGATCAATCCCGCCACTGAAGAACCTTTTGCATCGGTCCCCCGGGCAACGAGCGACCAGGTTCAGCAGGCCCTTGAAGCGGCTGAACGGGCCTTTCCACATTGGTCCGGGCTTTCCCCCGAACAGAGAGGGGCTTTCCTGTGGAAGGCCAGTCATATTCTTGAGTCCCGCAAGGAAATGATCGGCGGGCTCATGACCCGGGAACAGGGAAAACCCCTGAAAGAAGCGGTTGGCGAGATCGAAAAGGCCGTTGAGATGCTTCAGTACTTTGCTGAAGAAGGAAAAAGGGCCTACGGAAATATCATTGCCAACGCTGACCCCATGGATCAGAGCCTCGTGGTCAAACAACCTGTAGGTGTGGTGGCGGCCCTGTCGGCCTGGAATTATCCGGTGGAGTTGACGGGTTGGAAGGCGGCGGCATCTCTCGCCGCGGGGTGTACCATTGTAGCAAAACCACCCACCCTTACCCCTCTGTCGCCTCTGGAATTCTGGCGATGTCTGCTTGACGCGGGCATCCCGAACGGGGTGATCAATGCGGTAACCGGGTCGGGCGCAACTGTGGGACGTGAACTGGTAGCCAATGCGATAACAAAAAAAGTAGCTTTCACCGGTTCCCTCGCGGTGGGTCTGAAAATCCAGGAGCAATGCAAAGATTCCATCAAGAAAATTTCCCTTGAACTGGGTGGGCAATGTCCGCTCATCGTCAGCAAGAACTGTGACCTTGAAAAGGCCGTGAAAGGCGCTGTAAGAAGGTCTTTCCGAAACATGGGCCAGATCTGTATCGCCATTAACCGGATCTATGTCCAAAAAGAGATCCACGACCGGTTCATGGAGGCCTTCAGCCGGGAAACCCTGAAGTTGACCATGGGAGACGGGCTCAAAAACCCTGAAAGCGATCTGGGCGCCATGGCCAATCTGGATGGGCTTGAGAAAAGTATGCGCCATGTGGAAGACGCAATCAGCAAAGGGGCAAAGGTTGTCACCGGAGGAAAACGGCCGGAAAGCCCGCAATATAAGAAGGGCTATTTTTACGAACCCACCATTCTGTCGGGATGTGACCATCAAATGCTGATCATGACCGAGGAGACCTTCGGCCCGGTAGTGGGCGTCATGGCCTTTGATACGCTTGATGAAGCCATTCAACTGGCAAATGATACCCCGTACGGCCTTGCCGCCTACGGGTTCACCAACGATCTCCATGAAATGGGCAAGATCTCCCGGGAGCTTGAAGCGGGGAGTGTAGCCATCAACAACGTGGATGCAGGGATCATGAATGCGCCCTACGGGGGCTGGAAGCAAAGCGGTGTGGGGCATGAACACGGCCACGAAGGTCTGGAAGAATACCTGAACCTCAAGCATATCAGGATCAGATATCAGGAACCGTAAGTAACGCGCGGAGGGTAATAGATGAACAAAGAGTATGTCATCGGGATCGATATAGGAACGTCGGGATGCAAAACCCTTATCATTGACCAGCAGGGAAAAATCGCGGCCAAGGCCTTGGAAGAATATCCCCTATCCACCCCTCATCCGGGATGGTCGGAACAGGATCCGGAACATTGGTGGCAGGCCGTGAAAACCACCCTGGGAAAAGCTCTAAAAGGCTTTGCTCATCCCGAAGCGATCAAAGGGATCGGCCTGAGCGGCCAGATGCACGGGCTCGTCGCCCTGGACAGGGAGGCGACGGTCCTGAGACCCGCGATCCTCTGGAACGATCAAAGAACCGAAAAGCAGTGTCAGGAGATCCATGATGCGGTAGGCGGGGTCGATGAGTTGCTGAAACTGACCAACAACCGGATGCTCCCCGGGTACACCGGAGGCAAAATACTCTGGGTTCGAGAGAATGAACCCCATCTTTATGAGAAATTTCAGGTCGTCCTGAACCCGAAAGACTATATTCGATACCGTCTGACGGGGGAATTGGCCACCGAGGTCTCGGACGCATCGGGTACCGGTTTATTCAACGTTCGTAAAAGGGAGTGGTCCTACACGCTTTTGGATACCCTCCATATCCCCAAAGAGTGGATGCCCCGCTGCTACGAGTCGCCTGAGATAAGCGGACAGTTAAAGCAGCGGCTTGCATCGGAATTCGGGCTTTCAAAAGACCTGCCCGTTGCAGGCGGTGGTGGGGACGCGGTGATTCAAACGACGGGAACCGGCCTCGTGAAACCGGGAATAGTCGGGACAACCATTGGAACGGCCGGGATCGTAGCCATGGCGTTGGACAGGTGCAAAGACAACCCGGGAGGCAAACTCCAGGTTTTCTGCAACAATTTGCCCGACAAATGGCACACCATGGGAGTAACACTTGCTGCGGGCGGTTCCCTGCGGTGGATAAGGGATAACCTGGGCCTTTCTGAAAGCGAGACGGCCCGATGGATGGAAGTGGATGTCTATGAACTCCTCAGCAAGGAGGCCGCCATGGCGAAACCGGGATCGGAAGGCCTGTTCTTTCTGCCCTACCTCATTGGGGAACGGTGTCCCCATGCCGACCCCCACGCTCGGGGTGGCTTTGTGGGACTCACCCTTCGTCACGATCGAAGAGATATCCTCAGAAGCGTGTTCGAGAGTGTCATATACAGCCTGCGGGATGTGGTCGAACTCATTCGAGAGATGGGATATGACCTCACGCAGGTCCGCACATCCGGTGGAGGCGCCCTTAGTCCCCTCTGGCGGCAGATTCATGCCGATGTCTTTAACAGCGAGGTAATCACCGTGAGCGGGAGCTCTGAAGGAGGGGCCTACGGGGCGGCCCTGGTGGCAGGAGCGGGTGTGGGTCTGTGGAAGGATGTGGAAGAGGCCGTTGGCGTCCTGGAAGCGGAGACAAAGGAGGTTCCCATTCCGGAAAACGCGGATCTTTACGATCGCCTGTTCCCCATTTACCGCGATTTATACGGTGCCCTGAAAGGGAGCTTTGATCGTATTTCAGAGATCTACTCTTGATACATATTTTTCTTTCAAAAGGCAATGAACCGCAGACCCACGCGGACGGACGCAGACATTTCCTCCGGCCGATCTGACGATTAATTGTTGGTCGAACACCGATGTCCTTTTTGCACGTGTGATGAATCACTTGTAGGATGCTTATTCGGCATGTAAAGCGTCAAGAACAGCACTGGGATTCTTTGATGCAATGCGCAACAGTGCTTTGGCCGGACCTTCCGGCTTTCTTCTGCCTTGCTCCCAATTCTGCAAGGTTCGAACACTGACTCCTATCATGAGCGCGAATTCGTTCTGCGAAACATTAAGGAACGTGAACGCAATAACTTCCCCAACTATGCATCATGAATTCAGGCCATTTTCGCCCGATCTGAAATCGCAAAAACATTGAAATAGCTCGCTATTACTTCAGCTTTTGCGATCTAAGATCAAACAAACTTGACCCAAATCTATGCGCCTTCTTGACAAAGTTATTGCGTCCACGTTCCTAAGTGTCTTTCTTACTGTCTTGATTTCAGGCGGTTTGATTTCATACACACGGCTTGGCGTCTTACGCCCAGACTTGATCTCACCAGCTTCCTTAATACTACTCACCAGCTTTTCAAAATACTCTTTTTTCATAAGCCCTACCGTTTTCTATTTTCCATTCCAGCGTATCGCCGACCGAAAGTCTGAGCTGAGATCTAATGCCCTTCGGGATGATAGTCTGATATTTTGATGTAACGACCGAATGCATTTTTAATCCCACCCTCCATGGATTTCCTTATAAAAAAGTGATACTGTAAGGACCGTTGACCGTCAAGAGGTAGAGTGAATCCGTCTTTTCTCGGAGGATAAATGTAGCCTTCAGGTCACTTCACGTGTATTGCCGAAGGGAATACCATGATATTGAGGGCATTGTTTTTCACCATTTCGATGGGCGCATGGGTAAGATCAAAAAGCGCGATTTTGGACTTGGAAGGAAATAGCCCGGCATCCGGCTCTGACAGCTTAACGAGCAGGATCGTCGGGGCAGAGGCGTTGGGGAAAATGCATTCAAGAATGTTTTTTGCTGCTTTTTAGACCATGTACCTTCTGGAACTGTTTTTTGAAAACAGCACACATAACGGCAATGGCAATTTTCGTTTTCGAAAAATGCCCAACAGCCGGACCATTGCCAAGTGGACATTTCTTCGAAACGACCCCGCGGGCAGAGAGCTTTTGACGTTAATTGCCATGGGGCTGGGTGGAGAAAAATATCTTAATGCACTTCCTCTCCCTACAGAGATCGTAAGAGACCGTCATCGCCTCCTCAAGGTGGCCCATGTGCTGGCCCGTCATCACCCCTTGGACATCCTGAACCGGGGCGTATCAGTTATGGGAAGCGGAGTTGAGACGGATGCCGGGGGGCATGTCACTTCGCTACGGACTAAAGACCTTTCTCTGCTTCCGTCTCACATCCCCGCAAGGAAATTGAATATCCTTGCCCGGCCGTCCGCTTACTTGCTTCTGGCTTACGGTGGAGGTTACAGACCAGGTCCTCCGGGAGAGGATTTTCAGTTCACGGATCCGCTCTTTCGCCGCACCCGTTTTCACTCTCTCCTGATACGGGATGCACCATTAACCAACCCTGCTGATTTTATCAATCGACTCCGTTACAAGGGGATTCGATGGGGTCGAATGCCTTCAAAAAATGTGCTTCATGCCCTATGCGAACAACTGTCGCAGCGTTTGCATTTCAAGACAGATTTGTGGTGGAACGTGAATAAGGACCCCAACGATGCCTGGAATTCTCTTCATTCCTGGCAGCAACGTGCGGTCCTTCCCATATTGGACATGGCACGTCATATGCTGGACGCTTTTCCCACATCCGCCACTCCCATGGAGATGCCAGGAGTCGTCCTCATGGACCAGCCGGAAACCTTCTGCCCCCCTGATCGTTTTAAGGACTATCTGACACTGCTGGACACGTTGTTTCCCCAAATGCAGTTTATCCTGTCGGCCGATGCCGGGGCTGGAAAAAGCCTTCCCAAGTCCTTCCGGCAGAAACGTCTCCTCCTACCTGATGAGGAAAAACCGAGGGAAAAATTCCGGCCTGCCCGATTGCCGAAAGACACGGTCCTCCTGATCGATGTGGACGGGCGTTTGCCGAACCTGGCTCTGATGAAGCTGTGTGCCCACTATCGACAAAATGGGAACACCGTGCGGCTGGGAAAAAGGGACTGCTTTCTGGAAGGTACGGACAGGGTGTATGCATCCACATTGTTCTATTCACCCCTGTCTGTAAGGCGAAACCGGCGTCTGCGACTGCACTACGGTGACAAACTGACCCTGGGAGGTACGGGGGAAGACATCGCCTCCCGCCTGCCCGATGAGGTGGAAACCCTGTGTCCGGACTACACCCTTTATCCGGAGCTGGGTGACCGAGCCATTGGTTTTATCACCCGCGGCTGCCCATTTGACTGTTCCTTCTGCGTGGTCCCACCGAAAGAGGGAAGCCCCCGGCAGGTGAGTGATGTGGATACGCTACTGGAAGGCGGCCGCAGAAGCAAGCTGATCCTGCTTGATGACAACATCCTGAGCCACCCAGATGCTGACCGGTTCCTGTTGGAAATGGTGAAACAAAACATCATGGTGAACTTTACCCAGACCCTGGACCTTCGCCTGGTAAACCGGGAACGGGCCAGACTCATTCGTAGGATACAGTGTGCCAATACCCGCTTTACCCGGAGCAATTATCATTTCAGTCTGAATCATAATCAGAATCTGGACCGGGTGGCCCGAAAATATCGTCTGTTTGATTTCAAGCCAGGGGACAATGTGGAATTTGTCTGTATGTACGGTTACAACACAACGATCGAGGAAGACGTGAACCGCTTCACATTTCTTCGTTCTCTCCCCGGCGCATACGTATTTATGCAGAAATACCTGCCAATCAAAGGGGGCCCCCCGGCCGGTACATTGGATTTTTTCGGGGCAGACCCGGACTCGTTGATTGATCAACTGGTGGGTATTGTGTTCACTCAGAACATGCAAAGCATGGAAAACTACTACCGGTGGGTAAGCAAGCGATATGCTAAAACCTATGGAAGGCTTCACATGGGGCTGGTCGATACCATTTTTCGATACAACCAGCGCCACAAAAAAGGGGAATACATTGCGTCTCTGGCTGGAACAAGAAAAAG
>CAYOWC010000265.1:0-6952 GCA_964407525.1 uncultured Desulfobacteraceae bacterium | reverse complement strand
GCTGTAAAAATAGGGAAGCAGACTTCCTCTTATAAAATCAACCGAAAACCGATCCCACCGCTTTTAGCCGCTATTTATTGGATCGCCAAAAAGACAGTCCTGGACAATATCCTGCGCATGATGGGACTGGACAGGCTTAGATGGGCAGGAACCGGCGCTGCGCCCATCTCACCCGACTTAATAGAATGGTATTTATCCATGGGTGTAGAAATGTTTGAAGCCTATGGACAGACGGAGTGCTGTGGCGTTGGCACGGCAAATATCATTGGCAATTCAAAACTGGGTACCGTAGGGCAGGCAATCCCGGGTACCCACATCAAGATTTCCCATGAGGGAGAGATCCTCATCAGGAGTCCCAGCGTATTCTTAGGTTATTTGAACCAGCCCGGGAAAACCGCGGAGACCACCGCTGATGGATGGCTGCACTCGGGAGATGTGGGGAAAATAGATGATGAAGGGTTCGTTTCCATTACGGACCGTTTGAAAGACATTATTATTACAGCCGGTGGAAAAAACATCTCCCCCAGTGAGATTGAGAACCAATTGAAGTTTTCACCCTATATCACCGATGCCGTTGTCATTGGTGATAAAAGAAAATACTTAACTTGCCTGATTATGATTGATCAGGAAAACGTTGAAAAACATGCGCAGGACAACGATATCCCATACACCAATTATGCCAGTTTATGCAACGCCAAAGAGATAGAGGAACTGATATGGGAAGAAACGCTAAAAGTAAACAAACGATTCGCGCGGGTGGAGCAAATCAAGAAAATTCGATTGATCGATCAACTCTTAACTGCGGAAGATGATGAACTTACCCCTACCATGAAACTGAAGCGAACATTTGTTAATGAAAAATATGGGGATTTAATTAAATCAATGTACCAATATTAACAAAGGAGGAGGAGAAAAATGAAAGGCAGAAAACTGTTGAAAATGTTCCTGATTGTCGTTGCTTTGCTGGTAATGGTTGTTGCGGTTCAAGCTGAAACCCGGGGTGTAACGAAAGACCAGATTGTCGTCGGGACGCATACCGCTTTGAGCGGTCCGGTTGCAGGGTGGGGGATTGACGCTACCAACGGTGTAAGAATGCGCTTCGACGAAGCCAACGACGCCGGAGGAATTTATGGACGCAAGATTAAATATATTGCAGAGGATTCCCAATACAGGGTTCCCATCGCAGTTCAAAAGGCCAATAAACTGGTGAATCGGGATAAGGTATTTTTTCTGATTGCAAGCATCGGCACCCCCATGAACAACGCAATTTTCCCCATGTTGAAAAAGAAAAACGTACCGAATCTGTTTCCTTACACAGCGGCACGGTCCATGTACGAACCCCTTGACAAACTGAAATTTGCCAACCTGGCACCGTACTATGGTAACGTCAGGGCAGGATTAAAGTATTTTGTTGAAGAGAAAGGGAAAGAACGTGTTTGTGTGATGTATCAGGATACCGATTTTGGGCTCGAAACTTCTGAGGCTGTAAAAGATCAATTAAAAGAAATGAATATGGAGCTCGTTGCTGAAACGACGCATAAGGCGTCAGAAACCAATTTCGTCGGCGCCATTACCAAATTGAGGGAAGCAAAATGTGATGTGGTCATGTTGGGGACCATCATCTCAGACACGATTATCGCTGTATCGACCGCGCGAAAAATGGGCTGGGACGTCGATATGGTCGGGCAGACCGCCGCCTGCAACTATGTCATTCCACTGAAAGGCGGAAAAGGTGTAGAAGGGCTATACGCCGTAACATCGATCCCGATTATGTATGAAGAGCAAGCAACCGGGAAAGCAAAGACATTCTTCGATAACTATAAGAAACGATTTGGCAAAGGACCCTCCGAAGTGGCTCAACAGGGATATTTCAGCGCTGATCTTGCAGTCATAGCCCTCGAAAAAGCAGGGAAAGACCTGACTGTGGATAATTTCCTCAAAGCCCTTGAAAACATTGAAGGATATCAGCATCTTTTTGGCGGACCCGTTATCAGTTTCGGCCCCGAAAAACATCTTGGGTCAGATGAATCCATATTCCTCCAGATCAAAAATGGAAAATGGGTTTCTCCAACCGGCAAAAAGCAGGTTTTGGATTACTAACCTTTTTTGATGGTTGTTTTGATTTTCAGGGCTTAACCATTTCGGTTAAGCCCTTTTTGTAATTTTCATGCTTTACCATATGGTTTTCACATGCGGATAGTCCAATAGTTTTTGATCTTTCGTGACAAGGGGGGCTGCTATGGTCATCGCAGTGGCAGTGATGAGCCGGTCTGCAGGATCTTTGTGCAGAAGTTCTGGCAGGTTAACTGACTTAACCGCTACTGAATTATCAACGGGCAGGAATTGAAAAAACGGTAGCCTTTCCGATTTAGCTATCCAGTCGGTTACATCCATGGTAAATTCCAGTCGTTTTTTGGCGACCAGCATCGCTACCTCCCATGCACTGATAGACGAGATGCATACCGCTTTCTGTTCCATGGAGATATGAATCGCCTTTTTCGCGGCTTTAGAAAGGAGTTCGGGGTTACTGATAAACCAAACCCAGACATGCGTATCCAATACTATCATTTTAGCAACTCCCAGTCATTCAGCCCTACAGGATCCGTTGGGTTTTCATATTTGGTGACCGAATTTCTTAGCATTTTAAGGGTTTCGGAAGCTTTTTCAGAATAGGGTATAATTTTCAAAACCGGCTTCCCATGGTCGGTAATGATCAGAGCCTTCCCTGTTCTTTCCACCTCCCGAAAATATTGCAATGCATGGGGCTTGAATTTTGATTTAGCTACTTGAGTTTCCATGGTTAGCTCCTTCATTTGGATGAAAAAGGAATAAATATGACATGGTCATAATACTATGGTCATTATTGGAAGTCAAACAGAAGTCGGAAAGTTCAGCAATTCTCATTATGAACCTAGCGCTCACTCTCGTTCCCACGCTCTGCGTGGGAACGGTTTTTGGGACGCTCTGCGTCCTTCATCAAACTTGTAAAAAAGGAGTTTAAAGTGGATAAAACTTCTATTTTAGGACGCGGAGCGTCCTTCTGAGGTTCCCACGCAGAGCGTGGGAACCAGGATGAAGAGATAATAATTTTAAAATGAGAATTGCTGCGGAAAGTTTTAACGGTAACGGGGTATCCTCCGAATTCAGGCTTACTGATTGCATTTTCGTGCGTTCGAGTAAATTCCAATCCAGCCACAGGATAGGCAGATGACCTCCTCTCGAAACCAGATCATGATCAAGAAACCGGGCAGCTATAACGCTCTTTTTTTTGACGAAACACCCCTGGAAGACCCTGGACCGCAAGAAGTGCAGGTGCAGGTAAAAGCATGTGGAATCAATTTCGCGGACATCTGCGTCCGATTGGGCCTCTACGAAGCCGCCAAAGGGAATTATCCCATCTGTCCCGGACTGGAGTTTTCAGGTGTTGTAAATAGGATCGGAGAACATATTCAAACCGTCAAACCCGGCGACAGGGTTTTCGGTGCTTCCCGTTTCGGTGCCTACACCACAGCCATCAACACCGTCCCTGACATGCTGTGGCCACTCCCGGACCACTGGGATTTTACCAGGGGGGCATCCTTCCCGGTGGCGTATCTCACGGCCTGGTACGGCCTTCACGAAACCGGTCACCTGAAAAAGGCAGAGACCGTGCTTGTTCATTCGGCAGCCGGAGGGGTGGGTACGTCCATGATGCATCTATTGAAATTAAACGGCAACAGGGCAGTAGGTGTCATCGGCCATTCGGACAAAAAGGCCGCTGTCCTGGATACCGGGGCTGCCCATGTTATTGACAAACAAACCCAGGACCTCTGGAAGGAAGCTGAAAAGCTTAATCCTGAGGGATACGATATGATCGCCGATGCCAATGGCGCCTCAACACTTAAAGGATCTTACAACCACTTGAAACCGGGGGGACGTTTACTTATCTACGGATTTGCCTCCATGTTTTCTCACACAGGGAGAAAGAACCTCCCTAAACTCATCTGGGATTATTTTCGAACTCCCCGATTCAGCCCGTTTGATATGACGGGGAGCAATAAAACCGTAAGCGGGTTCAATCTGATCTACCTGTTTGACAAAATAGACCTTTTCCGTGCTATTATGGACAGGCTCCTCCGGCTGGACCAGCAAAAGATGCTGCCTCCCATGCCCATTACCACTTTTCCATTCCGGAATGTGGCAAATGCCCACAGGGCTATGGAATCTGGTCTATCCGTGGGGAAACTGGTGTTGGAAATATTGTAAATCCAGGCTGGGAGGTTCACAGTTCAAGGTTCACGGTTATAAAGCGCTAACAGACGGGGGCAAAGGGTAAAAAAGTTCTATGAAAAAAGAAATCACAGAAAAACATTTCGGGCCCATATGGTTTATTCCCGGGGAAAACCGGGGAAGATATCCCCATTGTCACTCCATCTACATAGAAGGAGCGAAAATCCTCATCGATCCAGCTTCAGACCGGGAAAGGCTCATGAAGCTTCGAGAGGATCCGGGTGTAGAAGCGGTCTGGCTCACCCACTGGCATGAAGACCATTTCATGCACCTGGACCTGTTTGACCACCTGCCCCTTTACGTCTCTGAAAAAGATGCCCCTCCCCTGTCCAATATGGAACTATTCCTGGATGCCTATGGAATGGATAACGAAGGAGAGCGGGAATACTGGCGCCCCCTTTTAGAAGACAGTTTCCATTTTAAACCACGAATTCCTGCAGGTTTTTTGAAAGGTGGAGAAGAAATATCCTGTGGTTCCGCAACGATAAAAATTGTAGGTACCCCGGGACACACCCCGGGACATCTATCCTTTTTTTTCAAAGAAGCAGGTTTATTGCTGTTAGGCGACTACGATCTCAGCTGGTTCGGCCCCTGGTATGGAGATGTTGATTCAAGCATTGAAGAAACTGTGAAATCCATTGAACGTCTGCGGGACATCCCGGCAAATATCTGGATAGCTTCCCATGAGCAGGGGGTATTTGAGGAAGCACCGGGGGAGAAATGGAACGCCTTCCTCAATGTCATCGACCAACGGGAGAATAAACTCATAAGCCTCTTAAACACTCCCCGGACGATGGAAGAGATTGTGGGAGCATCGATTATCTATGGAAAACCGAGGGAGCCCAAAGCCTTTTTCGAATTCGGTGAACGAGCCCACATGAAGAAACACTTGGTAAAATTGATAGGAGAACGCCGCGTTGCCCGGAATGGTGATGTTTATGTGGCATTTGGGTAGGAACCGCAACAAAGTGACCCCTCAGGAGGGACCGCATGACCTGGAAAAAGCCCATCAAATCGGCATTTTCACTGTTGTTTCTAGTGTTTTTTTCTTTTCTTTACGGGTGCTCCTCCGACAATGGGACAACCAGCACCCCTCTGATGACGACAGGCTTTGAAGACCTGGCCCTCAGACACGGCCTCTATTTCTCCATGGATCACCAGGCCCTGTCCATGGAGATTGGGTTCAACATGCATGTTAATCCGGAAACCGCGCCCGGGAACATCGATCTCTATGATAAAACCGGGACCCTTTCAGGAAATTACGATGTGGAGGTGGATGGCAGCTCCGTGTTCATCCGTTTCCATGACGGATATCAACTCAAGCCTGGGTGGCAGTATTTTGTGTCTATTTCCAGTGGTGTCGAGTCTGCTAACGGACGTCCCATGGAAGAAGATACCACACTTGAAATGCGGACCGCCTCGGCAAACATTTTTGCACAAGATGCCTCTACAGACGGTGTCAATACTGGGGAAAGGACTGCTATCATGTGCATCAGCGACTTGCACATGGGGGAAGAACGAGCGGTAGACAGGGGTTACTGCTGGTTTTCTGAAAACGCAGATGCCCTGGCGGATTTTGTCCAAATGGTGAAGGGAAACGAAAAGGTCCGGGAACTGGTGATTCTGGGCGACCTGTTCGACGAATGGCTCATCCCTTTTAGCACCAAACCCTTTGACGGAACAGTGACCAACAGCAGGGAATATTTCCATTCTGTCCGGAATGCCCCCACGAATACAGCGATTTTCGATACCCTGGCAGAAATCTCCAGTGGCGGGGAAATCCCTCTGACCTACGTCCGCGGAAACCATGACATGCTCACAGACCCGACTACCTTGGATGAATTATTGCCCGACGTTGTGTTCAAGGGCCAAATCGATGGGCTGGGGTCATACAGCCCAGTGAGTGGGATGATGATGGAGCACGGGCACCGGTACGACTTTTTCAACAGTCCCCAGCCGTTGGCGAATCCGGGCCATATCCTTCCGCCCGGATATTTTGTGTCCCGGCTCTGGGCCGCCGGCATGGAGGCGGAGAACGACCAGAAGGGCACCCTTTCCATGGAGGAAACAGCGGAAGGGCCATTCGGGAACAGAGGATATACCTTTCCTCTGGCCTGGGACGTTGCTCTCATCTACTCAGAGGCCCAGTTTCCGGCTCTCACCCCCCCGTCGCTCAACGATCCGGTCGTCCTCATGACCGGGATCGACGGGTATGCGAATCCGCTTTCTTTTGACGGCGCCAAAGGAATGTACGTCAATGGGAATATTGAAACCCTCTGGCCCGATACCCAAAAAACAAACGGTGTTCAGACGCCCATGCCCGTGGCCGTAAGCATTTTGAACGGACACAGCGACCTGTTCGTGGCGGCGGAGTTGGAATACCTGGAAAAGGAGGAACGGGGCATCCGTATCGTGGTGTTTGGCCATACGCACGAGCCCATGCTCGATGTCTATCCTCCGGGCGAAGACCACACGACCATTTACGCAAACACGGGTTCCTGGATAAATGAAACGTCGGCCGGATTCATGGGGGGAAGTGCCTATAAAGTCAGGACCTTTGTAGTCTATTTACCGGCCGCTTGGACGGGCTCGGACCTGGATGTGGTCACCCTCTACCAGTACAACCTCGCCAATAATGGCGATACCTACCAGGCAGTTAAGTTGGCCGAAGAAAGCCTCACTA
>CAYOWC010000264.1:0-7054 GCA_964407525.1 uncultured Desulfobacteraceae bacterium | reverse complement strand
GGATTTTACTTCCTTGGTGGAAAGACGAACCCCCCGAGCCTTGACCCCTTTGACGACATAATCAGCAATTTTGAAGGTCTCTTGAAGGACCCGCATGCGGGGTTTGGGTTTGTAGCTGAGAATCAGCGCTCCGTCTTCACGGGTAGTCATCTTCAGGATAGTGGCCTCTTCGGGTGCCAGGGTGTACCCTTTGTTGAGGATATACTTTTCTATTCGGCACCGTTTCATATGCAGATACCCATCCCCGTTTCGATAGACGATTGTGAAAACGATGCCGGCACAGGTCTCCGGGTCCGCGAAACCGCAGTAGCGCATCCCTTTGTCTACGAAGACCTTATCCGGCACATCCATCACTGAGTAAGCGCCGCTTTTCCGGATTACCAATATCCGGTCATAGGCTGAGACATCGAAAAGCACGTTTCCGCCTGCTTCATGGCCCAAGTATCCGGTTTTTTGGTCATAACGGAGTTTCAGGTTTCTTTGGGCTGCCTCGCGTACATCCACCTGGTTAAAGGAAATGAGCTCAGTGCGACGCGGATGGGAATCCCGGTGTTTTTCAATGATATGGTTATTCAGAAAAGAGATGGCGTATTGGGTGATCTGGGAAAGATGGTGCGTAATCTCCTTGAGCCGTTTTTTGATTTCCCGCATCTCTTTTTGGACCTTCTTAATGTCATACAGAGAAATGCGCCGAATAGGGACCTTCAGGAGCCGTTCCACGTCCTCCAGGGTGACCTCGCGTTTGATGATTTCCGAAAAAGGGATGAACCCATCAAGCACGGCCTCAATGACCGCCCTCTTGGTGGTCATCTCTTCAATCTTTTTATAAATGCGTTCTTCGATAAAGATCTGTTCAAGGGTTCGTGCGTGTAATCGATCCTTTAGCTGGCGTTGTTCAAGCTCGAGCTCTGCGATGAGGATCTCCACCAGTTTTCCGGCGTGGTAATGAATCACCTCGGTCAGGGTCATGAGTTCCGGAACCCCTTCCTTGATTACCAGGAGATTGACGGAAATGGAGGTTTCGCAGTCCGTGAAGGCAAAAAGGGCATTCACCGTATCCTCTGAGTACACCCCCCTGGAAAGTTTGATTTCGATCTCAACTTCTTCGGCGGTGTAATCCTCCACATTGGAGATCTTGATCTTATTTTTCTTTGCAGCCGCCTCGATGGATTGGATCAGACTTTCGGTGGTGGAGCCGAAAGGCAGTTCACGAACCACTATTTTCTTGGGATCTGCGGTATCGAGCCTCGCCCGAACCAGGACCTTTCCTTTGCCGTCCTCATATTCGCTTACATCGGCCAGGCCCCCGGTCAAAAAATCGGGGAGAAGGCGAAACGCCTCCCCCTTGAGACAGGAGATGATCGCCTCCGCCACCTCTATGAGGTTGTGGGGAAGGATTTTGGTGGCCATACCCACGGCGATTCCTTCTGCCCCATGGACCAACAGTACGGGGATTTTGGCCGGAAAGGCGATCGGTTCCCGGTTCCTTCCGTCGTAGGAATCCTCGTATTGTGTGATCTCCGGGTTGTAGAGAACCTCTTTGGCTAGCGGTAAAAGACGGCACTCGATGTACCGGGCAGCAGAGGGATCATCCCCGGTGAAAATATTGCCGAAATTACCCTGTTTTTCAATGAAGAGCTCTTTGTTGGCCAGGGTTACGAGGGCTGAATAAATAGAAGCGTCGCCATGGGGATGGTATTTCATGCAGTTTCCCACGACGTTGGCCACCTTATGGAACTTCCCGTCGTCCATTTCAAAGAGGGAATGAAGGATCCGCCGCTGGACCGGTTTCAGTCCATCGTCAAGATAGGGTATCGCCCTGTCTTTGATTACGTAGGATGCATATTCCAGATAATTGCTGTTGAAAACCTGTTTGGCATAGACCATCAGATGAGATTCTCCATGATGAAATTCCGACGTTCGGGGGTATTTTTTCCCATGTAAAAGCGAAGGATTTCGGGCACCCTCTTGAGTGACCGAAGATCTATGGGGATCAAGCGAATATCTTCCCCAATAAATTGTCCGAATTCCTTGGGCGAAATTTCACCCAACCCCTTGAATCGGGTGATTTCAGCCTGTTTAATTTGGCTCATGGCCGCATTCCGTTCCTTTTTGTCATAACAGTACCGGGTTTCCTTTTTGTTGCGAACCCGGAACAGCGGTGTCTCCAGTATGTAGATACGGTTGGCAAAGACCAGTTCTTCAAAATAATTGAGAAAAAAGGTGAGCAGGAGATTTCGGATGTGGAACCCGTCGTGGTCGGCATCCGTGGCGATGACGATCCTCCCGTAGCGAAGGTTGTTAATATGGTCTTCGATGCCCAGGGCCATCATCATATTGTACAATTCTTCGTTTTTGTAAATGGCGGCTTTTTTCTTCCCAAACACATTCTGAGGCTTTCCCCGCAGGGAGAAGATAGCCTGGGTATACACATCACGGCAGGAAACCATGGAACCAGATGCAGACTGACCTTCGGTGATAAATACTGTAGATCCAGCCCCTTTTGGACCATCTTGAAGGTGATACTTGCAGTCTTTCAGCTTAGGAATTTTGATGGCGATTTTCTTGGCCGCGGCTTTGGCCTCTTTTTTGACTGTGTTCAATTCCTTTCGCAACCGTTCGTTATGGAGGATCTTTTCCTCGAGTTTCTCGGCAACCCCGCTGTTTTTGTGCAGATAATCTACCACCGCGGATCGCACCCGGGCCACGACCCAGCTTCGGACTTCGGTATTCCCCAGTTTGTTTTTGGTCTGGCTTTCAAATACAGGGGATTTGACCCTCACGGCTACGGCGCCCACAATTCCTTCGCGGACATCCATTCCTGAATGGCTCTTTTTGAAAAACTCATTGACCCCTTTTAAAATGCCTTCGCGAAACCCGGCCTGATGGGTCCCGCCATCGGAAGTATGCTGGCCGTTGACAAAGGAAAAATAGGCTTCTCCATAATTGGCCGTGTGGGTAAAAGAGAACTCCAGGTAGGGTTCTTTGTGGTAGACCATGTCATAGACGGTATCCTCTCCCACCTCCGAGGAAAGGAGATCCAGCAGCCCTTTTCTGGATTCAAATTTCCGTCCGTTTAAAAGGAGACGCAACCCGCTGTTGAGGCAGGCGTAGTTCCAGATACGTTGCTCCACATATTCCAGGTTGAAGGAAAACTCTCCGAAAATCTCATCGTCCGGACGAAATTCTACATAAGTGCCATCGGGTTCTTTGGAATGATTTCCCCGATTCTTGGAATGAAGTTTCCCCTTTTCGAACACGGCTTCACTGGTTTTTCCGTCGCGATAGGCGACCACCTTGAAGTGAGAGGATAGGGCATTCACCGCCTTGGTCCCGATTCCATTGAGGCCTACACTGAATTGGAAAACATCATCGTTATACTTCGCACCGGTGTTGATGACCGATATACACTCAATGACCTTTCCCAGGGGAATTCCCCGGCCGTAGTCACGAACGGAAACGAAATCGTCTTTTACGGTGATGACGATTTTTTTTCCCTCGCCCATGATGAATTCATCGATGGCATTGTCCACCACCTCTTTGAGCAGGATATAGATACCGTCATCGGGGGTGGAACCATCTCCGAGCCGCCCAATGTACATGCCGGTGCGTAGCCGGATATGCTCCAGGGAACTGAGGGTTTTTATTTTGCTCTCGTCATAAATGTGGGAGTCTATCTTTTGGTTCATTGCGCCTCTTTCTGCATGGATTTTGTCATGGCGCCAAACTAGAACAGAATATGCTGTGGGTCAACTACAAAAATCCTACGAAATAGGGTGCTGTTCAGATTTCTTACCCATGGTTCTCGCATTATCGATTTCATGGTTGTTCTTGATGAAAAATAACCGGATGAGAATCGTCTAAGATGTAGGTTGATGCTTGACAGCAAGCCCGTGTTATTCTAAAATATTTCAACATTTCAGGGCTGGGAAAGTGTTTGAGTAGATACGTTTTTTACGAGGTTTGTACATAGATCGAATTATAAATTTTAGCTTGGAGGGAAAGATCATGAAAGGTGTATGGAATAAGGTTCTAAAGGTGGATTTGACAAACGGGGTTTGCGAAGAGGAGCAACTTCCTGATGAGGTATACGAATACTTTCTGGGCGGCGCCGGAATGGCTGCTTATTACTTGTGGAAAGAATGTCCTGCTGGAACAACTGCTTTCAATCCTGCCAACCGCCTTACCTTTGCATCGGGGACCATCCACGGCGCCAAACAGAGTGGAGCAGGGAAATGGTCCGCTGGGGCTATCTCGCCGTCCATTCAAATGAATGCGGATTCTGCGGCCACGGCCTCCTTTGGGATTATGCTGAAACAGACCGGATATGACGCCGTTGTGGTTTACGGCAGGGCTGCAAAACCGGTCTACGTGGTTGTGGACGAGGGCAAGGCAGAGATCAAGGACGCCGGTGATCTGTGGGGAAAAGATGCCTATGAAACCGAAGACGGGATCAAGGCCGCCGAGGGAGATGACTTTGAAGTGGTCACCATCGGTCAGGCCGGGGAACGTCTGGTGAGATATGCGTGCATCCAGACCCGAAAAAAATCCTTTCTGGGCCGCAGTGGTCTGGGAGCGGTTATGGGCTCCAAGATGTTCAAGGGCCTGGCCGTACGAGGGAGCAAGCAAGTCGAGTTTCACGACTCCGATGAAATGGCACGGATCAGCAAAGAGATCAACACCCGCCTGGTCCAGATGGACAAGGAAAAGCCGGACTGGCTGCAGATCAAGAGGGTGGGCACGGCCATGGCTACGGAACTTTTTGCCCCCCAGGGGAACTTGCCCATTAAGAATTACAGCCTCGCCAAATTTCCCAGCGGGGTGGAAACCATGCACGCTTCCAACTACGCCAAGGAACTTAATGCCAAGCCTTGGCCGTGCAAATATTGTGTGATCCAGTGTCACAACCATGTTACCGTGGAAGAAGGGCCCTACGCATATTCCGGCAAAGGTCCTGAATATGAATCCTTTGCCATGGTGGGTTTCAATACCATGGTGGACGATGTCAAAGCTGTTTCTTATGCCTGTGAACTGGCCAATAAATACACCCTGGACTGCATCTCCCTTGGTGTTGTGATTGCCTGGGCCATGGAGTGTTATGAAAAAGGGGTTATCACCAAGGAAGACACCTATGGTCTGGACCTTACCTGGGGGAACGCCGAGGCCATGGTTGAAATGGTCAAGAAGATAGGAGAGAGGGCCGATGGCTTAGGGTACCTGTTGGGTGAAGGAACTAAGATCGCGTCAGAACGGATCGGGCAGGGTTCGGAAGACTGGGCTGTGCAGATGAAAGGGCAGGAGATTGCGGCCCACAACTGGCGTGCCCAGTATATCTCGGCGCTCAATTACTGCACCGGCGTCGCAGCCGGACCTAATCACGAAAGGGGCAATAGCCAGCATATCTGGGTGGGGCACATCAAACTGCCCGAATGGGGCATTGACGAAGTGGAAAACGAAGAACGCTGGTCCTGGGACAATGCAGGGGATCGCAACGCCAAATTCCACGACTATTGCAACGTCATCAATTCGGCCGGACACTGCAAATTCCAGGAGTTCCGGGGGTACACCCTCACCGATCTAACCAAGACCATAAATGCCGCCACCGGGATGGACTGGGACCTTGACGATCTTCGTAAGTCCGGAGAAAGGATCACTACCCTCCAGAAACTCCTGAACATTCGTTACGGTTGGGAAGTGGATGACGACTTCGCCTACCCCAAACGATTCATGGAGCCCGTGACGGAAGGACCGGCCGCAGGAAAGATTCCGGTGGGTCTCGATGAGGCCATCCTGCAGTATTACGGAGTCCGAGGCTGGGACGATGAAGGCATTCCAACCGATGAGCTTCTCATCCGCCTCGGCATGGAAGACTATGCGGAGTAGGTTATTATAAATTTCCAGAAAAAGAAAAATAGGGACCAAGGTTCAGAGCTCAGGAAAAGGGGCTCTGAGCCTTGTACCCCGAATCCGATATAAGCGCCGTTTCTGACCGGGAAAAATGGTTAGTCTGATCGAGAAAGAAACTTCCAGGTTCCATCTCATCTTTCTGTGTGAGCGGGTTCCAGCCGCGATTTTCCGGGTCTCTCGGGCTATCGACTTCTGCTTCATGCAGATCCGGTCGTGGCAGGATGCCACTCACACAGGGGTGGCAACCAGCAATCCAAACCTTGTCGAAGATCCCGTCTGAAGCGAAGCGAAAGCGGAGAACCCTTGAACCTTTGAACCTTGAACCGAAACGAAGTTTCATATGAGCAAAATCCAACATGAAAGCATGCATTAACTGCAAAGAACGGGAATTCCAGGATGGGGCACGGTTCATCGAAGTGGTAAAGCTCATCCGGGAGGCCAAAAAAGATGAACCCATGATCCGGACGATCATAGAGAAGACCGGAAAGGACAATATCGTATTTGTGGTGAACGGACGGGTGGTCAAATCAAACGAATACGAATCCCTTGAGATCAACGAAGGGGACGATATCCGGTGGGTACATCCTTATTTCGGTGGGTAGGGCAGGGGGGGGAACCCTTAGGGTTCGGACAGCTCGATCGGAATACCATCTAAAACAGAGGGTTTTGTAAAAGCGATCCGTTTTCCCCGCAATCCCATTTTAGGCTTCCGGTCCGCCAGTTCCACTCCCCGCCCTTCTAGGATCTCTAGATCCTCCTCCATGTCGTCTGACAGAAGACACACATGATGGATGGCATTTCCCCTTTCCTTCACGAATGTGGCAAAGGTTCCTTCTTCGCTGTAATCCTCGATGAACTCCAGCCCGACCCCCTTGAGATCCACCACTGCCACCTTTACTTCTCTGTCGGGAAAATCCATAATCCGGGGGACCGGGAGATCCAGGGCTTTGCTGATGGCCTTCAGACTATCTTCGATGTTCTTTACGGCTATGCCGATATGGCCGACGCCTTTTAGCATTTGCTGTTTCCTTTATTCCGGTGCTCCATGAGGCAAGTTTTTATGGCTCATCGGGGATTAACGTGATATTTTTATCAGTTGTCGAATAGACCATGCTCAGATTCCAGGTGTCAGGTGTCAGGTGTCAGG
>CAYOWC010000263.1:0-7056 GCA_964407525.1 uncultured Desulfobacteraceae bacterium | reverse complement strand
GATTATGAGTAAGAAAACAACTCTAATGGCCGACGTTAGGACCAAGCCCAAAAAACCTATGACCGAGAAAAATAAATTTCTGGAATATATTGTCAATCCTCTCAGGAGATTTGCCCTGAATATCGTGGGAGCCTGTCGGGACCTCCTTCCGATTATACTCGTCATATTGATCTTTCAATTGGCCGTGGTGCGCCAACCCTTTCCTGATGTCATGAATGTGTTCGTCGGGCTTATTCTCGTCATTTTAGGGTTGGCCCTTTTTGTTGTGGGGCTCGAGATAGGGCTTTTTCCCATCGGGGAAGCCATGGCGGAAGCCTTTGCCCGCAAAGGCAGTCTCTTCTGGCTGCTCCTGTTCGGATTCGGACTCGGCTTCTCCACGACGATCGCAGAGCCGGCGCTCATCGCGGTAGCAAAAGAAGCTTCCGTGGTGGCGGCTGAGGGGAAACTCATCGATTCTGATCCGGGATCCATGCGGTCCTATGCCCTGGGGCTTCGGATCACCGTTGCACTGTCCGTGGGAATCGCCATATTGGTAGGCCTCATACGAATCCTCAAGGGCTGGCCTGTCCAATATCTTATCATCGGCGGCTACATCGCCGTTATGATCATGACAGGCTTTGCACCCAAGGAGATCGTGGGGGTTGCCTATGATTCAGGGGGCGTCACCACATCAACGGTAACGGTACCCCTGGTAACGGCCCTTGGTGTGGGCCTGGCTTCCACAATCCGTGGACGCAATCCGTTGGTGGATGGCTTTGGACTTATTGCCTTTGCCTCATTATTGCCGATGGTGTTCGTCATGGGGTACGGGATAATCCTTTTTCGCTGATCAGTAGGTACTGGAATGGAATTATTTATCACATTCGTTCATACTCTCGCACTGACGGTGAAAGACGTCTTTCCGGTTCTGGCCTTGCTGATGTTTTTCCAGTTCGTGGTTTTACGTAAACCTATACCGGACTGGAAGCGTGTCGTGGCGGGTTTCGTGTTCGTCCTTCTGGGTTTGGCTCTTTTTTTAAACGGACTGGAGACCGCTCTGTTTCCCATCGGCAAGGTCATGGCGAAACAATTATCAACCCCCGAATTTGTTTTCGGATTAAAAACAGCCCCTGCCGATGCGCCCTGGCATGCTTATGCCTGGGTGTATATCTTCGGCGCATTGATTGGATTTGCCACAACTGTTGCGGAACCGGCGCTCATTGCAGTGTGTTACAAAGCAAGCGAAGTCTCTCGGGGTTCTCTGAGTCAGTGGGGATTGAGGTTAGCCGTTGCAGTCGGGGTCGCAATCGGGATAGGAATCGGCACATTTCGCATCGTTACGGGAACGCCATTGTATATTTATATCATTGCAGGATATGTGGTTGTTGTGATCCAGACGGTATTCGCTCCCCGGGAGATTATCGCCCTTGCGTATGATTCAGGTGGGGTGACAACCTCGACGGTGACCGTGCCCCTGGTTGCTGCTCTGGGACTGGGCCTGTCCGAGACTATTCCGGGCCGCAATCCCGCTCTGGACGGATTTGGATTGATCGCCTTTGCAAGTGTCTTTCCCATCATGACTGTGATGGGATACGCCCAGCTCGCGCACTGGCTGGAACTGCGCAGTCTTAAGGCGAAGAGGGAGGAATGAGATGAAACTAAATTTGATTGTCGCAATGGTAAAGACAACGGAGACCGATCGAATCGTAGATGCCGCCAAGGCATCCGGCGGAACAGGAGCCACTATCATTCCGGCCCGCGGGACGGGCATACACGAAGCAAAGACCTTCTTCGGCCTGACCCTTGAAGCCCAGACCGATGTGGTCCTTTTTCTCCTTGAAGAAGGCCTGGTGGATTCCGTACTCAAAGCCATTTACGAGGCCGGACGATTTAAAGAACCAGGCACGGGCATAGCGTTTGTCGTGGACGTGGAACGTGCCGTAGGCCTGCAAAGCCAGATAAAATATTTCAAAGAAAAAGCGGAAGAAAGCTCATAAGTGCCCCGGGCAGCCCTTTCAAGGCGGTTATCGAAATCAGGTAATAGATAGAGTTTATAGATAAAAATCGGGTTCAGAGCATTTAGGTGTCAGGTATAAGGTGTTTCAACAAATATTAATGGACAGAATTGCTTTATTCCTGAAACCTGAACACTGACACCTGACACCTGAAACTGCAACATAGGCTAATATCCTAAGCCTTATCTCCAAATCGTCCAGGTTAGGAGTCACCTTGAAAGGGCTGGTGCCCCGGGGTATTCCATGTCTCCAATGTCCCCATGATCTTTTAAAGAGTTACGGGGCAGGCGAACAAAGAAAGGCCTATCATGAAATTTCTTTTTGGACAGATCGCCTATATGATCACAGGGACAAGTGAACGAAACATCAAGATGTTGCTGAAGTTTCTTCTTCTCCTGATAACCATGGTCACTGTTTACAGCGTCCTGTTCCATTTTATAATGGTTCTGGAAAACAAGACGTTCAGCTGGATTACAGGTTTTTATTGGACCCTTACGGTCATGTCTACCCTCGGTTTCGGAGATATTACCTTCGATTCGGATCTGGGTAAGCTGTTTTCCATGCTGGTGCTCCTGTCCGGCATCATACTGCTTCTCATCATGCTTCCCTTCACTTTCATCCAGTTCTTTTACGCACCATGGCTGGAGGCGCAAACAAAAGCCAGGGCGCCTCGAAAGGTGCCCGACGACATGAAAGGCCATGTCATCCTGACCAACTACGATCCCATCACCATGAATCTTGTGGACAGACTGAGACACTATCAGTACGAATATGTCATTGTCATGGAGGATGTAAAAAAAGCGCTGGAGCTGATCGATCTGGACTATAAGGTGGTGGTGGGTGAGTTGGGTGATCCGGAGACCTACAGATGCCTCAATGTAGACAAAGCCACCCTGGTGGTCGCCAATATTAACGACATGATGAATACGAACATCGCCTTCACCGTTCGGGAAGTCTCCAAAGCGGTGTCGATTGTTGCCAACGCCGATCTGGATGATTCCGTGGATATTTTGCAGCTCGCTGGCAGCACGCACGTTTTCCAATTCATGACATTACTGGGCCAATCATTGTCGAGACGGGTACTCAAGACGAGCGCCCGGGCAAACGTCATTGGAAGCATCGATTCTCTTCTTCTGGCGGAAGCCCCCGCCATGAGAACAACGCTTGTGGGCAAAACCATCCAGCAAAGTAGGCTGCGCGAGACAACGGGTCTTACGGTTGTGGGTATTTGGGAAAGGGGTACTTTTGAAAACCCTGCGGCGGCAACACGGATCAATGCCACGACCGTTCTTCTAATGGCTGGAACCGCGGAACAACTCAAGAACTACGATGATCATTTCGGGGGGCATCAACAATCACGGGCGCCGGTTCTTATTCTGGGCGGCGGCCGGGTTGGACGTGCTGCAGCGGAGACCCTGGAAGAGGAGGATATCGATTATCGGATTATTGAAAAAAACAAGCGGCTCGTGGAAGATAATAGGTATATCTATGGAAGCGCCGCGGACATCAACACCCTGGAGCGGGCAGGGATCAAGGAGGCCCCATCGGTTATCATCACGACCCATGACGATCCCACCAATATCTACCTGACCATCTACTGCCGGAGGTTGCGGCCCGATATCCAGATCATCAGTCGGGCGACGCTCGACAGAAGTATCTCAAAGATGCACACAGCCGGGGCCGACCTGGTGATGTCGTATGCCTCTCTGGCGGCCAATACAATTCTTAATCTTCTGAAACCCGATGAGGTGCTGATGCTTGCCGAAGGGTTAAACGTATTCCGTGTCGGCGTTCACGCCTCTCTGAAGGGCAAATCTTTGGCAGAGAGCCGGATCCGTCTGGAAACGGGCTGCAGCGTCATCGCCACCAATCAGGATGGGAAGATGGTCATTAACCCGGACCCCTCTGTTTGCCTTCATGAGAATAATGAGTTAATTCTCATTGGCACCGATGAGGCGGAAAAACAGTTTTTTAAGATGTACTCAGAAGGGTGACAGCTCAGTGGAACAGGTACTGGCTACCGAAAAAGGAGTCAGGATTTCGCCCACTTGATGATCAGTTGCCTGAGGGCGCTGGGGCCGGCGGAACGTTACGTGAGCGGGTATCTGGAAACAGTACCGTCACCAAAGAAAAATCCGTAATGGTGGATTTGACAAGATGAACCAAACAAGAAGCATATCCCGCCTTAATGTGAAAATGGGGCTCGTAATACTCTCGGTATCCGCCCTGGTTTTTACGGGCGTTGCCGCGATGGGACTGCGCCTCATCACAACCCGGTCCACCCACCCGCAGAATCTGCAGAGTCACTGGAGTATCAGTTATTCCATCAAGTTCCGGCCAAGTGGAGAGGCTACCGTGGGGTGGGTGGTTCTCCCCACGAGTCACACCAATTTCCAAATCCTGACAGAGAGATTTACCCATTCTCAAATGGAAGTCTCCTTCACTCAAAACCAGGAGAGCCATAAACGAGCAGTCCGTATCTTCAGCCCGCCACAGTCCAAAACGGCTCGCTTTGAGGCACAATTTGATGTTCTGATAGAGGAAGGAGACGTTACACCCCCTTTCAAATCAGAGATATTGACTCCGGAAACCATCGAAAACATCCTTCGCGACGGGGAAGGCATCCAGGCAGACAGCCCTGTCGTCTTGAATACATTGTCCAGGATACGGTCAGAAGGGGATAATCCGGAAAAGACCCTGCTTCGAATTTCCTCCTATTGTGAAGAAATCAAGAGCGCTTCAAGCAGGGAGAAAGGCCAGAAATTAGACCCGATGCTTTCCAACACTGTCGGTGTGATAGAGCAAAGACAGGGAACCGTCCTGGGCAGGGCAAGAACCATGGTCGCGCTCTGCCGTGCTGCGGGCATACCGGCCCGGGTGGTATCGGGCTTGCTCTTTACCGATGCCCCGTTGACACAACCCCATCGCTGGGTGGAGGCCCATGTTGATGGAACGTGGAGATCATATGACCCGGCACTCAAAGTGCGCCATAATCTTGGGACCTGTTATCTACCTCTTCAACGCGGTCGGACGACGATCATGGAAGTATCGGATGTCAAAGGCCTGAACATGCAGTGCGCGGTGAAACGCAAGGCGCCCGTTTCGAAAACAGCTCTTTCCAGCGATAGTCAGATTCTTACCATTCTGGATTTGACAAGCCTTCCCCCGCGGCTCTCAGACGCGGTCGCGCTCATTCTCCTGCTCCCCTTGGGAGGACTGGTGATTTCCATTTTCAGCAACATATTCGGACTCAAATCTTTCGGATACTTCATCCCAGCCTTGATCGGCATGAGCTTTGTTGATGTGCAATGGTTGCCCGGGATTACCGTGTTTCTCGTGATCATAATCATCGGGTTGGGAGGCCGCACACTTTTTAATCGATTGAATCTCAATAAAATGTCCCGTTTGAGCCTGGTTCTTCTTTTTGTCGTGCTCAGTTTAGCGATCACCGTCTCTGTGCTGGACTTCTTTAACATCAAGCCGGGTCCGCGAGCCGTTTTATTGCCCATGATCTCTCTGACCATGATGATTGAGGCATTCCAGAGAAGATTTGAAGAAAGTGGTTATAGGTCCGCATTCAAGAAACTTCGCATCACCCTCATGGTTGCTTTCTGTTGCTGGTTCTTGTTCAGCATTGATAAGATCCAGTGGACTTTCCTGACCTACCCGGAAGTGGAATTCTTCGTTGCAGCGGCGCTCGTTCTCGTGGGAAGCTTTAAAGAATCAGATTCTATCATGGCTGCCCTATCTCCGCAGATACGGGAATCAATAACAAAAGAAACCCCATAAAGAAGCAATACCATCCGCATAAATGCCCGAATTTATGAAAGAATCACTGGAAATAATAGGAGAGGCTTAGGGAACCGAAGACATCGGAAAAGTCTTGTCCTTCAAACTCTTTGCTGCGCAATACCTGGGTATAGCCGATTCGAAAAGAATTCCACTGAACCACAAGCCCCGCCTGGAGATTTCCGACAAAGGGCTTTTTTTTCACGGAATAGCTGTCTTGAAAGGTATTTCCATCGAGAAAAATATTCCGGAGTACGGCGCGCCCTTGGAATCCTGCAAAAACATACCAGAGGAACCCTTTCTTTGGGCGGAAATAGCTGCTCCCTGGAAAACCGGGACGAATGCGGGGAGGGCCGAAATCGTGGGCAAGATCCGAACCAAGACGAAGGGCCAACCCTGCTTCGGCGTAGGTAAACACGTTGCCCAGAGATCCCCCCACGTTCGGCAACAGATCAAAATTTAAGCCCAAAAACAGATTGCGAACCTCATAGCGCCGAATCTGGCTATAGGAAAGAATAAGGCCCGGTTCATTATTTAGCTGGTTGTCCCACCCTTTGGGAACATTCAGGCCGAACAGGGAATGCCAGAAACTTTGCGCATTCTCAGCGAACGAATAGGGCCCCACCATGCCTATTTCCAAACCAAGTTTGTCACTCCGTTTACTTCCCTGGTTGGCCTCCATCCCAAAGCCCAGATAGAGCCAGCCGGCATACGGTCTGTCATGTGGAACCCATTGAACCGCAGTCGTGTCCTCCGGAGTATAGATGTTCTGCCCAACTGACAGGCTTACCCTGGTTTCAAGAACATCAGCGGAATCGGATGTCTTCTTTTGGAAGCCAAGCCACTGGATCTGATCGACCTTATCGCCTATCGACTTTATGGGATTACTCAACCATTCTAACCGTGTGCCGTGGGTAAAGTGCCTGTCCGAATCCCCTCCAAAAAAATCATTCTCAAATTGAATGCTGACCACCTGCCCCAGTGCCTCTGCAAAGGAAAAGATAAGAAGCGCCCCTATGGAGAGTGCCACAACGCCGATGATCTTGAGTCCATGAACGCGCATAGGAGTACTTGATATATCCTTTCAGTAAATATGAAACCCAGTGTACATCACAAAAAAAGCAGCAACGTGGGGAGGTGCTTTCAAGCCTTCATAATCTGGCTCATCGGATTAACGTGATATTTTCATCAATTCGCGAGTAGACCATGCTCAGATTCCAGGTGTCAGGTGTCAGGTGTCAGGAAAAAACCTGGCCGCATTCATCTTATTCAA